>NZ_LXJP01000008.1:0-159259 GCF_001728855.1 Pseudomonas sp. AP19 | reverse complement strand
GCTCGGCGCGCAGTTAGCCACCGCCACCAGGTCGCCGTCTGCGTCGTACAGACCGATTTCGCGAATCCAGCGCCCACCCTCGTCGGCCGGGATAATTTGCTCGGCAATGATCACCGCCGGGTTCGCCGGATCAACCCGCACTTGATTCAAGGGACGGCGGCGCCATTCATTGATCAGGCGGGTTTGCGTCTCGCTTGGAATGGGGTCAGTGTCATTTGCATCACCCACGCCCATTTCAGTGATTTTCCAGGGGATACCGAGCGCGTCGGCGTTTGCCTGCTTGGCTCTCCCTACTTTTGTGAGGATGGCGAAAAACTGTGAATTCACATCAATCATAATAAACGTCCAGGGTGTCTATGGAGTGTTCACGCCCGACCACGCCAAAGGAGCCGGTGACCTCAATGTCACGCATGACCGGCGGATAAACGTCGATTTCATCGCCTTCATAAACGCTGGCGAAGATGTTGAGCATGCCCGTGGTTTCAAGGCTGATGGCCAGGCCTGTGAGGTGACGGGTGACCGGCCTGGCGTCATCAATCAGCCAGGTAAGTTCCTGATACATCTCTTCGGTGATGCCGGTTTCCAGCACGCCGACCTTAATGGAGAAGGTGCCAGGCACACCCAGAGGGATGGTCTGCCACCACTCCAGGACTTCGATCAGGTAGCCCAAAGGCTCGACCACACGCCGCAGGGCGCCGATGGTGCCCTTGCGCGAATGGATGAAGTGGGATGATCGAATGGCCGACCGTTTCGCCGCCTCAGGCCATTTGCTGTCCCAGCGATCGACCGAAAAGGACCAGGCCAGGTATGGCAGCAGCTCCAGCGGGCAAGTGTCGGGATTGCAAAGCTGACGCAGTGGAATGGGCACTCGCTGAATTTGCGCGAGCGCTTGCGCCGCTTGGCGTTCCAGCGGCGTGGAGTTCCCCGGCAGCAGCTGCTGGGCACCCATTATTCGGCGCCTCGGGTGACGGTGACTTTGGTGCAGTAGGGCGCTTGGGCTTTGGTCGCGACGATATCAACCCAGCCTTCCAGCTCAACCTTGCGCACCCCTTCAACGTGTGCTGCAGCGTGCAGTGCCGACTCTGACACTTCCATACCGAGTCGCCGGCGTTGATTGACGTAGGCCAGCAAGCGCGCTTCAGAAGCGGCAAGAATCGGCTCTGACTCCGGCCCGCTGGACAACAGGTAGAGCTTGGCTTTTACCTGGTACCGGAGGATCTGCGCGCCCTGGACAGTCAATCGATCCGCTACCGGGCGGCGGTCATCGTCGCTGAGGTAAGCGTTGACGCTGGCGAGCAGGTCAGCAGAGGCCGTGCCATCGCCGAGTAAGGATTGCACCGTGACAACGGCCACGGCAGGCGACGGGCTTTCGGCGGTGGCATCGGCAACCCGGCCGTCAGCCGCCCGTGCGTGGAAGATATAGCTGTTGCGCGGACCTGCGGTGCTAAGGCCTTCCCAGGCCATTTGTGCCCGCTCGCGTAGGCTGTCGTCGCTTTCCATTAGCCTTGGCACAGGCGGCACCGCCGATGGCTTGCCTTCCTGAATGACCAGCTTTTTCACGTTGAAGTTGGCCGCCAGTTGTTCCAGGTCGGTACCCCGAGCAGTGGCGAGCAGGTTAGCCAGGGAGGCTTCATTGACCCGCTGGCGCCAGATGGTTTCGCGGTAGGCATTCTCTTGCAGCAGCTTGGTCAGCGGCTCCGACTCCATGTCGAGGCGTGCGGCGATTTCCGCCTGTTCTTCGGCCGGCCAGAGGCTGATCATGTAAGCCTTGCGCTCGGCCAGGATCAGTTCGAAGTCGATCTGTTCGACGATCTGCGGCGGCGGGAGCTGGCTGAGGTCGATGGCGGCGAAGCTGTTCATACACTGCCTCCCAGTTGCAGCGGCAGGCTGAGGCTCAGTGGTTCATTGGTGTCGACCATACTGCCTTCCAGATCCAGCACCGCTTGGCCTTGCAAGCTGGCCCCCGTGAACTGCACGCGGCTAAGGCTGATACGCGGTTCCCAGCGCATCAGTGCCATGACCGTCGCGGCGTAGACCTGTAAACGGATGACATCATTGAACGGATGGTCCACCAGCTCGGGCAGCAGGCTGCCGTATTCGCGGCGCATCACTCGGGTGCCGAGTCGCGTGGTGAGGATGTCGGTGATGCACTGGCTGATATGGGCGCGGTTGTCGATGGCGCCGCCGGTTTGTCGGTTCATGTTGGGATAGGCCTCCCGGATTGGTCGCCGCCTTGCTTAACGCCAGAGGTCAGGTGATTCACCAGACTGACGCCCGCCGCGACCACGTCATCCGAAACGTCGACCCGGCCGGTGATGTTCTGATTGCCGGTTTGGGTGTAGTCGCCCTGGTGTGTGATCGGTCCGACGATGTTTATGCCGCCCTTGCTGATAAGGTTGGTGGTGCCGCCGCCGACCAGGGTGGCGTTTAGGTGATGGGCAATGCTGTCGTACTCGATCACGGTGCCATCGGCGTAGGTGCGGCGGTGCAGGCCCGCGCGTTTGCCGTTGGCTGGAATGTGGTCGCTGAAAAGGCCTGTCACAGCAACACCATTGGCGAGCTGGCCGGACGGGCTGAACAACATGACTTGTTCACCCTCTGTCGGCGGGTCCCATACCTGATCGGTTCCGGCGCGCGGGGCGATCCATGGCAGCCAGGCGGTGGTCAGTTCCCCGGTTTTTACTTTCACGCGCGGAGGCTCCATCTGGACTTCGGCAATGACGCCGAGGCGGATGAGGTTTTCGAGCATGCGGGAGAGGGCTGCGAAGTCGTTCATGACGCCGATGGTGGCGCCACGCACGCGCGGGTGCAGCTCCGTTGCCTTGTAGGAAGGGCCGCTACAGTGTCAGGTGTGCGAGTAAGCCATCGCGGATCAAGTCGAGGTCAGCGTCGGTAAAGCCCAGAACCTCTCGCTGATCGTATTGGACCTGTGGCGCGTTGCGCTCTGCGCGATCCCTCAAGCCGTACTGGTGGACCCTGGCAATCCGGGCGACCCGGCCGGTGAAGCCTACGCTGATGGCACTGCCATCACCTTTAGCCTTCAGGTATGTCACCTTGCTCAGCTTCTGGAACATCTCCAGCTTGCGTCGGATGCGGCCCTTCTTCCCACGTAAGTCGCGCTTCTTCCTGGGGGTGTACTTGCTGCCATCCGGGTTCGCTTGGGTTTTCACACGTTGTTGCTGATTGCGCCGAAGCTGCTGGGCCAGGCTGCGGGCAAGTTTTCCGCGCTCTGCTGGCTGCAGTTTCTTGAGCAGCGGGCCTACCCAGTCCTCAAGTGCCTCCAAGCTCCCATTCATTTGGGCACGACCCATTCACTGGCGTTGCCCAGGGCACCTGGTACCCAGTTCGGATCAAGATAGTCCGCGACACGTTGCGGCTCGCCGGCATGCTTGACGGTGGTGTTGCCCTGGTCATCCTTGCCGACAATCACCCGCTCTGTCAGCGGTAGGGTTAGGCTGAAGTCGACCTTGCTGGTGTCGATGATATCGGCTTCGAACTGAATGCCGGTCTTCACTTTGTCGAGGTTTTCCAGCAGCTCGGACTGGTTGACGCTGAGCCAACCAAGGATGGGCAGTATCACGCTGTCGGGGTGCCCGGCGAAGTCGGTGAGGATGATCTGCAGGTCAAAGCTGTACTCAAAGGACAGGCTTGCGGCAGCAGTGCAGCGGACCTTGCCGTTGTCGATGAAGATCAGCAGGCTCTCGGGGTTGTGCTTCAGCTCGGCCACGCAGGCCAGCAAGTGAGCGCGCAGGCTTTCGTGCTTGTTCATGGTTGGGCCTGTTGGTGCTGATAAACCATGTCGACCTGGGCGGCGCAGTCGGCCCAGGCGGCTTCGATGCGGTCCTGGTCGGTGAGTTGGTCGCCGTTACTGCGCGGGCTGGTGGCCGGCAGTTGGCACGGCACCACGGCCGGACAGCCACTGACGATAAGCGTCGGCGCCGGTAAGGGCGGGGCGCTCCCGCAGCCGGCGAGCAGCGTCAGGCAAAGGCTGAGCAGCCCAGTCGCGTAGTTCAGCGTTTTCAAGTTTCAGTTCCTCTATGGTTCGCTCACGTTTTGCCAGGCCTTGGCGCAACAGGTCCTGTTGAGCGCGCAGGGCGCTTTGTGCTTCGCGTTCCTGTTGCAGGGTCGCGGTGAGGGTGTTGGCGGTCGCCAGGTTGCGGTCGGCGTCCTTGCGGGCAGTCTTGGCCGCATCCTTTGCCCGCTCAGTTTGGCCTTCAGCGACATCGATGCGCTGTTGCTGGCCCCAGATCAATAGCGCCAGGGCACCGAGCAGGGCGAAGCCGTACAGGGCCTGGCGCAGGGTGCTCACGCGCGGTACCAACCAAGTTTGTTCATGGCAGCGGTGTCGAGCTGCTTGATCGGGCCGCGCACGATTACGGCTCTGGCGTTGTTCATCAGCTGTATGCACTCGGCCAGCCGTACCATGTCGTCCTGTTCGGTCGATTCCGGGACCACCAGCAGGTCACCGTCCTGCACCTGTAGCTTTTCCACCGCGTCGAAGTCGATCATGCCGCCACCACTTGCCCGCATTCGCAGCCGGCATGGCGCTCGTAGGCGCGTTGGAGTTTGGTGTCGTAAAGATTGCGCTGATAGTTCGGCCCGTTGTAAAGCTTGGCGAACTCGGCCCATTTGCGGGCTTTCAGGGCCTTATGTAACGCCGGATCGGTTTCAATGAATCGGGTGAAGGCGTCGAACTGCTGCGATTCGCCGGCACTCATGGCTGTCACGAAGTCCTGCACGCTGGAATAGCCCAGGCGCCTCCAGTGGAAGCCCATAATCTGGAATGCACCCCAGGACGCAGATTCCAGAGCGGCGGTGTCGTCGATCAGTCGGGCCATTGCCAGACGCTGGTGTTCGGCGGTACCGCCGACATAACCACCGGGCTTTTGGTTGACCAAGGCCGGGTTGGTGGTGGCGAGCTGGTCGGCCTGGCGTTTGAGTTCGGCCGGATCATCGCCTTCATGCCGTGGCGTGGATAGCTGGCGGTACATGATGTGTCGCTCAAACAGGATCACCGGCTTGCCATTGTCGAGGAAGCCCTTGCCATTGGATTCCACTTCGTTGACCGCATAGATGCTGGCCAGGGGAACGTCGAGGCGTTCGGCGGCTTTCACCAGGTCGTTGTTTCGCAGCAACTGGGCGCAGTCGCCACCTGCCAGGCTGGTTTGGGTCTTGGTCCCGGCAACGCCATCAGCGACCAGGCCGACTTTCACCTGATAAGCACGAACGGCGGTTTCGGTGACGTCGCCGTAGTCGCCGTCCACCACCAGCTTGGCCCCGTGGTTGTTGAGGTTCTTTTGCAGAATGCGGACGGCTTGTGAGCGGTCGCCGTGGCGTAGGGTGGTGGTCATGCGCTGGGCCTCAACAGGGCGGCGACATTGCCGCGTGAACGGAAAATCAGGGTGCAGAGCAATACGATGGAGACGGCTTGCCAGAGGCTGGTGGGCTGGCGGTACAGCAGTATTTCCAGACCGCAGATGCACAGCGCGGAGCCGAACATGCTGGCGAGTAATGAGATGCTGCGCCGGTATCGGGATGCGCCTCGGGTGTAGCAGGCCAACCGGAAGGCGCTCAGCAAGTAGGCGATTGCCGTGATCAGTTGCACGGCCAGTTCGATGTTTGGCATTTCAGCTGCCCCCTCGGATGCGACGCCAGATATCCCAGATGTCCGCTTTTTCCACCCACACCATCAACTTGATGCTGACCGGGATGACTACCAGGGCACAGACGAATGCACCGCCGCCGCTGGTGATGAACGGGATGGCCTGCAGGGCCATCGGCGCGAAGAGGTAACCCACCCCGGCCGACAGAAACAGTGAGCCCAGACGCTGCCAAACCTTGAGGTCATGCTTGGTACTGGTCACCAGCCAGGCGCCGAGGATCGCGCCGAATAGCGCCTCCCCGTCGATGATCGGCGTAACGGTCGCCAGGCCCAGGCCCATAAGAAGGCCGGTCACAGCGCTGGAAGTCGGATCAGCCATGGTGTGGGTTTCCTTGGTTGCAGGGGATCAGTCCCATAGGTTCACCATTTGCCGCTGTGGGGCGCTGGCTTGGGCTTCTGGCATGTTGACGACAAGGCCTTGCGGCAAAATTGGACCGTAGTCGGCGAGGCCGGGGTTGGCCTCAAGCACGGCTTCGGTGACACCTGCGGTGCGACCGTAGTACCGCCAGCACAACGAGTCGACGGTGTCGTTTTGATAGGCGCTGACGGTGATGGGCATCAGATCAGCTCCACGGTGGTGCGGCCGATGCCAAGGAAGTCGCGTACAGCCCAGCGCAGGTCGCGGCGGTAGTCGTCGATGTTCGGGGTGAGTTCTTCGGCTTTGTGGTTGCCGACATTGGTGGTGTCGTAGGAGCGGTATCGCTCGCAGACTTCGGCGCCGGTACCGGCTTCGATGGCGCGACGGTAGAGGTGTGCTTTTACTGACACATTCTTGATGCGGTCACCTGGTACGTCGTCCAGCGTGGTGTAGCCAGCAGCTTGTTGGATTGCACGCCATTCGCCCAGTTCGCGGTTGAGGTTGATGGCTGCGGCGATCACTGCGGTCTCCAGGCGGGCCGGTGTGACGCTGTTGTCGATGCGCAGGGTGGCGCGCAAATTGTCCAGGTCAATCGACGGCCAGAACGGGTCGGTGTTGATGTGGCCGCTGTCGACTGTGCCGTTGGCTACAAATGCGCTCATGACTGCACTCAAAAATAGGTCGCCGGTGGTCGGGGCTTCACGTTCAGGAGGAGCGGCCTGGCCGATCCGCCCCGAGCCGGCGGGGTGCGTGGGGACGCTCGGTTAGCTGCCAGTGGCAGCGAGTTTGTTGAGCAGGCGGTCTGCCCGCTCCAGATCTTTCTTGCCGCCGCATGCATCGTGCAGGGCGATGGCTTGTTTCAGCAGGTCGACACCTGCCTGAACCTGGCCTGGTTGGCCTGGCTGCTCTTCGGTGATGCCCACCAGCGTGGCGCGACCAAGAGCCAGGAACAACTTGGCGCGTGCCTGGTCGGGCATGTCTTCGGATTCGGTCAGTTCGGCCGTGCGGTGCAGGATTGCCAAGTCGAACGGCTCGTTGACCTTCTGTGCCTTAAACGCTGCCGTGGCGACTTCTTCGGCTACCAGGCACCCCAGCGTGCGAGCGAAACGGTCAGGCATGACCATCTTGTGTTTCAGCACGTAGGTGGCGATATCGAGGCCGCCCGTAAAGTCGCCGGCATCGAAGCGCCAGACCATGACCGTGGTCATCACCTCGTCTTGCGCACCCTGACCAGCCTCCAGCACTCCCTGAACGTAAGGGATGTAGTCCGGCAGTAACTGGCGCTTGAGTTCGGCTTTACCTTGGTTTGACTGCACCTGTTTCAGGCGCAGGCGATCCTGTAGCAATTGGTTGAGCTGATGCTCGTAAGCCGTGGCGCCGGCCATGGTTTGAGTCGGTTCAACGGCTGCCGCCTCCAGGGCGGCAGTGACGCGTTGATAGTGACGACGGCAAGGGTTGGTCATGGTCGGTCGCCTTATGCCAGTTCGATGTTTTCAGCGAGCGAGGCACATTCCAAGTCTTCAATGACGTAGGCGTCATTCACCGACTCGTAGTTTTCGATGCGGTCGCGTTTGGCGTTGTCGACGACGGTGCGGCGGCGGCTGCCTTCCTGCCAGTAGATCGACAGGTTTTCCAGCTTGGTGACCAACAGCCCACGCGGAGGGAAGTAAGGCACACGCACAGCGGGCAAGTTACCCAGACGCTTCTGGCTGGTGACGATGTCTGCGGCCAGCATTTCAGTCGGAGCGTTGTCTTTGTTGATGATCGGGAAGTACTTGTCGGCCAGCAGTTGTCGACCGCAGATCACCACCAGGTCAGGGTCTTCCTGGTACCACGGGGCAATGAATTCCTCGACCATGCTGAACACCAGGGCGTCGAGGTTGGTGAAGTCTTTACCGGCACCGATGGTGATCTTGCCGGAGCCTTCGACCACTTCCTTCATGACGCGGGCGGCGTTTTCGGCGCGCATCTTCTGCAGCCAACCAATGTTGACGTCCTGGCGCAGTGGATTGGTGGCTGGGTTGGACGTCGCGGCGCGACTGACGCCGTTCCAACCGATCAGGATACGGTCCAGCGCCTGGCGTTTCAGGATGGCGTCACGAATACGGGCCTGGAAGTCGGGGAACTTGGCCCATGCATCCAACTTGCTGTAACGCAGGTGGGTATCAAAGTTGGTCTGCGAGCAGAAGTAGCCACGGTCATCGAGCGTGCTGATGTCGCTGGTTTCGCGTTCTTTGGTGTTGGTGTCGGTAGTGCCGGCGTTCGGCCCGCCGATGCCCATGCCGATTTTTTCGCCCATCTGCTCGGCGACGCCGTAGATGTTGATGGCGCTCAGGAACTGACTGGATTCCTGCATCCGGGTTTCCAGTATCTGGGTGACGCTGGGGGCGGTGGCAAATTTGGTGGTGACGTCGGGCACGCTGTGGAGCTTGGCCAGTTGGCCCAGGTAGGCGTTGAAGACGGTACGGGTATCGTTGCGCATGGTAGCTGTCCTTCGTTATTCGGGGGCTGTGGTGGGCTGACTGTCAGCAGTCGGTCACGACCTGGTTATCGCCGCCGGATACCTGGGGGCGTTCCTTTTGGCTGTGGTCCTGGGTGTTGGAAAGCTTGGTTTTCAGATCGCCCAAGTCTTTGCTGAGCTGGTCAACCTTGGTTTTCAGCTCTCCAGAGAACTTCTTCTCGGCGGCCACTTGCTCGGGCAGATCCTTGACGTGTTCAGCGAGGGTTTGCACGGCTTCGCCGATTTGGCTGAACTCTGTGTCGTCTTTGGCTTGTTTGCCGGTCAGCAACGCTTTGACGGTGCTGAGCAGTTGTGCGCCGATGCCTGGTTTTTCCTCGATTTCTTCGAAGGTCAGTTCGGTTTCAACGGCCTCGGTAAACATGGACGTTGCCGAGTAGTGGCGGTCTTTGAACGGACTGGATTCGGGTTTTTGCGCGGAGAAGGCGAGTAGGTCAGTACCCAAGCTGGCAGGGGAGTCGGTGACGGCCAGACCGACGATGTAGGCTTCCCCTGTGTCGGCGAAGCTGTCGTCGATTTCGATGGAGGTATAGACCTTCTGCCTGGCCTTATTCATGGCGATCAGTTCGGGCGTCGGTTCGACTTGGGCGAACAGGGCCAACTTTTTCTGGCCATTGATTTCTACTTCTTCGGTCTTGACCGCCAGCACGTCGCCGTAGGCTTTGAAAGGACTGTCCGGCAACAGGCTGCGGAAGTGTTCCAGCCAGATGCGGGCGCCATAGGTGGCCGGGTTGAAGTTTTTGGCCGCCTGTTCGAGCCAGCTGCGTTTGATCGTGCGTTTGTCCGAGGTAGCGCCCTCGACGGCGACACGGAACCAATTGCTGCGAAATTTCTTCATGCCGGGAATCCTCAATGCGTTGGGCGCTAAGTGCGTTGCAATGAGGGGCATGGTCGTGACGCGCGCGAGTTGCGGCAACGAGTCGGGATTGTAGGGAGCGGAGTTACAAGAGGCGGAGCTACTGAGTCGCAGGCGCGGGCGGCAGCATCGCGGCCATGACTACGACCGAACTGCTCCCTATCGATCCCCGACGCCAATCCAAGTTTCTGTACTGGATGGGTTGGCGCATCTGCGAGATTGCCGAGGCTACTGGCGAAAAAGAGAAAACGCTACACAGTTGGAAGGCCCGAGACGAGTGGGACCGGGCGGATAACGTTGAGCGTATCGGCGGGGCGCTGGAAGCCCGGTTGGTTCAGTTGATCCTCAAGGAGGGCAAGAGCGGCGGGGACTTCAAGGAAATTGACCTACTGCATCGCCAGTTGGAACGCCAGGCCAGAATTCAGCGCTTCCAGGGCGGTGGTACCGAAACCGAACTCAACCCGAACCTGGCTAAGCGCAACGAAGGGCCGAAGAAAAAGACCCCGAAAAACGATATTAGCGAAGAGCAAATCGAGCTGCTGCGTGAAGCGTTTATCGACGGCTGTTTCGATTACCAGAAAGACTGGTACCGGGCTGGCAATCAACGGACCCGCGTCATCCTCAAAAGCCGGCAGATCGGGGCGACCTATTACTTTGCCCGCGAGGCGTTTCTTGATGCGCTGGAGACCGGGCGCAATCAGATCTTCCTGTCCGCATCGAAAAACCAAGCCTATCTGTTTCGCGGGTACATCCAGGCATTTGCCCGTGAGGTCATCGGTGTCGAGCTGACGGGCGATCCCATCGTATTGCCCAACGGCGCCGAGCTGTTTTTTCTCGGAACCAATGCGCGAACCGCCCAGGGCTACCACGGCAATTTCTACTTCGACGAATTCTTCTGGACGTTCAAGTTTGAAGAGCTGAACAAGGTCGCCTCGGGCATGGCCATGCACAAGAAGTGGCGCAAAACCTACTTCTCGACACCATCCAGCATGGCCCATGAAGCCTACACCTTCTGGACCGGCGAACGCTTCAACAAGGGCAAGCCAGCGGCCCAGCACACCAAGGTCGACGTTTCCCATGGGGCGCTCCAACAGGGGAGGTTCTGCGAGGACCGTTTGTGGCGACAGATCGTCACCATCCTGGACGCAGAGCACGGCGGCTGTGACCTGTTCGACATTGAGGAGCTGCGTCGGGAGTATAGCCCCGAGGCGTTCGCCAACCTGTTGATGTGCGAGTTTGTTGATGATGGCGCGAGCATCTTTCCGTTGGCGTTGTTGCAGAGCTGCATGGTCGACAGTTGGGTTGAATGGGCAGAGGACTACAAGCCGTTCGCCATGCGGCCGTTCGGTGACCGCCAGGTTTGGATTGGCTACGACCCAGCGGAAACCGGTGATTGCTCTGGGTTGGTGGTGGTCGCGCCACCACTGGTACCGGGCGGCAAATTCCGCGTCCTGGAGCGGCACCAATTCCGGGGCATGGACTTTGCGGCCCAGGCGGCATTTATCAAAAGCGTCTGCGACCGCTACTGGGTGACCTACATCGGGATCGATGTCACTGGGCTGGGCAGCGGCGTGGCCCAGCTGGTGCGCCAGTTCTTCCCAGCTGTAACCACCTTCAGCTATTCGCCCGAAGTCAAAACGCGCCTGGTGCTCAAGGCCTATGACGTGATCCACAACGGCCGGCTGGAGTTCGACGCCGGATGGACCGACATGGCGCAGTCACTGATGGCGATCCGCAAGACAGTCACCGCGGGCGGCCGCCAGTACACCTACACCGCAGGGCGTAACGACAACACCGGCCACGCCGACCTGGCCTGGGCGCTCTTTCACGCATTGCACAACGAGCCGCTTGAGGGGCAGACCGCCTCCAACACTGGGCGGATGGAGATTTTTTGATGACCGAACAACACGCAAATTCTGGCCTGGTGCCAACCACAGCAGCGCCAGGGCAGGGCATGCAAGTGTTCAGCTTTGGCGAGCCGACCCCTGTGCTGGGTAGTCGGGAGGTCTTCGATTACCTGCAATGTTGGTACAACGGGCGGTGGTATGAGCCGCCGTTGTCGCTTGATGGCCTGGCCCGTTCTGTTGGTTCCAGCGTTCATCTGCATTCGGGCCTGATGTTCAAGCGCAACCTGTTGAGCAAGACGTTTATTCCACACCCCATGTTGTCGCGTGCTGCGTTCGAACAGTTCGCCCTGGACTGGTTGTGCCTGGGTAATGGGTACCTTGAAGCGCGGCGCTCGGTGCTCGGTGGCACCCGGCAACTTGTACCACCGCTGGCGAAGTACATGCGAGCCGGCCCGGAAGGGCGTTATTACCAGGTGCAAGGCTGGAAGGATGAACACCAGTTTGAACCGGGCAGCATTTTCCACCTGCGGGAAGCGAATTTGCACCAGGAGATTTATGGCTTGCCGGAGTGGATCAGTGCCTTGCAGTCGGCGTTGCTCAACGAATCGGCCACGTTGTTCCGCCGTAAGTACTACGAGAACGGCAGTCACGCCGGCTTCATTCTCTACATGACCGATGCCGCGCAGACAGAGACCGATATCGACGCTTTGCGCAAGGCGCTCAAGGATTCGAAGGGACCAGGCAATTTTCGCAATCTGTTCGTGTACTCGCCCACCGGCAAGAAGGACGGAATCCAGCTGATTCCGGTCAGTGAGGTCGCGGCCAAAGATGAATTCAACTCGATCAAAAACCAGACCCGCGACGATGTGCTGGCCAGCTTGCGCATTCCGCCGCAACTGATGGGCATCGTGCCGCAGAACGCGGGAGGTTTTGGATCGATCAGGGAAGCGGCACAGATCTATGCGGCGAATGAGATAGAGCCGATTCAGACACGTATGCAGCAACTGAATGACTGGATCGGAGAGAACGTAATCCGCTTCAAGCCGTACGAAATTGGCGGGGAGGCGTAAAGCCCCCTGCGCAATAAACGAGGCGACGAACCTGTGCGCTAACACAGATTCGACGCTGAATCACTCGAACACGCCGAGTGCTCCAACCAAGGCCTCGCCCCACTGCGCAGGGGGTGCGAAGCCTAAGCGAATCCAATTGTCGAAACAAGGATCACTTAATGAGCACACCAATTATCCCGTGGATGGGCGGCAAGCGCCGCCTGGCAGATCGTCTAATTCCACTGTTTCCACCCCATGAATGCTACGTCGAGGTCTTTGCCGGCGGTGCCGCGCTCTACTTCATGCGGCCCCAGGCTGCCCCCGTTGAAGTCCTGAACGATATCAACGGCGACCTGGTGACGCTGTACCGCGTTGTGCAGAACCACCTGGAAGAGTTCGTGCGCCAGTTCAAGTGGGCGCTCAGCTCGCGGCAGGTGTTTGAATGGCAGAAGATGACCCGGCCGGAGACCCTTACCGATATCCAGCGGGCTGCCCGGTTTTTCTACCTGCAGCACCATGCCTTCGCCGGCAAGGTCAGTGGGCAAACTTTCGGTACCGCCACCACTGGACCAGCCATCAACCTGTTGCGGATCGAGGAGAACCTGTCTGCGGCCTGGCAACGGCTGTCGGGTACCTATGTCGAGAACTTGGGCTGGCTTGAGTGTGCTGAACGCTATGACCGACCGCACACCTTCCATTACATGGACCCGCCTTACTGGCAGACCGCTGGTTATGGGGTGGACTTTCCGTTTGAGAACTATGAGCGGATGGCCGACTTCATGCGGCGGTGCAAGGGCAAGGTGATGGTCAGCATCAACGACCACCCAGACATCCGACGGGTGTTTGAGGGGTTTCACTTCGAGACTGTGGACATTCGCTATAGCACGACGAATCAGCGGCAGGGGAAGGCTGACGTCAGCGGAGAGCTGGTCATCATGAACTGGGAGCCGGCAGCGTTGGGAGGGTTGTTCTGACCAGACTGCATTGGTAGAGCATCGTGGCTTGCGCATACGGGTCATCGACCCCGGCTGGCACTCGCGCGGCAGGCTTTAACTGCACATCGCCTCGATACTCTCCGATACCTTCTCTGCAAAACATTGAGCCGCCCATGAGGCGGCTTTTTGCTGCTCGTGAAAGGGGTCTTTGGGGTAGAAAAATCCTGCCCGGATGAACGAAAGTCTGCCGTTCATCAGCATGAAAAAACCCAGTTCAACATAGCATTTGCAGGGTGTCACGGCAAGCGTGAAGGGCTGTTTGGCTCAGTAAATACGGGAGTTCGATGGTGTCCGAGGTGGTGACCATCGGCAACTCGGTGCGGTCTGGTGCTGGTCGGGGTTGTGGCGTGCCACAAAATCAAGATTTGGGGAGTTGACGTGCTACAAAGAGAAAAAATAGCCCGACCTGGACCTGGCGCGCGCCGTCGTCCCCCCACCTCGCCTGCGGGCTAAATGGGTCGTTTTTTCTGCGGCCCTGCGGACAGCTCAACGCGGCACCGGCTGGGGGGCTGCTCGGCGTTGTGGGGTGGTCAAAAGCCTGCGGAACCCTGCACCGATGGGGCATTTCGTAGAAGGGGGCTGGAGGCTTTTCTATTGAGGGGGAGGGGGGGAGTCTCAAAAAGAGTAATTTCAGTAATCTCCCCACAGAAACGGTCTGGAGGCCACGTATTCCGTGGGCTATGAGATTACAAAAAGGAGTAATAGAGAAGTAATTGAAAAGGTAATTATTTGACAACGTATTGATTTTAAAGGGTTTTATAAAATTAGAGAATTACATTTATAAAGAGTAATCAGATTACTTCAATATTACTTAAAGATTACCTTTTGAAAGAAAGCTAAAACCCTTTAAATTCAATAGCTTGGGATGAGAAAGCGGTCAAGATTACTTATGTTACTCTTTTTTTTACCCCTACCCACTTTCGGAATTTCTGCGCCCTACACGTGTGATGCGCACGCGTAACCGGTGTCTCGTTAATGATCATGGGAATGGCGTGGGAATACTTTTGCGCAACTGGCACCGCTGGAGCCCTTGTATTCCGGGGCCTCGGCTGAGCGATTGAGGGTGCGGGTACTTTCGAATCTCTCCTTCACCGCCACATTTAGAAAAGCCCGTGAATTCAGTTACTTAGAGTTCACGGGCTTTTTCGTTTGTACTACTCAATTGTACTACTCGCCTCGTATCACATCCCCTTCGCCGTAACCCTACTGCTTGCAGCGCCGCACCCTGACTATTTCCCACGCCCATCAAAGACGGTTCACGCCTGTCGGAATTACCACTCGTCCAAAACATGATAAAACTCTTGCATTTTATTTGTATGTGTGGGTTGTATTTTCAGGAAGGTGTGGTATACTGTGTTACAGAGATGGAGAAAAACGACTATCTCGCCCCTCGCAACACTTCCCAGTTTCTCCTTGAGGCTTTCACGAGCTTCACCCGGCCCGGTATCCATCCGACTCCAGTGCAGCAAGTCACTGGCCCAAACTTGCTAGATCGAGGGTGGTTCCTTGATCGAGTCGCAGTCCTCGACTCTTCAAATGGACATGACTTCGCAACACACAAAGAGTATCAGCTACACAACTAAGGCGGGGCGCCTTCTAGCTACCCCGCCTTCTTTTTTGTCCGCGCTATTCCTTAGTGCGTTTCAGTTCAAACTAAGACACACCTCCAACCCAAATCACCTAGTTCAGAAGGAGCCAGCCTATGGCCGTAGTAAAGCGAAACTGTATCCAGTGTGGTGCAGCATTTGATTCAAAGAATTCTCGCGGAGTGTATTGCAGCGCCGCATGTAAGTCCCAACATCACCGGATTCGAAAAGTCACCGAACGAAGAGTAGTCGTTGGGCGACTTGAAGTTATCTTTCGCGATGTTAACCCCAGTACCACGCAAGAAGTGCTTGAGCAGATGGTGCATGACGCACTAACGCCCGAGATTTTGAAAATTATCCGCGACAACAACGAACAACCAATTCAGCTAGGAGAATCCACCCATGCTTAAATCCCTTGATCCAAAAGAACTGGCTCGCCGTATTGCCGAAGCCCAAGCCCTATACAAAGACCGGAAATCAGGTATTGACCACTTCGCTGATGTTGATCCCGTATCTGGGCGCCCAATCAGCAAGTACATCGACGGTGGTGTTGAAACTTTTCCAGTGCCAAGCGCATTTGAAGTTTTGCCGGTCTACCTTGATGCTATGGCAGCAGGTAACACGCTTCACCAGCTTGGACTTGTGCAGGTTGGTTTGGACTTTCATGGCAGCCCACAATTTGAACTGTACACCCATCGGCCAGCCCAATTTCAGAAGCTAGCATTGGACAAGATTGCCGCTGATGTAACAGCTCAGTACACCAAAGAGATCGAAGAGCATAACGCAGCTTTCATAGAGTCGGAAGTGCAAGCTCAAGTCAACATTGAGGCGCGTCGCCAAGAGCGAGAACTTGCAGAGGCAGCAGCCAAACGCCGTGCAGAGATTGAGGCCGAAGTTCGTGCTGCCTATACGCCGCAACTGCCGGTAGAGGAGGCGAAGACAGCTACGCCATCCAGAGTAAAACGCTGATGGATGGACTTACTCGACTACTATTAACCAAGTACGCCCCAGATAAGCTACAAGAGCCTTCAGCAACAACTAAGGCAAAGGCGCCACCAGTGCGGCACCCTATAGCTAAAAGCGCCCCAGAGGCTATACAGGAGATTGCAGGCATGATTGTTATTATGAGCTCAAGTGATTATGGCGATAGTATCATTTTTAATGCAATCCGTGAGTTCAATACTCAACACCCAGAACTAATGTCACGCTCTTTCACCCTGCCGGTAAGTCAACATGGTATTCCGGTTGGCTCGTGGGTCTTCGTCACACAAAAGGAAAATGATTAATGGAAAAACCCGTAGTATCGGAACAACTGGCGGCACGAATCGCCAAACTCGCAGAACCAGCTCCACGCAGAATTATCTTCAAGCTTCAATCCAATACATCCCTCGATATCAACCGTATCCTTGGAAACTTCAAGGAGGTAGTTCAGCGCATCTACAGCCAACAGTCTTACAGCATTCTTTGGTTTCGCTGCAAAGACGGAAGTATCACCGTTGCAATCGCTGGCACTCGCCCTGTAATTGCTCATGTTGAACTGTTTCTAGCTCATGGTCGCATGTCTGGATTGTTTGAGTCTGGAAAGATCGTTTACGCAGGCATGGGCGCTGGATCTTTCGAAGCGCACGTAGAGCGACAATTGCGTCAGTATGAAGTTACCTCTGTGCAACATTCGTTTGGAGGGACCAATCCGTGAGTGGTTCCCATGAAGAAATTGCACGCCTAACGGGTAGTTTGTTTTTCAAAGTCGACCCGACTGGTCTACAGCGCTTTCTAGGCATGTTGAAAACTGCCGAGGCTTCCATGCAGCGAGTGGGCAAACAAGCCGAAGCGCTCTCTGCAAAGATGGGCGCCAAGATTGGGCTCAAAGTAGATACATCTGACCGTGAAAAACTCGACAAGCAAGTACGCTCATCACTTGATCGTGAGTTGAGAGGCGAGATCCTTGTCCAGAAGGCACGTCGCGCCACGTTGTCGGCTGAACTACAGGGCCAAAAATTGCAGTTTGCCGGACAGAAAGAGTTAGCTTTCCTCAGTAGCGCAGCCATCCGAGACAAGCAAGCTTTGGCCGTTCTCGCAGCCAAAGAACAAGCCGCCCAAGCAGCAAAACTCAAGGTACAGGGCTTGGCAATCAAGAACGAGGATGCACTGGCACAGGCGAAGGCTCGTCAGGTGAAAGCCGAGTCAATTCTTGCCACCCAGCAGCAACGTACCCTTGCTCTACAGGCCCAGCAGCAACGCACCATGAGCGCCACTGCTCGTATTGAGCAAGCCATGGTGCAAGCCCGTGAACGAGGTCAGCGACAAGCTCAAAAGTTTGTCGACGCCCAAGCAGCGGCCAAGGTGCGGGCACATCGTCAGGATGTTGCACACCAGCAACGGCAAGAGCGCTTCCAGTGGGCTCAAACCCGACAGGCTCAATGGGAGGCTAACCGTAACAAACCAGCACCCTCTACGGGCTTCCTTGGGCTTGGTACAGGCGCTTTGGCTGTTGGCGGTGCCGCCGCTGGCGTGGCTGCCATTGTGGGCGCTATCAGTGCTTTAGGCGCTCGTATGGAGGCTGTGCAAGGCCGCGTCAGCGAGAGTCAGCAACTTGAAAACGTGCTCACCCAAGCCGGTGGCAAGAACCCCGCAAATGCTGAGTTTGCCAAGTCCGAGTGGCTACGGATCAATGCGAAATATGGCACCGAAGCCAGCCTTGAGTCTGCGAAGGCATACCGAACGTTCCTAATGGCCGAGGTGGCGCGTGGTCGTAGCTTGAGTCAGGCCACAGGCACCTACGAGACCCGCCAAGCGGCATTCCGTGGTGCTGGGATGACTACCGAGGAACAGCGCCGCGCCAACTTGCAGCTCCAGCAAATTGCCAGCAAATCACAGAGCGACCGTGAAGACCTGAATACTTTTAGCGAAGCCGCTCCGTTACTGGTAGAGCCAATTCGTAGGGCTTGGGCTGCACGTAATAAGCACGCCTTGGACGGCAACCTAGAAAAGGACTTCCGTGCAAGCACTACAGCCGGGAATCTCAAAGCTGACGATTTCACCAAAGGTATCGAGCTGTTTGTAAAAGAGAACGCCGACGCTATCGCCCGACAGAGCGCCAGTATCGACGCCAACGCGACAAGACTGTCCAACGCCCAGTTCTTACAGCAACAAGGTTTGGATCAGAATCCAGAATTGATTGGGGCCATCAACGAGCGTTTGAAGTCTGAAATGGACCTCAATGAGGCAATGAAGCCTCTCAAAGAGACCGCTGTTCAACTGGATATCGCGCTGAACAAGCTCGCTACATCCGTACTGCGTATGTCCGTGGGTAAAACTTCCACCGGTGAGGCAATGACACCAGAAGACCGAGCCCGTCAGATTGGCAACGCTGGTGTAGACGGGGTTCTAACTTTGCCCGGTGGTAGTAGCGACACCCGCACAACTCAGCAAAAGCTTGATGCAGATGTCCGTGATCCGATTTCCAAGCTCTGGCGTTTGCTGGGTGTTGGCAGGGACTTGCAGCAAGTTGCCAGCGATAACCGCAAGCGTTGGGATCAGGTTGGGTTTGACGAGCAACACGCTCCACTCGATCCAAGAATTCCAGCCTTGGATATGTCAGGTTTGAACACCAAGAGTCTGCCGAACTTTGGTCGCCATCTTGAAGACCTGTTGAGCCAGTCCGACCCAAAAAATGCAGTTGCCAAAGTTGCAGCTCAAGCAGTTGCAACAGCATCACGTTCTACGCCGGGAAGTAGGGGTGAAATGGTTGCCGATGATCAGTCTGCTAAAGCCGGTACAACCATCAATAACCAAACAACTGTAAACGCTCCCCCTGTTGAAATCACAGTGAACGTGAAGACGGATGCTAACGCTACTGAGATTGCAACGGCTGTTAGTGGACAAGTTCGTGAAGAGATGCAGAAGACTTTCCAGAGTTATTTACCGAAGGAGGTTCAGTGAGGTACGACGATATTTCAAGTCAGCTTGACTACCACGCTGCTGCAACCCAATACGTGATCGAAACATACGGAGAGCAAGTTACTCTCCAGTTTCCAGATGTCGCTGACACCGTTTGGTCTTGCGTGATGATGGGCATGCCAGAAGGGCTCTGCTGGATAACAATTCTGGGCGATCACAGGTTGCCACCGCCAGAGCGTGACTAACAAACAATCATGCCTCTAGTAGGCGAATGCTTCCTCTCGCATATGCCACAACCCACGTTACATAAGGGCTGGAGCCACTTTTTAGTGGACATCCTCCGTGTGCTACGCACACAACATTACCCACTCACAGGAGAACCAATATATGGCTAGGCCATACGAATTCACATCATCGGGGGCGGCGCTTACAGCCGCCATGACTCTGTGCGGGACAACCCGCAAACGGTTCATTGTTCAAGAAGTGATTAATCACCAAGGGCTCCACCGCTGGGTGGTAGTTCACCCGGATGGTAATCCGGCCATTCCCTATCTGGAGTTTTCAGCATGAAGACATGCACATGTCGCGCCTGCGGGCGAGCTTTCACCGTTTCCAAGCCAATGCCCTTTTGTTCCGGGGCATGCCGTATCACGTACCAATCAGATAACCAAACCAATACCTCGACGACCCAAGTAGGAGTCAATACCAGTGACAACAGCAGCACCGAGCAAGACCACCACTAAGGCAGTTTACCGCCGTCCGACATGCCCTGAATGTAAACAACGATTCCGTACAAAGAGCGCTACAGCCATCTACTGCACACGTCAGTGCAAACAGCTCGCCGCCTCCACCAAGAGACGAACTGCACGCCTTGCCAAAGCAAACAATTCTGCATTCCTGTACCACTTGGCCTACGAATGTGAGCGTGCAGGGACCCTGCAAATCCTAACCGGCCACACCGTAGATTCGCTGGTAGCACTGCACGACGTTTACAAACTCAAGCTCAAAGGCAACCAGTACGGCCAAACCAAGGACTTCGAGATCAGCCACATTGTCCCTGTGCAAGGCCACGCCTTCATTGGCCTCTACCACGCTGAAAACCTTGTCGTGGCGCCGACTCACCTCAACCGCGCTCACGGTACGAAATACTACGGCCATGGCCTCAGCATCAGCCGTAGCAGCTTGGTATCCAAGCACGCTGTAGCCAAAGGCGCCCCACGTAAACAAACGGTAGAACGCATCATCACCTTTCTTGGGCCTGATGTAGTAGCTGACCTGGTGAGGGTTGCCAAGATCCAGTCAACCCAGCGCCATGCCCTGACAGCTTGGCTACAGGATCACCTAGACCCAGTTGTTCCAGAGCAGCGGGATTACCTAGACAGCCTCGACGGCATGACTACTCAAGCCTTGAGGGCTCTCAAGGCGACATTGGAAGGCAGAGAAGGAAAAGGATCTTTCGTGGTGAAGACCACCACCTACACAGCCTCTGACGTGTTCCTGCTTGAGCTTGAGCGCCACTCTACGTACCGGCCAGAACTAGCCCATGTAATGAACATCCTGCGGAAGCGTGTAGCCCCGTTTACATCGCAGCACTTGAGTAGGATCAATCTCAACGCCCTAGAGCAACAGGCAGTCTTTGACGTGTTACACGGCCAGCCTGTTGAAGCCATTCAGAACATCCTAGATGAATACATTGCCCGCCACACGAGTGTCATGGATCACGGTGAACGTATCCCGGCATACGCTCCTATCGTGTTCAATGTGGTGTCTCAGCCTCATTCAGCAGCCAAGCCCCCTGTAGTGGTTCATAAGACATTCCGTTCGTTCGCTGATGAGCTGGACGAACATATGGGTGGCGTGCCGCTACCGGTGTTACAGGTACATGCGGCAGCGTATGAGGCGGGCCCTCTGCCATGGGAGTGACTAACCTTTCATGCTGTCGATGGCGAAGTTGATGAACGCTGAACAGCAGATGAGCATGAACCGAGCATCTGCTTGAGTTAGCTCGGAGTTTTCCATTAGTGCATGGCGTATACCGTCAGAGTCGTTGGTATATCCGTACAAAGAGGAGAATGCCTTCTTTAAGGCAGGGTGCAGCTTGTGACTCTTCTCTAGCACTTTCAAAGCGCCATCGAGGGTTGCGGAGGGGTTGCCCACCAAATGCTTAGCGAGCGACTCAACAGCGCTGATACTTTCTTTTATTGAGTTTCGATAGTCAGGATTCTGTCTGTCAGTTAGCAAGCCCAGAGCTGTTTGAAGATGTGTCTTTACTCCATTGTAACGGTCAGAGCCGAGTATCGCTTGCTCGATTTCATTAATTTCTTGTGGAGAAGTTATCGGGGTGATTTGCTCGGCGACGAATCGATATGCTGAGCTTTCACGTTCATATATTTGGTTGCAAGCGGCAAGAAAATTCTTTTTGTTTGTTTCTGGGCCATGTTGTGCAATGAACTCTACAAAGTCGTAAACTTCGTACCACTGGAGTTTGTAAAATGTTTTTCTGATGTCACTGAGGAAGTATTCCCAGTATGTTTCAATGGTGTCGATGGGTTTTTTGTAGTGAAACATATAAATTGCTAAGGCTAGCTGATGCAGATTGGAGCCTTTTACATAATCGCCTCTTCCCATTCCGCTGTTGTAAGGAGGGTTATAGAGGCTCCAGTAAAACGCTGTTATAGCATTCCAGAGTGAGTTTCTTAGGTCCATATCCATAGATTCGGATTGAATGGCCTTGGTGCTCGGAGTGATACCGATTCGTTTAGAAAAACTCATTATGCCCCCGGATTTCTATTTTCTGGCGATACTACATGAATGTCGATGAGTTTTGGCAACCCTTGCAGTAACCTCTGAAAACTCTCTTTTAACCTTGTTATACGGCGTCTTAGCTGGAGTTACGGGGATGATTATCTACGTTGGGATGGCTCGTAAGCCTCAGTTTCCGGGGCTTGAGGATGGATACGGCTAAGCCTTTTCCCGAGGCTGCGCTCAAATCGAGGTTTTGACGCCAGAACGCCATTTCTGTGCCGGAATCACCGTTTTCGTGCAACACGGCGACACCCAGCCCCAGCCAGCTCGCCAATGGTCTAGGATTTCGGGCACCACAGCCGAGGATGCCTCATGGACGATGATTTGAACGAAGTGACAGCCGATGCCTTGGAGTTGCATATGCTGAACCAGAACGCTCTGGGCGCCTGTATCGAAGAGATAGCCCTATGGCTTCGTGAAGAGGGGGCAGAGGCAGCTCACAGCAACATTGCTGGAGCCCTTGAAACTCTCAATACAAGCAATGAAGGCATCGCCAGCATGATCAGGGTGCTACGTAGGTAGGCCAGCCTTAAAACTCGTTTCTTCTGCCTTGCTAACCCGGCTCCCTGAACTAGCCTCGGTATGGTCGCCGGTGTGGCGACGTGCTACCAAGGAGCTGATATGCCTACAAGATATCGTGATGCGGTTACTGGGGAATATGTAACTGAGCGAGAGGCGGAGAAGAGGCCAAGGGAGACGGTGAAAGAAAAAGACAAGCCTGCTCCGAAGAAGCCACCGAGCGGCGGCAAGAAGAAATAACACTCAGGCGAGAGGGCTTTTGCTTTCTCGCCTTTTCTCTGGATCTCTATCAAAGAAGTCTACTTCTCTAGTAGTCGGATAACCGCCCGTCCGATAGGTGAATCCACTATCAAATACCTATCCTTAATTGGCTATCAGGATAGTTTATCCTTGATCTATCAACTCAATAGACTAAAGGATAGGCAGCCATGAACGCACATTTGTACTTGAGGGCCAGCACCAAGGATCAGGATGCAAATCGTGCCAAGGAATCTCTTGAGGCATTCGCTGCTGAGAAGGGCCTCACCATTGCAGGCGTTTACGCCGAGAACATCAGTGGGACGAAGCTCAACCGCCCTGAACTGATGAAACTGCTTGATGTAGCTCAACCGGGAGACATCCTTCTTTGCGAGTCTGTAGACCGCCTGAGCCGTCTTTCCATGGGCGACTGGGATACGCTAAGGGCTGCTATCAAGGCGAAGGGCCTTCGCTTAGTGATCGCTGACCTGCCCACCTCCCACATGATGGTTGAGGACAAAGGCATCACCGGGCAAATCATGGAGGTGATCAACAACATGCTGCTTGACCTGATGGCGACCATGGCCCGCCTTGATCAAGAAAAGCGTGTTGAACGGATCAACCAAGGACTAGCCAAGAAGCGAGCAGAAGACCCCAGCTGGAAGCCAGCCGGTAAGGGCAAGAATGCCGAATTGTGGAAGAAGGTAGAGGCACTGATCGTGAAGAATCCAACCCTGTCGGCGGATGATGTTGCCAAGCTGGCAGACTGCGGCGTTGCGACGGTGTACAGGATCAAGCGTGAACTGAAAGCCTAACTGTAACGGCCCACAGAGCCCGCCTTGAGCGGGCTTCGTTGCATTTGATACCAAGTGACAGCACACAGCTCTGCGCCTGCCAGAAGCTAGCCCAGCGGCACCCAGACCAGCATTTATTTTATATTCACTTGGCTTTTGCGTGCGAGTAAGGGCCGCTCGTTAAGAACATGGAGGAACTATCCGGGTGCCATGATCGTTTTCAGGCTGGCGAATCCAAACACCCGTCAAGGTGGTCCGAATTTTTCGGCGGAAAAGGGTACTCCCAGAAAAACGCCTTTGGGCAAATCCCTCTACAGCAGCGCTGTAAGCATTGATCTAGATAGGTCGTATATCCAGCTCGATATAGCGTTGGATTATATAAAGGCACGTAGTGCGCCCACTGCTGGCGTTCTGCCCGAGAGCGGTAGCTCTCAAGTGGATACCCCTTCGACGTTCCGTCGCGAGAGAAGCTTTCGATAGCTTTTAGCTATCAATATTGATAAATAGATAGATCAAGGGTTAGGAGTTGGTTTTTTGGAGACTGGGTATTGATCGAGGACAGACCGGAAGGTCTAAGGTGTTGCGACTGGCGAAAGGCTCGCCTAGAGAGGTGCTGCAACATGGGGCCACCAAATCAGCACAAGCTTGGTGGCTTGACGCTACGCCTTAACGAGGCGGACTACGGTGGTGATGGCAGACATCCTCCCACTCACCAAAGCGGAACCGACGATATTGTCAAACCGGCACGGTTTTGGCTGGTCGTGATTTCCTCTCTTCTTTGGCGAGGAGAGCTGCACAGTCTATAGGCTCTATCTCTTCACTCCTACATCATGCATGTGCGATGATAGCATTTTGGTATCAACTAAGGAGCTGGATGTGGAATTTTCGGATGAGTTTTTGTCAAAGATTAATGATGAGCCTTTAGCGGTCGCCCTTGAAGTATGTAAACGTATTAAACAGGGTGTTTCGGTGCCAAACGCTAACTCGCAGGGTGACCTTCTACTCGAGGCCGGCTTGATCATCGACTCGATGGTTAGAAATAAGCTAATCACTACGAAATCCGAGCTTCCGTCGATTGTGGCAGGCAGACCTAGGAATCCACTCGATTTTTTCCATTACATTTCTGGTGTGAATGCAGAGTTAGAGGCTGTGGTGGCTCGCAGCAAGGCTGAGCAATTTCAGTCTGACATCGAGCAGCGTATGAATCGGTTGATCACTGGTAGCTTTGGGTATGAGTTAACGGATGGTGATCTAAACGAAGTGCAGGATCTTGTTAATCGTCTCCGTGAACTGATCGTAGGCAGTGAAGAGCTTTCTGCGGATCACAGGCAGCGTCTACTGAAACGTTTGGAGGAGGTTCAGCGAGAGCTCCACAAAAAACTTTCCACCTTAGATCATCTGTACTGTCTTGCAATTGAAGCAAGTATCGTGGCGGGTAAGGTAGGCAAGAACGCAGAGCCTATAGTAAAGGTCGCCAAAGCCATTCTCGGCATATCTTGGCGGACTCACGCTCATGCTGAGGGCCTTCCATCGGGCGTGACACCTCCACTGCTCGGGGATGACAGCGTTACGCACTTAATCGAGTAGCGTGAAGTTTCAGGAGTTGCTAACAAGCATCAGACTCTTCTTGCCATTGACTATTATCAGTCCTCATTTTTACTGGTGATAGTTAATGGGTTGGGATCGTAGGCAGCTTCTTGATAGCCGCCAGCTTCTGCGCTGTGCTCGCACCCTTCGAATAGGTGTCGTGGGTGACATTGCCCACCTCGTGACCTACCAGTTCTTTAACCAGTGCATCCGGTACGTCCGCCCTGATCAGTGCAGTCACTACTGTATGACGAAAGCCATGGAACACGTGGAGCTTGCTAAATCCAGCCGCTGTACGCAGTCGACCAAACGCCTTTGAGATTGCGTGTGAGCGTTTTCCGTAGCGGTCGCGAGAGGTAGTATGGATCAAAAAGCCATCAGTGCTTGCCTTGCTCAAGCGGTCAATGGTTGGCAGCAAGCTTGGATGAATGGGCACGATGCGTTCGCTTGCCCTGCTTTTGCTTTCTAGGAAGTCGAAGCACTGGACACCATCCACGGTGATCACGCTTTCCTTCGATAGTTGGCAAAGCTCCTCAATCCGGGCACCGGTATACCATCCCAGCGTAATGAGGTCGGCGAGCGGTTGATCCGCATTGTCCAATGCCACGTTACGGAGCTTGCAGGCATCCTCGGGTGCGTAGATTTTTCTATCTTGCCCCGCTATCGCAGAGCCGCCACCCTTTGGCAGTTCGTGGCCCGTGAATGGGTTTGCCTTATCTGCAAACTCCACGCGCCATCCTGAATCATATTTCGTCGCCCACTTCCAAAACGAAGTGCCAGCCATGAGATATTGGCCTAACGTTGCTGGTGCCCGGTTCAAGGATTTCAACCAGCCGTCTACCGTGTCGAAGTTGAGGGGCAGCCCCTCTTCCTTCAAGTAGTCCGAAAGCCGGTCCATCTTGCCCACTTGCTGGTCCACGTGTTTCGGAGCGCCCCCACGGCTTTCCCGGAATTCTCGATATGCCTTGAGTCTGGCGGGCGTGATGGGGGACTTTGGTTTATGGGCATCTGGCGCCGCTAGTATCTGTAGTGCCTCGGTCTCTTCCATTGGTGAGAGTCCTTGCGTTACACCAAACACCTTCGACATGAGCTGCTGCGCCATTTCTGTAGCAAAGTCGATGTTAGCCACTTCGCCATCCATGCCTGTCATGGCGTAAACCCGGTCTGCTTTCGCCCGGCGTTGCTTACCCTCTGGCGAGTCGTCGAAAAACCCCCGGTAAAGCGCTTCAACATCCTCAGCGGCGAACGCCAATGGTTCGTCAGCCTCCCCGAGGGCAACGTCTGTTTTGAGCTTGCGTGTGGCCGGTGCAAATCCATGAGCCACGTTTGTTACGGGGTCTTTCCACGTATCCCCACGGGCAGCCCGTTTCCCTCTGGCCTGTGCAATCTGCGCCTTCCATTCCGCTAGCACCACCAAGCGACGTTCCATCGCTTCGGAGCGTAGGCCGGTCTGTAGTGAGCGAATGAGTACTGTCTTGCCGCCCATAGCCGCCCGGACATCAGCAGGTACAGCAAGTCTGCAATACCATGTGGATTCGCCGCGTTTCTGGATCAGGTTATCGGCCATGGGATCACGCTGGGAGAGGAGAGTGGTACAGCGAATTGTACTACTCGATTGTACTACTATCCAAGCTGTAAGCCCCTAAATACAGGGTTTAAAGGCCCGTAGGTGTGGTTAATTCGAATCTCTCCTTCACCGCCACATTAAGTAAACACAAACCCCTGATTTTCCTAGTGAAAGTCGGGGGTTTGTGGTCTCTGGCGTCTGAAAAAAGGCCATATAGGTCCAATCTGGGACTGACGGTGTTTTATAGCGTCGACTCTCAGACACATCGGCTCAGTGCGTTCAGAATTGGCTGGCGGGCGTCCTCGCCAACGGCAGCGGCTGCTTTCGGCCAGGATGCGATACCAAGGGTGAAATCGTTTGTCTTTCTCCCGCACACCCGGATAGTTCAACAATGACCACTCGACCGAAGCCTAAGCTCAACCTTCGCACGCTGATTCTTATCTTTGTGCTGCTCTCTGCCTTTGCAACATTGGTCAACAGTTTCTGGGTGACGTTCAAGATTCAGAAGCAGGAGTTGATTGAGAATGCCCTTGAAGTGAACAAGGCCTACGCTTCTCGGATCGCGCTGAGTGTGGAGCAGGTGCTTGACTCGGACCTGGACAAGTTAAAGTTTGGCTCCGTGCTCATTGGTAAGGCGTTTGACGATAAGCGCTATTTGGCAGAGGAGGCCGATCGACTGTTTGGCCAGGACGCCAGCTTCAACTCCGTGCTGATCGCCGACGCGGGCGGAACAATCATTGCCTCAGCCCCGCAAAGCCTTCATCTCGATGGGCGCACGCTGCAACACAAGGAGCCGCTCAGCCTTCGTGTGCCAAGAATCAGCAATGCGTTCAGGTCCCTCTCCGGCAATCTGGTGGTGTTCATTACCCAGCCCGTATTTGACGCGAAAGGCGAATACCTGGGCCTGATAGGCGGCAGTGTCCGGCTTGAGCAGAGAAATACACTGCAGGCGCTGATGGATACCAATGTGCGCAAGGATGGGGCGCATGTCTATCTCATCGACAGCGCCCGTCGTGTGCTCTATCACACCGATCCCGCGCAGATAGGCAGCGTCACGGGAACGGGGTTGATCGCCGATGCAGCGCTCAGTCAGGACGCCGGTACTTTACAGGCGACGGATGCCAATGGCGTGGAAATGCTCGCGGGCTTCGCCAAGGTGCCCAGCAGTGGTTGGGGAGTGATTTCGCAACAGCCACTGGAAAACATCCAGGCCGTCCTGCAGCACACCATGGCCAAAGTCATGCAGGGTATAGCGCCGCTGGCGCTGTTCGGCATCATCTTGATCTGGTGGCTGGGCGCAAGGATCTCGGCGCCACTGTCCAGGCTTGCCGAGTGCGCTAAACGGCTGGACACACCCGACAGCTACGAACGCATCAGCGCAGTCCCGGCGCGTTATTTCGAAAGCTGGCAGATTCGCAGAGCACTGTTGCTCGGCGCCACCCTGCTGCAAGAGAAAATCGGCAAGCTCAATCAGCAAGCGCAAACCGATGCGCTGACAGGGCTCGCCAACCGGCGAGCGATGCAGGATGTCCTGGCGCGTTGGGAGGACGCTGAAAAAGCGTTCGCCGTTGTTTCCATGGACATCGACCACTTCAAACGTGTGAACGACACTTTCGGCCACGCGGCAGGTGATGAAACCCTGAGGGCGATCGCGCAGCTCATGCAACAGAACTCACGGTCTAACGACTTGCCCTGCAGGGTTGGTGGCGAGGAATTCGTGTTGTTATTGCCCAATAGTTCGCTTCAGGCGGCCATCGATGTTGCCGAGCGACTGCGTGCTTCAATCGACGCAGCGGCCATCGAAACGGTCGGGCACCTGACGGTTTCGCTGGGCGTCGCGCTATGGCACCCCGGCGCCGATTCGATTGCGGTGGTGCTTGAACGGGCTGACCAGCTGTTGTACCAGGCCAAGCAAAACGGGCGCAATTGCGTGGTGGCTGAGCAGCCTTGATGGGCTAGCTCTTTAGCATGAGCACCCGCCGTCAATGCCGGTGCCCGTGTTCCGCCGCGTTGTGCGCATGCCACTCCGTCAGGTGCAGCCACACACTCACGGCCAACAGCGCCGACGCAATCCAGAAAGCCACAGACAGTCACCGACTAGCCCATCACCAGCAAGGCAACTGCGGCACCGAGAAACGGCGCGGTCGAGAAGTAGGCTTCGGTGCGCGCACTGCCCAGACCGAGAACTGCGCAGAAAAGGGGGCGGACATATTTGCTTTCTCTCACCGCCAACTACGAGAAAAATAAAACCTCTGATTTCGTAAGAAACCAGAGGTTTTGTTATTTCTTGAATTTGAAAGCGTGCCGTTCTTGTATCACGAGCACGGCGTATCCATCCGCCGCCCTATGACGTCCAGCAAGTCGCAACCGTCGCGCAGCGGAATTGAGCAGAGCAGCGCGAAATCGCTGAGCACAACTGCATCGCTACTTATCTCGCTACGTAGTGCGAGGTTCTCAATAACTTGGGTAACGGCACGAAGACGATAGGTCGCAGCGTCGAGGAGTATTTCCAGCGGCACGGTGGTATCGACAAAAAGGGCAGGGGTGGCGCTGTCGTTGCTGGTGAGGGCTATGTATTGGTTCATATGTGGAACTCCGGTTGTCGAAGGATAGCAACCACACATTTGTCGCCAAACAAAAGGGTGGCAGCTGTACGCAGGTTGGCGAACCGGGACAATCGGAAAAACCGGCAGACCCGAAGGTCTCCCGCGCACAGCTACCGTTGAGCAGCTTATTGCGCGCAGAAGCATCCCGCAAATACGCCGAGACGTTTCTGTCGATTTATCGTCGAGTCGCCAAACCCGATCGCCATGTGGGCGACCGCATGACTATAGGCCTGGCGGTATCGAAGCGGCAGGCCGATGCTTCTGAGTGGCCTGTAGGACATTACCGAAGTAATCAATCTCGCTCAGATCCACGCAATCCCCTTGACTGATGGGGGCAGGTGATCAGCCGGAACCTGCAATCGTAGGCATATGCTTCGACTTAAGTAGTCTTTTTCTGAAACGTTAAAACCACCCCTATATGCGTCTTACCTCGGTTGTAGCACCTTCTTATAGTCCTGCGCCTCAGTCATTTGGAAGTGCACGCATGCAGGGACCCTACGCATTTATCAACGAACGACCGCAGCCTTACCCGCTGCTTAAACTGAGCCTGGCGCTTGATCCCCATACCCAGACCAAATTCGACACCCTCAACCAACACATCCGCAACACGCTGGTGTTGCCTGGGCAATTGGTGATCATCGGGGATAGCCGCACCGCCTCTTGCACTGCCGAAGAGGCACAGCTGATGCGCTCGGCGTTGAATATTAAGCTCGCCTTGTTGGCGTACTCGGCAACCGACCAATTCTTGATCAACAACTATGATCAGTTGCAGGCCATCTTGACCTATTCCTCCGTTGGCATCGGCAGTGCCAGCAGCGCTTGGAGCAAGCATTTGGCGCAAGTCGAGAAGACCCTTCTGGAAATCGAGGCGTTGCATAAGCAGTATTTGAGTAAGGGCACCACAGGGGCGAGGGAGGACTTTCTGGTTAAGCGTAGAGCGCTGTTTGCCAGGTTGGACAGTCAAATCTCGGGCATGGCGCGCTTTGGTACGGGGTTGAAAAACCAAGGTTCGATTAAAAAAATGCTCGGGATTTCCAGTAAAAGCTACTGGCAGCATGGAGAAATTCGGGGGTATGAGGCGCGGGTCAAGCGTTTAGCCAAGGCTTCGCAGATGCTGAAGAAGGGGACTTACATTGGTATAGCGCTGGATGTTGGGGCGACGGCGCTGGAGATAACGGAGGCGTGTTCCACTGGGCGTGAGCAAGAGTGTACGCAGGCGAAGTATGTTGAAGGCGGCAAGTTGGTGATTGGCGTTGGCGGCGCATCCGTGGGCGGGACACTGGGTGCTCTTGTCGGTACCAGTGCCTGCGCGATTGTTTTTGGCATACCTACAATGGGCGCCGGAGCTTTGGCATGCGCCATCGTCGGCGGTGCTGCGGGCGGACTCACCTCAGGCAAGTTCGGAAGCAACGCTGGAGAATTTGTAGGAAAATTTCTCTATAAGTCCGTGGAGAGTTGAATGTACTTGGAATATTTTGTGTTGGGCTCGTGCGCCCTCTTGCTACTAAGCTTCCCGATCATGTTTTCTGCCATGTTCAAAAAACTCGATGCCGCCGAGCGCTATATGCAATACAGCAGCTACATAGTCGGATGCAGGCACACTTTTCGTAATGCGCCCTTTGAAGGAAGGCCCCAACGCGTATACGCCATGGCTACCGTCATTCTTATCCCAAAAGTCATTCAGTGGAGAGGGATGGTACTTGTTGAGGATGTTGAAAAAATACCTCGGCACCTAAAGTACTGGATGGTCGTACCAACGTTCGTTACCTGTCTCTCCCTTTTCGGCCTCACCATCAGCTGGTTTTTTATTGACGATTGGCCTTGAAAAGCAGGGCGACGCTACCTCGCCATTTCTCACAATGTCCGGCCGCCCAGCCGTCAGTGCATCAATGCCTGTGCCGATGATGCACATCCGGAAAATGCGCATGGCTATGCCGCATCACACTGTGTACATGCACATGACTATGCGGCTCTGCCGGGTCCCACTCAAACCCATGCTCATGTTGATGATGCTCATCATGCACGTGCCGGTGCCCGTGTTCCGTCGCCTCGTGCAGATGCTCATGCGCATGCCGCTCCGTCAGGTGCAGCCACACACCCACGGCCATCAGCGCCGACGCAACCCAGAACGCCACGCTCACCGACTCGCCCATCACCAGCAAGGCCACCGCGGCACCGAGGAATGGCGCGGTCGAAAAGTAGGCGCCGGTGCGTGCACTGCCCAGGCCGCGCAATGCCAGCACGAACATGACCAGGCTGATGCCATACCCCAGAAACCCGACCAGCAAGATCGGCGCCAGCTGCGCCACGCCCGGAACCTGCGCGCCGAGATACAGCGCCAAACTGCAATTCACCACCCCGGCAATTAAACCCTTGGCGCCCGCAATAAACACCGCGTCAGACGCAGACACCTTGCGCGTCAGGTTGTTATCAATCCCCCAGCACAAACAGGCAACCGCTACGGCCAACGGCCCGGTCCAATCGTGGCTTGTGCCGCCACCGCCGGCGCCTGACAGCACCACGCCGCCGAGCACAATGGCGAGCATTCCCAGGACGATGCGCCGGTCGGCATTTTCTCGGAATACCAGCCAGGCGATAACGGCGGTCAGCACCGATTCAAGGTTGAGCATCAGGGAGGCGGTCGCGCCGGCCGTGCGCGTCAGGCCGAACATCAATGCGACCGGCCCGAGGATGCCGCCGAACGCGATGGCGCCGATCAGCCACGGCCATTCGGAACGGGTCAGCCCGCTGGGTTTCCAGCCGCGATCACGGATCAGGCGCACGCCGGCCAGGCCGACGCCGCTGCCGAGGTAGAGCAGGCCGGCGAGCAGCACGGGCGAGAGGCCCAGGCCGAGGCTTTTGGCGAGCGGCGTGCTGGCGCCGAAGAGGGCGGCAGCGGCCAGTGCGTACAGGATACTGAGGTTCATGGGCCATCCTCGAAGGTCAGGCCCATGATACGTCTCGCGCAGGCGCTAATGCCCTGGCGATTTTGACACTTTTACATTTATTGCGCGGTTTTCAGCTTGATCACATCACCCGAGATCTTGGTGGTGTAACCGCTCAATACCCATGCCCAGAACCACTTTTCCTGCACTTGGGTGTTGATCAGCGCGTCGCCGCCTTTGGCTTTGATGGCTGCATCCTGAGCGCGCACAAAACGGCTGTTCTGGCCGATCGGGATAACCCCGAACAACATGATGCCGGTGGCGCTGGCTTCGCTGTGGCCCAGCACGGTGTACTGGCTGCTGTCGTACTGCGGGGATTTGATGGCGGTGCCGGTGCAGCCTGCCAGTGCGAAACCGAGAACTGCTGCTGCAACCACTTTACTGACGTACTTCACTGTGTAACTCCATGGACTAACCCTCGCGATTCAATTCACGAGGGGGCGACACTTTAAACGTGGCCAGGGCGGATTGACATCAATCAGTCGACATTTTGATCGTCACGCCTGTACGTACACCCAAGCCGTCAGCCCGGAAGCCAGCGCGACCGAGACCCGTTTATAGTCGGACACTTCATACGCATCCGCCGCGGCCAGTTCCTGCTCGTTGATCTGAAAGACCATGCCTTCAACGCTGGCAGCCTTCTCTGTCGTCGGTGCGAGAATCGGGTGGTGGGTCTTGCCGCTGGTGGCCAGCACTTCGGGGTCGGTGATTTCTACCCAACTTTGTGAATAGCCCAGCATCGCGTCCTGCTGGCCGACTAATTCCCGGCCAAAGTTGGCCAGTTGCACGGCCTTGTCTTGCAAGGTGCCGTAGGAAAACAACAGCACGGGAAATTGGGTGGAGTGTTCCATTTTGATTCCTTGGTGGGTCAGGCGAGTAAATCTTCGTAGAAGGCGCCGTACGGCTTGTTCGGGTGGGCGATCTGGATTTCCAGGATCCACAGCCCGGCATTCGGGCAGTGTTCGAAATCGCCCAGGTCGCCGCCACGGTGGATCGCGTGGGGGAAGTCGCTGACGCGGTGCCCCTTGATGTCGAGGTTCAGTTGCCAACCCATGGCCTGGGCCTGCTCCTCGGCGTAGCGGTAAAGCTCAAGGCCTGCGACCTGGTCGCTTTTCCAGCGTGACTGTACGCGGTCGAACAGCGCTTTGGCGGCGCTGGCGCAGGCGATCATCTGTGGGTCGTTGCCGGTGGCGAAGGTCGCACCGGCGTCACCTTCGTGGCCTTGCCAGACTGCGCCCATGTCGATGAAGAAGATATCGTTTTCAGCCAATACCGGGTCGCCGTCCGAGCGTTGCTTGAACGTCTTGAGGGTGTTGGCACCGAATCGCACCAGCAGCGGGTGCCAGATGCGTTGCATGTCGAGTTCGGTGAGCACCTGCTTGCCCAATTCGCGCGCTTCGGATTCGAGCATGCCGGGGCGTATACGTTGGGCAAGGTGGTCGATGGCTTGCCACGTCATGGCCTGGGCATAGCGCATGCAGTCGATACTGTAGGCGGCGCCCACAGCTTCTTTGGGTTGTGCAGTCACCGGTTTTCCCTCGCGTTCAAGCTGTACTGGTCGCTATGCGTTTTACTATATAGCGATACGATGCAGAGCCCAACTCTGATAACCCCGAAGAGCACCTGTGGGCGCTGGCTTGCCTGCGATAGCGCGGTTTCAGCAAACATTGATGCGGCCTGACCCACCGCATCGCAGGCCAGCCAGCGCCCACTTTTTGACCGCGTTCGGTCAGTCAGAGATGCAGCCACGCCAGGCTGCCCAATATCACGGCCACGCCGCCGGCGGTGTATGACATCCGCTTCAACCATTCCTTGCGCGTCAGCAACGTAATCGCCGCCAGCGAAATCGCGATCTGAATCGCCGTCATCGCCTGGGCCCATCGGTGATGCTGGTGCAGCGCCTCTTCGGACTTCTGATCCCAGTCCCGTGACGTCGCCTCAAGCTTCTCGGCCTGCTTGCGCACTTCTTCCTTCTGGCCCCTGTAGCGTTCGATTTCGTCCTTGTAATGCGCAGCATCCACACCGGGGATATGGGTGGCCAGTTCCGCCAGGTTTTGTCGGCTGGATTTGGCCTGATAGTAGTTCCACTGGTTGGCGGCTTCGGTCTTGATGATGGCGGCGTTGTTTTTGTCCATCGCCGCTTCGCTTTCGGTCGAGCCGGCCTGGTAACTGAGCATGGCACCGAGGGTGGCCATCAGGGCGGTCATCACGGCGATGCGGCTGGCGAAATTGTCTCCGCGGCCATGGGCATGTTCGGTGGTGTGTTCGATGTGCTTTTCGTGGGGGCTGGGGACTTCGAAGGCTTCGGACATGGGGGCGTCTACGAACGGAATGAGGGAGTCTGATTCTTTACCAATTCAGCTGTCTCAATCCTGTACGTAACGCTGTAAACCCTGCACCAGCGCATCAAAGGTCACCCGGCAGCGCGGGCTGTTGCGCAGGTCTTCGTGCATGGTGACCCAGGTGTCCATCTTGAACGCAAACGCGTCGGGCAGTACCCGCTGCAGGCTCGGGGTTTGCTTGGCCAGTTGCACCTGGCAACCGCCGATTCCGGCACCGGCACGGATCAGCGCCAGTTGTGCCAGGTCGCTGTCGCTGCTGATGGCGAAGACACTGCGATCAAAGCCTTTGATGGGCAAGCTGCGGATAAACGCGCTTTCCTGATCAAAGCCAATCACCGAGTGGCCGACGAGGTCGTGCATCAGCAGCGGGATGCCGTGCTGTTGCAGATAATCATCGCGGGCATACAGGCCGACTTCGATCAGGCCGACGCGCCTTGCCAGCAATTGCGCCTGGCTCGGTCGGACCATGCGCACGGCGATGTCGGCCTCCAGTTGCAGCAGGTCGATCAGGCGGTTGCTCAGGATCAGTTCAACCCGCAGGTGCGGGTGCTGGCGACGTAACTGCGTGATGATCGGCGGCAGCACTTCCACACCGACCACTTCACTGGCCGAGATCCGCACCACGCCACGCACTTCATCGCCTTGAGCCGACGCGGCGCGTTCGAGGGCGGCGGCCGTGCGCTCCATGGTTTCGGCGTGGGGGCGCAACGTGTGGGCCACTGCCGTCGGCAACAGCCCGCTGGGCGAGCGAGTAAACAGCACCACGCCCAGCGCCGATTCCAGCGCAGCGATGTGCCGGCCGACCGTCGGCTGTGTGATGCCAAGCAACCGCGCGGCCCCCGACAACGATCCTTCCTTCAGTACACCGAGGAACGACCGGTAAAGCTCCCAACCAATATTCGCAGGCATGCATAAATGTATAGCGGCTCGATGCTCTTCGGCAATTTATCGATAGCCGAGCCCGCCACACAATGGCCTCACCAACCAACGTGGGAGAGGGTCATGAGCAAAGTTCTGGTACTGGGAGCGACGGGCGGGATCGGAGGCGAAGTGGCGCGGCAGATGAGTGCGGCAGGCTGGGAGGTGTGTGCGTTGACTCGGAATGTGGACAAGGCGCGTCGTGAGCATGCTGCCTTCTCCTGGCTGCAGGGCGATGCGCTCAATCGCCAGGCGGTGCTCGCCGCGGCGCGTGGCTGTGCGGTGATCGTCCATGCGGTCAACCCGCCGGGCTATCGCAACTGGGCCGAGCAGGTGGTGCCGATGATCGATAACAGCATCGCGGCGGCGATTGCCGAGGGCGCAACCATCGTGTTGCCTGGCACGGTCTACAACTTCGGGCCGGATGCGTTTCCCGTATTGCACGAAGACTCGCCTCAGCACCCGCAGACACGCAAAGGCGCGATTCGTGTGCAACTGGAGCAGCGTCTACAGGACGCTTCCCGTCAGGGCGCTCGGGTGTTGATCGTGCGTGCCGGGGATTTTTTCGGCGCGCGGGTCGCCAACAACTGGTTTGCTCAAGGCCTGGTCAAACCCGGCAAACCGGTGCGCGCGGTCAGCTACCCAGGCACTCCCGGGGTGGCACATCAATGGGCGTACCTGCCGGATGTGGCGCGCACCATGCTCGAGTTGATTGAGCGCCGGGCGAGCCTCGATGCGTTCGCGCGCTTTCATATGGCCGGGCATATGGACGCCGACGGCACGCAGATGGCCGAGGCAATCCAGCGCGTGGTGCTGCGCCGGACGGGTCATCAGCCGCGCGTAGGTCGTTTCCCTTGGTGGTTGATGAAATTGGTAGCGCCCTTTGTCGTCACAATCCGTGAAATGCAGGAAATGCGCTACCTGTGGCAAACCCCGTTGTGCCTGGATAACCAGCGCTTGCTGGGCGCCTTGGGCCGCGAGCCGCACACGCCGCTGGAGCAGGCGGTGGAGGCTACATTGGCCGAACTGGGTTGTTTGCCTGCGTCTGCCTGATCAAGCGCACATACACCGCAATGTTGATCAGCAACACCACGGCTGCGAGCACCCATTGAATGTTCGGGGTCAGCCCGGCCGGGTAGATCAGCGTGAGGATGTAATGCTCGACAAACCCGCCGCCATAACCGTCCTGCCCGGCGAGATGGCGCAACAGGTTTTCCCAACGGGTCAGCGGGCAGGGCAGGTGGAACACTTCCACCGCCACCCCCCAGGCAGCGGCTGGCAGGTGCAGCCACATGACGGGCCGCCACTTGAGGGCGAGCAACCCGCCGAACAGCACGAACAAGATGAAACACAGGTGGAACAGCACCAGGCTGTCGGCGGCTACGCGGTAGAGCATGATCGGGTTCGCTTATTAAAGTGGGCCGGTGTCAGGCGCCGAAGTGTTCTGGCAGGTCGTCGATAAACACAGGCCGTTTTTCGCCATATTACGGCAACCAAGTCATTCGCCTGCCACGCGCTGCGGATCAGCCCGTCGAGCAGTGTTTTTACCGACTCACCGCTTAGCAAGTCGGGCACGGGCTTTGCCGAGTCAGGCGTGACGGTGGGCGCAGGTTTGTGGCGGTGATGGTTGCTTGCAAGCAACGTGGGCCGTTATTGTGCTGAATCCTTTTAGTCCTTCCCCCAAGGTTCTGTTGTGATGAATGCACCGCGTACCGCAGTCGGCCCGATCAAGGCCGTGATTTTCGATATGGACGGGTTGTTGCTGGATACCGAGGGCATCTACACCGAAGTCACGCAGATCATCGCCGAACGCTACGGCCGAACCTACGACTGGGGCATCAAGCAGCACATCATCGGCCGGGGCGCTCAGGACCTGGCTGACTATGTGGTAAAGGCACTGGACTTGCCAATCACGGCAGCCGAGTTTCTCAAAATCCGTGAACCGCTGATGAGCGAGCGTTTCCCCAATGCCTTGGGCATGCCGGGGGCCGAGGCGCTGGTGCGGCACTTGAAGGCCCATGACATTCCGATCGCAGTGGGCACCAGCTCATCGCGCAATTCGTTTGGCCACAAGACCACTTTGCACCGCGAATGGTTTGGCCTGTTCGGCACCATCGTCACCGCCGATGACCCGGAAGTCGGCGCCGCGAAACCTGCGCCGGATATCTTCCTGACCGCCGCGCGTCGCCTGGGCATCGCGCCGCAGGATTGCCTGGTGTTCGAGGACTCGCCGTTCGGTGTGACGGCCGCCAAAGCCGCCAACATGACGGCCATCGCTGTGCCGGATGAAGCCATGGCTGACAGCAAGTACCCGCATGCCGACCAGATCATCCGCAAACTTGCGGACTTCGACCTCGCCGCCTATGGCTTGCCACCTTTTCCCTGACTGAACACGGGCAACACTGTGGCAGCGGGTGTGCCGGCGATAGCGTCCTCAAGACCGCTGTCGCCGGCACGCCCGCTGCCAGTGGGTCAGGCGCTGAAACCGCCATCGATGGTCAGGCTTGCCCCCGTGATATAGCCCGCCTCAGGCCCGGCCAGATACGCCACAAAACTGGCAATCTCCTCGGCATGGCCATAACGCCCCACCGCCATCAGCCCGATCAGCGTCTCGGCAAACTCACTGTTCGCCGGGTTCATATCGGTGTCAACCGGCCCCGGCTGCACATTGTTAATGGTGATGCCGCGTGGCCCCAGGTCCCGCGCCAAACCTTTGGTCAGGCCTACCAGTGCGGCCTTGCTCATCGCATAGGGGCCACCGCCGCCAAACGGCATGCGTTCGGCATTGGTGCTGCCGATGTTGATCACGCGGCCGCCTTCACCCATGTGTTTGGTCGCTTCCTGGGTGGCAATAAACACGCTGCGCACATTGATCGCCAGGGTCTGGTCGAAGTCTTCCAGCTTGAAATCTTCCAGCGCGGCGATCGCCAATACACCGGCGTTATTCACCAGGATATCCAGGCGTCCGAACGCTTCGACGGTCGCGTTGACCGCATTGCGAATCGCCGTGGCGTCGGCACTGTCGGCCTGAATCGCCAGGGCTTTGCCGCCTGCGCTGATCACCGCGTTCTGTAGTTCCTCGGCTTTGGCGGCCGAGCTGATGTAGGTAAAGGCAACGGCTGCACCTTGTGCGGCGAGGCGCTTGACGATGGCAGCGCCAATGCCGCGGGAACCGCCCTGGATCAAGGCGACTTTGCCGGTGAGGTTGTGTGTGGTCATGTCGATCTCCAAGTAGTTGATGGGCCGAGTATCGACCTCACCCAGCCAGCCCGGTAGACCGTGATTGCTATAGTCTGTGTAAACCAAAAGTTTAGAATGGTGCGATATGGAAAGCTTTGGCAGTATCGAATGCTTTGTGCGCAGTGCTGAAGGCGGCAGCTTTGCCGAGGCGGCCCGGCACCTGAGCCTGACGCCGGCGGCGGTTGGCAAGAGCGTCGCCAAGCTGGAAACACGCCTCGGTGTTCGCCTGTTTCAACGCAGCACCCGACGCCTGACCCTGACCGAAGCCGGCAAGCTGTTCCTTGAAGAAGTCAGTGACAGCCTCATCACCATCCAGAACGCAGTGGCCAACCTGGCGAGCGCGCAAGGCCGCCCGGTGGGCACGCTCAAGGTCAGCATGGGCACGGTGTTCGGTAATCGTTATGTGGTGCCGTTACTGGCGGAGTTTATGCGGCGCTTTCCGGCGATCAGCCCGGATTGGCATTTTGAGAATCGCCAGGTGGACCTGATCGGCCAAGGCTTTGATGCCGCTATCGGCGGCGGCTTTGAGCTGCCCCAAGGCGTGGTGGCGCGCAAGCTGGCACCTGCGCATCGAATCCTGGTGGCCTCGCCGTCTTACCTGGAGCAACGCCTGCCCGTAAGGGGGCCCGAAGATTTATCGCATTGCCTGGGCATCTTGATCCGGTCGCCGCAAACCGGCCGCGTGCGAACCTGGCAGCTCACCGGCCCGGAGCGTGAGCAACGCCCGCTGGTGCTCAAGCCGCGCATGACCATGAGCGATTCCGAAGCCGCCTGCTGCGCCAGCGCTCAAGGCCTGGGGATTGCGCTGGTCAGTATGCCGATGGCCGTGCCGTTCCTCGACAGCGGTGCGGTGGTGCGGGTGTTGCCTGATTGGTACGTCGACGATGGCAACATCTCCATCTACTACGCCGAACACAAGCTGCTGCCCGGCAAGACCCGGGCGTTTGTGGATTTCATCATCGAGCAGTTTGCCGAGAAGGGCTTGGGGCAGCGGTTCAGCGCGATTTGACGACGGCTGCTCAGGGAGTCGCGGCCATCGCAGGCGACTCGGTCTACCGGCCCAACCTGCCCGGCCAACCAATGACCTTCTTCGGCCGCGGCGTGGCATAGGTCCTGATCTTCGATGTCGACAACCCCAACCGAACCAGGGATTCGGCAATGGTCACTGCCGCCGTCACCCCATCCACCACCGGCACGCCGGTGCGCTGGCGAATCTGTTCATCCAGCCCGGCCATACCGCCGCAGCCCAGGCAGATCACTTCGGCCTTGTCCTCGCGGATCGCCAGTTCCGCCTGGCGCACGATGGCTTCCATGGCGGCCACCGGGTCTTCTTCGAGTTCGAGCACTGCCATGCCACTGGCGCGTACCGACGCGCAACGTTGATACAGGCCGGCAAGCTTCAAGCGGTCTTCGATCAGCGGCACCGTGCGGTCCAGGGTGGTCACCACTGAGTAGGCGTGGCCCAGGAACATCGCCGTGCTGGCCGCCGCCTCGGTGATGTCCACCACCGGTACATTCAACAGTTCCTGCAAACCTTCACGGCCATGTTCGCCATAGCCGGCCTGGATCACCGCATCAAACGGCTGATCGTAGGCCATCACCCGGTCCATCACGGCGATAGCGGCCAGGTAGCTTTCGAAATTGCCTTCCACCGACTCGGCGCCGAAATACGGTGTGAGACCGACGATTTCGGTGCCGGGCGAGGCCACAGCGCGGGCCTGCTCGGCGATGGTTTCAGTGATGGATGCGGTGGTGTTGACGTTGACCACGAGGATGCGCATGGAATGTCCTTGGTTAATGACTGACGTTATCGACTGCAATGCTTTCGCCGCTGACATCGGCGTAGAACGGTTGGCGTTTGGCGATCAGCCGGTACAACAGCCCTGCAATACCAGCGCCAAACAGCCAGGAAAAGGGAGCGACGCTGGTAAAGCCCGACAACAGCGCCAGCAGGATCGCGATCACCGCCGCAGGAATAAACGCCGCGACTGCGCGTAAGTTGACGCCTCGGCTGTAGTAATAAACCCCATTCGGGTCTTCGCTATACAGCTGCAGAACGTCCACCTGGCTTTTACGAATCAGCCAGTAATCGACCATGATCACCCCGTACAGCGGCCCCAGCAGCGCGCCCAGTCCGGACAGGAAATACACGATCACCAGCGGGCTGTTATAGAGGTTCCACGGCAGGATCAGCACCGCCACGGTGGCGCTGATCAGCCCGGCACGACGAAAGTTCAGGTACTTGGGCGCCAGGTTGCTCAACACAAAGGCCGGTGCGACGAAGTTGGCCATGATGTTCACCGCCACGGTGACGATCAGGAATGCCAGGCAGCCCAGCACGAGAAAGAAGGTATTGGGAATCGCCGCGATGATTTCGGTCGGGCTTTCAATCACCCGTCCATTGAGCTGGAACTGCCCGCCGCAGAGCAGCACGGTGATGGCGGCAAACACCAGGATATTCACCGGCAAGCCCCAGAAATTACCGACCAGGATGGTCTTGCGGCACGGCGAGGAACGGGCAAAGTCGCAGAAGTTGAGAATCAGCGTGCCGTAGATCGTCAGCCACAACGCGCCGCCGGCAAAGATATTGCGCCACATCTCGGAACCGCTCAGCGGCTCGCGGATCGACCAGGCGATATTGCCGCCGACCTGGAAATACATCCAACCGGCCAAGGAGGCCACCGTCACCAGAATGACCGGCCCGGCGAACGCTTCATAGCGGCGCACCATTTCCATGCCGTACGCCAGGATCGCCAGCTGCACAAACCAGATCGTCACGAAACACGCCCAACCCAGCGTCGAGAGGCCGAGGATCGAGTTGTGGTCGTAGTCGGCAAAGCCTGGATGAATTGCCGATAACAGCACGCGGAAAACCACTGACGCCAGGTAGGTCTGGATACCAAACCAGGCAATCGCAATCACCGCCCGGATCAGCGCCGGAATTTGTGCCCCGTGGATACCGAAACTGATACGGCTGATGACCGGGAACGGCACGCCGGTCTTTTGCCCCATGTACCCCGACAAGTTCATGAAGAAGTACACCAGCGCCGCGCCAATCCCCAGTGATAACAGAATCTGCCAACCGCCAAGGCCCAGTGCATATAAACCGATGGCGAACGAATAGTTGGCGATGTTGTGCACGTCATTGGTCCACAACGCGAAAATGCTATAGCGACCCCAGCGACGCCCCTCAACCTTGGTGGGCGCCAGGTCCCGATTGTGCAGGCGAGGGCTGAGCACCAGCGGGCCGGGGCTTGCAGCCTCCGGGGTCAGGGCGGAGGAGGGCAGATCCAGTGCGATGTTATTTGAGAGGCTGGTACGCATTCCGGCAGGCTCCAGCGCATCGGCGAGCGAGCCGCGGATGGCAAAGTGTATGTATGTTTTGTATTTATTGTATACAAAGCGCTTTTCACCTTAAGCCACATGCGTGCCAGTTTTGGATCTATGAAACGGGTAATTAATTTCGTTTTTGTAGGCTTCTCAAATAACTGACTGAATTAAAAGCGATATAAATTGACCATTTGAACAGGTATTTATTTTTCAGGCAGCAGAGGCAGTGCGGGACAGAACGAAAAGAGCCGGGAACAGGTGTTACGTTATGGTGCGCTTTTAAATGGATTGCACACATAAATGGCACCGATGGTTACATTGGTGTGTACAAGATTTATGTTCGCCACAACGCAAATGTGGGAGAAGGCTTGCTTGCGAATGTGCAGTGCCAGTCACTGAATAGGTCGACTGATCCACGGCATTCGCGAGCAAGCCCGCTCCCACAGGGTTGACTGCGCTGGTCTTCAGGCTTTGCTGATGAGATTCCCGGCGTGCAGGCCACATTCCTTTTGCGTGGCTTCTTCCCACCACCAGCGGCCTTCGCGCTCGTGCTGGTTCGGCAATACCGGCCGGGTGCACGGCTCGCAGCCGATGCTGATAAAGCCGCGCTCATGCAGGCTGTTGTAAGGCAGCTCCAGCATACGGATGTAACCCCAGACTTCCTCGCTGGTCATCTGTGCCAGCGGGTTGAACTTGTACAGCGTGCGTTCCGGAGTGGAGAACGCGCTGTCGACCTCCAGTGCCGCCACCTGGCTGCGGGTGCCCGGGCTCTGGTCGCGGCGTTGGCCGGTGGCCCAGGCGCTTACGCCGGACAGTTTGCGGCGCAGCGGCTCGATCTTGCGCACGCCGCAGCATTCGCCATGGCCGTCCTTGTAGAAGCTGAACAGGCCCTTTTCCTTGACGAACGGTTCCAGCGCGCGCTGGTCCGGCGAGATCAGCTCGATGTCGATCTTGTAGAACTCGCGCACCTGCTCGATAAACCGGTAGGTCTCCGGGTGCAGGCGACCGGTGTCGAGGCTGAACACCTTGACGTTCTTGTTCAGCTTCCAGGCCATGTCTACCAGCACCACGTCCTCGGCGCCGCTGAAGGAAATCCACAGGTCATCGCCGAACTGACTGAAGGCCAGCTTGAGAATGTCCTGGGCGGATTTGTTTGCGTAAGTCGCAGCGAGTTCAGCGACGTCAAAGGCTTGGTTCATCAGGACGGTTCCTACAGGTCAGTGGCGCTGAGCGCTCTATAGGGGAGCGATGGTATCAAAATCCGCCCTGCGTTGCGGGGCCGAGCTTGAGTCGCTAGAGTTCGGCAGTCCTTTTGCTCGCTCAACTTGAACACTATAAATAGGGGTGTGTTGTGGAAATTGCCTGTCTCGACCTGGAAGGGGTGCTGGTTCCGGAAATCTGGATCGCCTTCGCCGAAAAAACCGGTATTGAATCCCTGCGGGCCACCACCCGGGATATTCCCGACTACGACGTGCTGATGAAGCAGCGCCTGCGCATCCTCGACGAACACGGACTTAAGCTCGCCGATATCCAGGAAGTGATCGCCACCCTCAAGCCGCTGGACGGTGCCATCGAGTTCGTCAACTGGCTGCGCGAGCGCTTCCAGGTGGTGATTTTGTCAGACACCTTCTACGAATTCTCCCAGCCGCTGATGCGTCAACTGGGTTTTCCGACCTTGCTGTGCCACCGGTTGATTACCGATGAGAACGACCGGGTGGTGAGCTACCAACTGCGCCAGAAGGACCCCAAACGCCAGTCGGTGCTGGCGTTCAAGACCCTCTACTACCGAGTGATCGCCGCCGGCGATTCCTACAACGACACCACCATGCTCGGCGAAGCTGACCGTGGGATTCTGTTCCATGCGCCGGAGAATGTGATTCGCGAGTTCCCGCAGTTCCCAGCGGTGCATACGTTTGAGGACTTGAAAAAAGAGTTCATCAAGGCGTCGAATCGGCCGTTGAGCCTGTAGTTTATGGGTTGATGCTGTTGGCCTCATCACGGGCTCGCCTGTGATGAAGCCGGCTCAGTCAGCGCCTAAACCTCGGCCAGCAAGCGTTCATAAGGAATACTCAAGCCTTCATGCAGGCGTTTGATCATCGCCAGGCTCAGCTTTCGCTTGTGATTCAGCACTTCGGACACGCGCCCGCTTGTACCGATAAAAGGCTCAAGGTCACGCGCAGTCATGCCCAACTGCTCCATACGAAATTTAATCGCTTCCACTGGGTCTGAAGCTGGCATTGGAAAATGTTCCGCCTCGTACTTCTCAATGAGTACGGCGAGGATTTCCAGTTCGTCACCCTCTGGCGAGTTGACGTGCGCTCCCCATAGCTGCTCGACGCGTGCGAGCGCCGCCGTGAGGTCTTCCTGGGAGTGAATAGGTTTGATGTTCATCACACGGTCTCCGCGTTGATCTGGTTGTATTGCGCATGGGTTCCCACGAAACGGACGAAACCCAGCTGTCGTTGATAGTCGATCGCCATGATCACTCGATATTTGTTGCCGCCCACGTTAAACACGACCCTGCCGGCCTTGAGAATGCTCGCCGTCCTGAGCGCTTCTTTGAGTGCCTGCGGCGTGGTGTAAGTAGTTTTCTCCAAGTGGCGATACAGCTCGACCAGCGGCGTTTTGGCCTCGCTGTACGCGGGATGGCTTTCCCAGAATATTCGTAAGGTAGAAAGAGCGATTATCCGCATCGCTGCAGCCTCCCAATATGGGAGATAATAGGCGTGGTTGAGTGGGTACGCAATCGCGGAAATAATTTCTGACGAGTAGGCATTCGCTTCATGTGATCCTTCACAAACGGCGGGTGGGCGGTAGGGGCTGGACGCTAACCTCCCGCTCACGACGCCGTCGACGACCATTCTGATTCAGGTTTTTTCGGCGACTGGGCTCTGCGTCTGAACGCCAGGCAGATGGGCGCCGCTAGAGGTTTTCCAACGTGTGTAACAACACTCGCACCTTGGTCAGCGACTCCTGATACTCCGCCTCCCACTGCGAGTCCGCGACGATCCCGCCGCCGCCCCAGCAGCACACCTGCCCATCCTTGACCAGCAGACTGCGAATCGCGATGGAGCTGTCCATCTCGCCGCGTACATCCAGGTACACCAGCGAGCCGCAATACAAACCGCGGCGCGTCGGCTCCAGCTCGTCGATGATCTGCATCGCGCGGATCTTCGGCGCGCCAGTGATGGAGCCGCCGGGGAAGCTGCCGGCGATCAGGTCGAGGGCGTCCTTGTCGTCGGCCAGGATGCCGGTGACGCTGCTCACCAGGTGGTGCACGTTGGGGTAGCTTTCCAGGCTGAACAACTCCGGCACGTTCACCGAGCCCGTGCGGCAGGTGCGACCGAGGTCGTTGCGCAGCAGGTCGACGATCATCAGGTTTTCGGCGCGATCCTTGGGGCTGGCCAGGAGTTCGGCAGCCTGAGCTGCATCCTCTGCGGGCGTCAAACCCCGTGGGCGGGTGCCTTTGATCGGGCGAGTTTCGACGTGGCGTTCGCTGATCCTGACGAAGCGCTCCGGCGACAGGCTCACTACCGCGCCGTGATCCGGCAGGCTCTGGAAACCTGAAAAGGGCGTAGGGCAGGCTTCACGCAGCGCGCAGTAAGCCACCCATGGGTCGCCGCTGCACGGCGCCCGGAAGCGCTGTGCGAAGTTGACCTGATAGCAGTCGCCCGCCTGGATATAGTCCTGAATGCGCACGATGGCCTGGCGATAAGCCTCGGCGGTGAGATCGGGCGCCATCGGGCCATGCAGCCTGAAGGTGGCCGATGTGTGCGGGGCAGGCTGGCTGAACAGGTCGATCAACCGTTGTCGCTCGCTGTCGGCCTGCGCCGGGTGGAAGATCAACTGGCTGGTCTGTGCCTGGTGATCGCTGATCAGCGCCCAGGCATACAGCCCGAAGCGTGCATCCGGCAGGTGCAGGTCATCCACCGCCAGGTGTGGCATCTGTTCCAGGTGCCGACCGAAGTCGTAGCTCAGGTAGCCGATCAAGCCGCCGGCAAATGGCAATTGCAAATCCGCCGGTATTGCCGCTTCACCCAGCTGCGTCAGGTTATCGCGCAAGCGTTGCAGGAAATCACGGCCGCTTTCGTCCGGCCTTACGGTCAGGGTTGCTTGTGGCCAGGCGCTGAGCACGTCATAACGCCCGCGTTCTGCGGCCGGGCGCCCGCTGTCGAGTAGCACCGCACCGGGGGCATGGCGAATCGCCGCGAAATAGTCGGCGGGGTTGGCGCGGTAGGGCAGCGAGTGTACGGAGCAGGTCGACATTGCGGGGCGGATCAGCGATTGGCGTGGGGGAGGCGATTGTAGTCCCCCGTAGGATTTGGTCCTAGAGGGGATGTCGGCGATAGACAGGTTGAAGCCCGGATCAGCCTTCGACGTGGGGTATGTGCCCAAACATTTCCTGCACAAACGTCACGCGCTCTTGCGGGGTTTCCGTCACGCCGGCGGCTTTCAGTGCTTCCAGGCGCGCTTCCACGGCGTGGGTGCGCAGGGTCAGGCCGCAGTCGTTGGCGATCTGGATATTCAGCCCCGGCCGCGCATTCAGTTCGAGGATCAGCGGGCCTTTTTCCTGGTCCAGCACCATGTCTACCCCGATATAGCCCAGCCCGCACAGTTCGTAGCAACCGGCCGCCAGCTGCATGAAACCATCCCAGTTGGGCAGTTGCACACCGTCCACTGCGTTGGTGGTGTCGGGGTGTTTGGTGATGATGTTGTTCAGCCAGGTGCCGCGCAGGGTCAGGCCGGTGGCCAGGTCCACACCCACGCCAATGGCGCCCTGGTGCAGGTTGGCCTTGCCGCCGGATTGCCGGGTCGGCAGGCGCAGCATCGCCATCACCGGGTAGCCCATCAGCACGATGATGCGGATATCCGGCACGCCTTCATAGCTGATGCTCTTGAAGATCTGGTCCGGCACCACGCGGTATTCGATCAGCGCACGGTCCCGATGGCCGCCCAGGGAATACAAGCCGGTGAGGATGCTGGAAATCTGGTGCTCGATTTCTTCATGACTGATGATCTTGCCGGACACGGTGCGATAGCGCCCTTCAAAACGGTCGGCCACCACCAGGATGCCATCACCGCCAGCGCCCTGGGCCGGTTTGATCACGAAGTCGTTGCGCCCGCCGATGATCGCGTCGAGCTTGTCGATTTCCTTCTCGGTGGAAATGACCCCGTACATTTCCGGCACATGGATGCCGGCGGCAATCGCCCGTTCCTTGGTGATGATCTTGTCATCCACAATCGGGTACAGGCTGCGCTTGTTGTACTTGAGCACGTAATCGGCATTACGCCGGTTGATGCCCATGATCCCCCGCGCTTCCAGGGCCTTCCAGGTCTTCCAGAAGCCGAACATTACGAGTCAGCCTTGAGGAAGGCCTTGAAGCGCACCAGCTCGGTCAGGCGGTAGCCGCGGTAACGACCCATGGCCAGCATGAAGCCCACCAGGATCAACAGGATCGCCGGGAAGGTAAACACAAAGTAGATCAGCTCCGGCACGCTCATGATGATGTGCGCCAGGGAGGCGGCGAACAGCGTACCGATCGCCACTTTCAGCGCATGGTTGGCGCCGCGCTCTTCCCAGGTGATCGACAGGCGTTCGATGGTCATGGTCAGGATCACCATCGGGAACAATGCCACCGACAGCCCGCGTTCCAGGCCGAGTTTGTGGCTGAACAGGCTGATGGCCGCAATCAGTACCACCACGAAGGTCAGCACCACCGATAGCCTCGGCAGCATCTGCAACTTCAAGTGCTCCAGGTACGAGCGCAGGGACAGGCCCAGCGCCGTGATAATCGTAAACAGGACGATGCCGAAGCCCAACTGCGTCTCGCGAAACGCCAGGGCGATCAGCACCGGGGTAAAGGTGCCCAGGGTCTGCAGGCCGATCAGGTTGCGCAGGATCAGAATCACCAGCACGCCAATCGGGATCATCACCATGATCATGAAGGTCTGCTGGGTTTGCAGCGGCAGGCCGTACAGCGAATATTCGAGGAAGTTGGCGTCGGTATTTTCGTCAGTCAGCTTGGCCAGGCGAATGGCGTTCATTTCGCTGTTGTTCAGGCTGAAGGTCACCATGGCTTTCTTGCCGCCATCGACCGTGATCAGGTTTTCATCGCCGGTCCACCACAACAGGCGGTCGGACGGCAGGCCTTGCTCGCCGGTTTCCGGGTTGAAGTACAGCCAGTCATTGCCGTTGAAACTGCGCAGCCACAGCTCCGGGGTTTGCGGTTGGTCGGCCACCAGGCGGATGGTGTGGACCTTTTCGATCGGCACGTGGGCGATCGACAGCAGCAGCTCGACGATCTTGGCCTTGTGCGGCGTCGACGGATCGCCGGCCAGCAGCAGCTTCACATTGTCGTCGTTGAGGTTGTTGGTACGCTTGATAGCCTCGCCGATAAAGGTCTCGACGTCCGCCGAGTGCTGGCGGATCGGCGCCAGCAAGGCTTCGGCGGCGATTTTCTCCGGGCCTTCGACTGCGATGCTGTCGCGGAAGGTCGGGCCCTTGACCTTGACCTTTTCACCGCTGTAACGCTTGGTCAGCACCAGTCGGTAATACAGGGTCTGCTTGCCTTTAGCTCGGCGTGCCGACCACGTCACCTTGCGGTTGCCGTCGGTGCGGTTGACGCTGACGCCGTAATTATTGGAGATGAAACTCTCATTGAGGCTGACGAAGTCGCGGCTCAGGGGCGGCACGAACATCGAGATCTTCACCGGGTCTTTGGGGTTGGCGACGAACTCGACCTTGGCGTCGATGTTCCACAGGTCGTCGGTGGCGTCCTCGGTGACGGGGATGCCCAGCACGAAAATCTGGTAGGCGGTGACCGAAATACCCAACACCACCAGGATGGTGATAAGGATTTTCAGGTGCAGGGTCAGAGAGCGCATTCAGTTTACTCGGCGGTATGAGCGTCGGCGGCGCAGGCAGGTTTGCCCGCTGCGTATTTAAGACTGGGGTCGACCAGCGCATCAAAGCGTTTCAACGCTTCGGAGCCGATCAGCAGCGGGTATTGGAAGGCGCTGCGGTCAGTCAAGTTCACTTCGATGCTGCGTAAAGCGTTGCCCATGCAGATATCCAGGGCAATCACTGGGCGGGCGGTGTAGTTCTTGTCCTCATCGGGGTCGTAGTCACCGGCGCGGCGCTTGATCTTGCTGACGCGGGCCAACGGGCGTTCGATGGGGTGGGAATGGGCGGTGTCGATAGCCAGGTAGAAGCGCACCCAGGATTCGCCGTTACGCTTGAAGCGCTTGATATCGCGTGCGCTCAACGAGGCGGTCTTGGCGCCGGTGTCGAGTTTGGCCGCGACTTCCAGGTCAATGCCGGCCAATTTGGCGTATTCATTCAGGCCATACACGGTTTTCTCGGCGGCAGCGCATAGCCCCGGCATAAGCCCTGGCAGGAACAGTAGGCAAATCAGAAGGAAGGGCTTGAGTCTCATAGATCCTGACGCGGTGCAGTGCGATGTTCAATTCATCAAGGCGACTGGCATTGCTGCGCAATCTCTAGTGCGCCGTTTCATCAAGTGATGTCAGGCAAAAGCGGCGTGCATTCTAACATGATGCTTTTTTGGCGCCAGCGCTGGCAGGCGGCCATGCCCGGGAGCGTGCAGAAGGGGTTATTAGACGATTGTCGACAATGTTGATTTATTCTTTGACTATCAAGGTGTGATTGGCTAGTTTTTGCGGCATTGCTTTTAAAGGTGTCGACAATATGCTGGATCAACTGGAAACCCCAGTGGTAGCGCAAGACGATTCCCAGACCATGTCCGAGAACGTCTTCCGGCGTATCCAGGCCGCCATCGTCAAAGGCGAAATCGCCCCCGGCAGCAAGATCTCCGAGCCAGAGCTGGCGCGCACCTACGGCATCAGCCGTGGCCCATTGCGTGAAGCGATCCACCGCCTGGAAGGTCAGCGTCTGCTGGTGCGCGTGCCCCACGTAGGCGCGCGAGTGGTGTCCTTGAGCCATGCCGAGCTGATCGAGCTCTATGAAATCCGCGAATCCCTGGAAGGCATGGCCTGCCGTTTGGCTGCCGAGCGCATGACCGATGCGGAAATCGAAGAGCTGCGCCAAGTGCTGCACACCCATGAGCGCGACGACGCGTTCCAGGCGGGTGTCGGGTACTACCAGCAGGAAGGCGACTTCGATTTTCATTACCGGATAATTCAAGGTGCCGGTAATCGCACGCTGACCCAGATGCTCTGCGGCGAGCTGTACCAGTTGGTGCGCATGTACCGCATCCAGTTCTCTGCCACCCCCAATCGTCCACGCCAGGCCTTTGCCGAGCATCACCGCATTCTTGATGCGATTGCCGATCGCGACGGTGAACTGGCCGAATTGTTGATGCGCCGGCATATCGGCGCCTCCAAACGCAATATCGCCCGTCACTTCCCGGACGGCGCGCCCCAGACAGCCACTCAGCGAGGTGAGTCATGAGTTCCAACAATAAAACTACTCCAGGCCAGCGTTTCCGTGATGCCGTCGCCAGCGAACAGCCATTGCAAGTGGTGGGCGCAATCAACGCCAACCACGCGCTGCTGGCCAAGCGCGCCGGTTTCAAGGCCATTTACCTCTCGGGCGGCGGCGTCGCTGCCGGCTCGCTCGGTGTGCCGGACCTGGGCATCACCGGCCTGGATGATGTGCTGACCGACGTGCGCCGTATCACTGACGTGTGCGACTTGCCGCTGCTGGTGGACGTGGACACCGGGTTCGGTTCGTCAGCCTTCAACGTGGCGCGCACGGTCAAATCGATGATCAAGTTCGGCGCCGCTGCCATCCACATCGAAGACCAGGTTGGCGCCAAGCGCTGCGGTCATCGCCCGAATAAGGAAATCGTGTCCCAGCAGGAAATGGTCGACCGCATCAAGGCCGCCGTGGATGCGCGCACCGATGACAGCTTCGTGATCATGGCGCGCACCGACGCCCTTGCCGTCGAAGGGCTGGAATCCGCCCTGGAGCGTGCCGCCGCCTGCATCGAAGCCGGCGCCGACATGGTGTTCCCGGAAGCCATCACTGAACTGGAGATGTACAAACTGTTCGCCGCCCGCGTGAAGGCGCCGATCCTGGCCAACATCACCGAATTTGGCGCAACCCCGCTGTACACCACCGAACAGTTGAAATCTGCCGATGTTTCCATCGTGCTGTACCCGCTCTCGGCGTTCCGTGCCATGAACAAGGCCGCCGAGAACGTCTACACCGCGATCCGTCGCGACGGCACCCAACAGAACGTGATCGACACCATGCAAACCCGCATGGAGCTTTACGATCGCATCGACTACCACACCTTCGAGCAGAAGCTCGACGCGCTGTTCGCCGCGAAGAAGTAAAGCCTGTGGGAGCGGGCCAGCCTGCTCCTATACGCGCCTCCCTGAATAACGACAAAATTGGAGAGAACCATGGCTGAAGCAAAAGTACTGAGTGGCGCTGGCCTGCGTGGCCAGGTGGCCGGGCAAACGGCACTGTCCACCGTAGGCCAGGCCGGTGCCGGCCTCACCTATCGCGGTTATGACGTGCGTGAACTCGCCGCCGACGCGCAATTTGAAGAAGTCGCCTACCTGCTGCTCTACGGCGAGTTGCCGACCAACGCCGAGCTGGCGGCCTACAGCAAAAAGCTGAGCACCCTGCGCGATCTGCCCCAGGCCCTGAAAGAAGTGCTCGAACGCATTCCTGCCGACGCCCACCCGATGGACGTGATGCGCACGGGTTGCTCGTTCCTGGGCAATATCGAGCCCGAGAAAGACTTCAGCGTGCAACGCGATGTCACCGACCGCCTGCTTGCCGCCTTCCCGGCGATCATGTGTTACTGGTATCGCTTCAGCCACGACGGCAAGCGCATCGACTGCGTGACCGACGAGCCCAGCATCGGCGGCCACTTCCTGCACCTGCTGCATGGCAAAAAGCCGAGCGCACTGCATGAGAAAGTCATGAACGTGTCGCTGATCCTCTACGCCGAGCACGAATTCAACGCGTCGACCTTCACCGCCCGCGTGTGTGCCTCGACCTTGTCCGACCTGTATTCGTGCGTCACTGCTGCCATCGGCTCCCTGCGCGGCCCGCTGCATGGTGGCGCCAACGAAGCGGCGATGGAAATGATCGAGCGTTTCGGCTCGGCCGAAGAGGCCGTTGAAGGCACCCTTGGCATGCTGGCGCGCAAAGACAAGATCATGGGCTTCGGCCACGCGATCTACAAAGACAGCGACCCGCGCAATGAAGTGATCAAGGGCTGGTCGAAAAAACTCGCCGACGAAGTGGGGGATACCGTGCTGTTCCCGGTTTCCGAAGCCATCGACAAGACCATGTGGGAGCAGAAGAAGTTGTTCCCCAATGCCGACTTCTACCATGCCTCGGCGTACCACTTCATGGGCATCCCGACCAAGCTGTTCACGCCGATCTTTGTGTGCTCGCGCCTCACCGGCTGGGCCGCGCACGTGTTCGAGCAGCGCGACAACAACCGCATCATCCGTCCAAGCGCCGAATATATCGGCGTTGAGCAGCGCAAGTTCGTGCCAATCGAACGTCGCTGAGTGAAGTGACCGGCGATCCTGACGTGGTAACCGAATCAAAAATGTGGGAGCGGGCTTGCTCGCGAATACGGTGTGTCATTCAACACATCCGGCGACTGTTCCACCGCTTTCGCGAGCAAGCCCGCTCCCACATTTTGATCGCATTCCACCTCGGAGTCAGTCGGCACCTTGTGAACCAACCGTGACCGAGTCCTGACGATGAACACTGAATTTCGTAAACCGCTGCCTGGCAGCCGCTTGGATTTTTACGACGCCCGCGCGGCAGTCGATGCAATCCGCCCCGGTGCCTATGCCACCTTGCCGTACACCTCCCGCGTCCTCGCGGAGAACCTGGTGCGCCGTTGCGACCCGGCCACGCTCAATGCATCCCTGAGCCAACTGATCGAGCGCAAGCGTGACCTCGACTTCCCGTGGTTCCCGGCGCGCGTGGTGTGCCACGATATCCTCGGCCAGACCGCCCTGGTCGACCTCGCCGGCCTGCGCGATGCCATCGCCCTGCAAGGCGGCGACCCGGCCCAGGTCAACCCGGTGGTGCCGACCCAACTGATCGTCGACCACTCCCTGGCCGTTGAAGCCGGTGGTGCTGACCCCGATGCGTTCGAGAAAAACCGCGCCATCGAGGACCGTCGCAACGAAGACCGTTTCCACTTTATCGAGTGGACCAAAAAGGCCTTCAAGAACGTCGACGTGATCCCGCCGGGCAACGGCATCATGCACCAGATCAACCTGGAGAAAATGTCCCCGGTGATTCAGGTACGTGACGGTGTGGCGTTCCCGGATACCTGCGTCGGCACCGACAGTCACACCCCACACGTGGATGCCCTGGGCGTGATCGCCATCGGCGTCGGCGGCCTTGAAGCCGAGAGTGTGATGCTCGGCCGCGCCTCGTGGATGCGCCTGCCGGAAAGTGTCGGCGTGGAGCTGACGGGCAAGCTGCAACCGGGCATTACCGCGACCGACATGGTGCTGGCGCTGACCGAGTTCCTGCGCAAGCAGAAAGTGGTGGGGGCATGGCTGGAATTCTTCGGCGAAGGTGCCTCGGCCCTGACTCTGGGCGACCGTGCGACCATCTCCAACATGGCCCCGGAATATGGCGCCACCGCGGCCATGTTCTACATCGACTCGCAGACCATCGCCTACCTGAAACTCACCGGCCGCGAAGACGAACAAGTCACGTTGGTTGAGCAGTACGCGCGCCACACCGGCCTGTGGGCGGATGACCTCAAAGGCGCGCAGTACGAGCGCGGCCTGACCTTCGACCTGTCCAGTGTCGTGCGCAATATGGCCGGCCCGAGCAACCCGCACGCCCGCGTCGCCACCAGTGATCTGGCCTCCAAGGGCATCTCCGGGCAGTGGGACGAAGTGCCGGGGCAAATGCCGGATGGCGCGGTGATCATCGCCGCCATTACCAGTTGCACCAACACCAGCAACCCGCGCAACGTGATCGCCGCCGGCCTGTTGGCACGCAATGCCAACAGGCTCGGGCTGGCCCGCAAACCGTGGGTCAAATCTTCGCTGGCGCCCGGCTCGAAAACCGTGGCGATGTACCTCGATGAGGCCGGCTTGACCCACGAGTTGGAGCAGTTGGGTTTTGGTGTGGTGGCGTTCGCTTGCACCACCTGCAACGGCATGTCCGGTGCGCTCGACCCGGTGATCCAGCAAGAAATCATCGACCGTGACCTCTACGCCACCGCGGTGCTTTCCGGTAACCGCAACTTTGACGGGCGCATTCACCCGTACGCCAAGCAAGCGTTCCTCGCTTCGCCGCCGCTGGTCGTGGCTTATGCGATTGCCGGCACCATCCGTTTCGACATCGAAAAGGACGTGCTGGGCCTGGATGCCGACGGTAAGGAAATCCGCCTCAAAGACATCTGGCCGAGCGATGAAGAAATCGACGCGGTGGTCAAGGCGTCGGTCAAACCGGAGCAGTTCCGCGCGGTGTACATCCCGATGTTCGCGATTCACGAAGACACCGGCCCGAAAGTCGCGCCGCTGTACGATTGGCGCCCGCAAAGCACTTACATTCGCCGCCCGCCGTACTGGGAAGGCGCGCTGGCCGGTGCTCGCCCGCTCAAGGGCATGCGCCCGTTGGCGGTGCTGCCGGACAACATCACCACCGATCACCTGTCGCCGTCCAACGCGATCATGCTCGACAGCGCCGCCGGTGAATACCTGGCGAAAATGGGCCTGCCGGAAGTTGACTTCAACTCTTACGCCACCCACCGCGGCGACCACTTGACCGCGCAGCGCGCAACCTTCGCCAACCCGAAACTGTTCAATGAAATGGTGGTTGAAAACGGCAAGGTCAAGCAGGGTTCCCTGGCGCGTATCGAGCCCGAAGGCCAGGTCACGCGGATGTGGGAAGCCATTGAAACCTACATGGAACGCAAGCAGCCGCTGATCATTATTGCGGGTGCCGACTACGGCCAGGGCTCGTCCCGCGACTGGGCGGCCAAGGGCGTGCGCCTGGCCGGTGTGGAAGCGATTGTCGCCGAAGGCTTTGAACGCATTCACCGCACCAACCTGGTGGGCATGGGCGTGTTGCCGCTGGAATTCCTGCCGGGCACCGACCGTCACACCTTGAACATTGACGGCAGCGAGACCTATGACGTGATCGGCCAGCGCACCCCGCGTGCGCAGTTGACCCTGGTGATCAACCGCAAGCATGGCGAACGTGTCGAAGTGCCGGTGACGTGCCGTCTGGACACGGCTGAAGAAGTGTCGATCTACGAGGCGGGCGGCGTGTTGCAGCGGTTTGCCCAAGACTTCCTGGAATCGGCGGCGACCGCCTGAAGAGGATAACCATGGCACACGCAGCGCAAATCAAGATCCCCGCCACCTATATGCGTGGCGGCACCAGCAAGGGCGTGTTTTTCAGCCTCAACGACCTGCCTGAAGCGGCGCAGGTGCCGGGTGCTGCTCGCGATGCCCTGCTGTTGCGGGTGATTGGCAGCCCCGATCCCTACGACAAGCAGATTGACGGCATGGGCGGTGCTACCTCCAGCACCAGCAAAACCGTGATCCTGGCCAAAAGCACCCGCGCCGAGCACGACGTGGACTACCTGTTTGGCCAGGTCTCCATCGATAAGCCCTTTGTCGACTGGAGCGGCAACTGCGGCAACCTCTCGGCGGCGGTGGGCTCTTTCGCCATCAGCGCCGGGTTGGTCGACCCCGCCCGCGTGCCGCACAACGGTGTAGCGGTGGTGCGGGTGTGGCAGGCCAATATTGGCAAGACCATCATCGCCCATGTGCCGATCACCGACGGCGCGGTGCAGGAAACCGGCGACTTCGAACTTGACGGCGTGACCTTTCCGGCCGCCGAAGTGCAGCTCGAATTCATGGACCCGGCGGCCGAAGAAGAGGGCGGCGGCGGCTCGATGTTCCCCACCGGCAACCTGGTCGATGACTTGGAAGTACCGGGGGTCGGCACCTTCAAAGCGACGCTGATCAACGCGGGCATCCCGACGATTTTCATCAACGCCGAAGACCTCGGCTACACCGGCACCGAGCTGCAGGGCGCGATCAACAGCGACCCCAAAGCCCTGGCGATGTTCGAAACCGTGCGCGCCTATGGCGCCTTGCGCATGGGCCTGATCAAACACCTCGACGAAGCCGCCCAGCGCCAGCACACGCCGAAGGTCGCGTTTGTGGCCAAGCCTGCGGATTACGTGGCGTCCAGTGGCAAGGCAATCAACGCCGGTGATGTCGACTTGCTGGTGCGTGCGCTGTCGATGGGTAAGTTGCACCACGCGATGATGGGCACGGCAGCCGTGGCGATCGGCACGGCGGCGGCAATTTCCGGCACGCTGGTCAACCTGGCCGCCGGCGGTGTTGAGCGTAACGCCGTGCGCTTCGGGCACCCGTCCGGCACCTTGCGCGTCGGCGCTGAAGCCAGCCAGGTGAACGGTGAATGGGTGGTGAAAAAAGCCATCATGAGCCGCAGTGCGCGAGTCCTGATGGAAGGTTTCGTGCGCGTGCCCGGCGACGCCTTTTAAAACCCTGCACCGTCCCCTTGTGGGGCGGGCTTAATTGGGGTTCAACGCAATCCGCATTCAATTAGCAGGCAATCAGACCTGCCACACATGATCAACCCTGAACCTGAGGATGGAGCAACCCCAACCCACTTTGGAGAACGGCCATGAGCGCCAACGTCGACCAGAACCACCGTCCCGACTACGACCAGGTCCTGCAGGACATCGCCGATTATGTCCTCAATTACCGGATTGATTCCCGGGACGCCTTGGACACTGCCCGCAACTGCCTGATGGACACCCTCGGTTGCGGCCTTTTGGCCCTGCGCTTCCCCGAGTGCACCAAGCACCTGGGGCCGATCGTGGAGGGCACGGTGGTGCCGTTCGGCGCGCGCGTGCCGGGCACGTCGTTTCGGCTGGACCCGGTCAAAGCCGCCTGGGACATTGGCTGCATCGTGCGTTGGCTCGACTACAACGACACCTGGCTCGCCGCCGAGTGGGGCCACCCTTCGGATAACCTCGGGGGCATTCTTGCCGTGGCCGACCACCTTTCACAACAGCGCGTGGCCAATGGCGACGCGCCGCTGACCGTGCGCGCGGTGCTGGAAGCGATGATCATGGCCCACGAGATCCAGGGCGTGATTGCCCTGGAAAACTCTTTCAACCGCGTCGGCCTCGATCATGTGCTGCTGGTGAAAGTCGCCTCTACTGCTGTCACCGCCAAGTTGATGGGCGCTGACCGTGAGCAACTGCTCGCCGCCTTGTCCCACGCCTTTGTCGATGGGCAGGCGCTGCGCACCTACCGCCACGCGCCCAATGCCGGTTCGCGCAAATCCTGGGCAGCGGGGGATGCCTCAAGCCGTGGCGTGCGCCTGGCGGATATCGCGCTGCGTGGCGAGATGGGCATCCCCGGGGTGTTGAGCGCGCCGCAGTGGGGCTTTTACGACGTGCTGTTCAGCCACACCAACAACGACCTGGCGCTCAAGCCGGAGGACAAACGGGCATTCAGCCTGTCACAGCCTTACGGCACCTATGTGATGGAAAACGTGCTGTTCAAGATCAGCTTCCCCGCCGAGTTTCACGCGCAAACGGCCTGCGAGGCGGCGGTGACGTTGCACCCGTTGGTCAAGCATCGCCTGCATGAAATCGAACGCATCGAGATCACCACCCACGAGTCGGCGATTCGCATCATCTCCAAGGTCGGCCCATTGGCCAACGCCGCCGACCGCGACCACTGCCTGCAATACATGACCGCGGTGCCCCTGGCCTTCGGCAATCTGGTGGCCGAGCAGTACGAGGATGAGTTTCATGCGGCTCATCCGATCATTGATGAGCTGCGCCAGAAGATGGTCATTGTCGAAGACCCGCGCTACAGCCGCGAATACCTGGAGGCGGACAAGCGCTCCATCGCCAACGCGGTGCAGGTGTTTTTCAACGACGGCTCCAGCACCGCGCAGGTGGCGGTGGAATACCCGATTGGCCATCGTCGGCGTCGGGTGGATGGCATTCCGTTGCTGGAAGACAAGTTCAAAGCCAATTTGGCCACGCGGTTTACCGCGCAGCGCAGTGCGCAGATTTTTGCGTTGTGCAAGGATCAGGCACGGCTGGAGGCCACGCCTGTGAACCGTTTCGTTGATTTTTTTGTAATCTAAACAACACCACGAAACTAATGTGGGAGCGGGCTTGCTCGCGAAAGCGCAGTGTCAGGCAATTCATCTGTCGCTGACTCACCGCATTCGCGAGCAAGCCCGCTCCCACGTTCACATTAGCGTTTGCTCAGGCGCTACATACTGCCTTCCACATCATCCAGGCTGAACGTCTCGGTGTGGTCGTCATAGGAGAAGATCTCCGCATAGCGCCCCCACGCCACCACGCTTTCCAGGGTTTTCTCGACAAACGCTTCGGTCATTGAGTCTTCCAATTCCTGCTCGAAGCGCACCCGTGGCGCCCGGTGCCCGCTGCGCTCAAGCAACACCTGATGAATGCGTGCGGCCAATGGCACGTGCCGGATCAAATGCTCGGCGAACAGGGTTTTGCGTTCCTGGGTGCCATAGTCGGCGAACAATTTGCCGGCATCGGTCAGGGTAATGTCGGCGCCCTTGAGCTCGGCAAAGCCCAAATGCTCAAGCATCTCCGCTACCGGGAACAGATCGTCGACTTCCAGCAAGCGCCGCTCGGCTACGGTCGGTAAGCCGGCATGCCCGTTGTAAGGCTCGGCGGCGAGGGTTTCGATCAGGCCGGCCATCAGGTTGGTCGACACTTCCGGCAACAGGCTGCCCATTTTCAGTTCCGGCAGGCCTCGGCTGGCGTCGGCGCTGCGCCGGTCAGTCATCAGCGCATAGATGTCGTCGACCATTTGCCGAAAGGTCGGGTCCAGCCGGTTGCGCGGGTGCGGGAACGGTACGTTGATGGCTGCGACCACGCGACCCGGGTTGGACGACAGCACCAGGATGCGGTCGCACATCAACACGGCTTCTTCGATGTTGTGGGTCACGATCAGGATCGACTTGATCGGCAGTTGTTTGCCGCTCCACAGGTCCAGCAAGTCAGTGCGCAGGGTTTCGGCGGTCAGCACGTCCAGGGCGGAGAACGGTTCGTCCATCAGCAACAGGGTCGGGTTGACCACCAGGCCACGGGCAAACCCCACTCGCTGGCGCATGCCGCCGGACAACTCACGCGGGTAGGCGTTTTCAAAACCGTCCAGGCCGATCAAGTCGATGGCCGCCAGTGCGCGTTTGCGGGTTTCCTTGCGCTCGACCTGCAGGGCTTGCAGGCCGGCTTCCACGTTTTCCAGTACGGTCAGCCAGGGGAACAGCGCAAACGTCTGGAATACCATGGCCACGCCTTCGGCCGGACCGTTCAGCGGCGCGCCGTTGTAGCGGACGTCGCCCGATGACGGTTGAATCAACCCGGCGATAATCCGCAGCAGTGTGGACTTGCCCGAGCCCGAGCGGCCGAGCATGCCGACGATTTCACCCTCGTGCAGGCTCAGGTCCACGCCGCTGAGCACCTGCAGTTCGTCTTTACCTTTGCCGAACACCCGATTCACGTTTTTCAGCGAGAAGATTTCGGGGGTATCAGCAGTGTGTTCAGTGTTGGTATTCATCACAGCGAATCCCGTCAATTCAAGCGAAGTTTGTTTTCAGCCATGGCGTACATCGGTCGCCAGACCGCGCGGTTGAAGGCCACCACAAAAATCGACATCACCACGACGCCCAGGGCGATCTTCGGGAAGTCGCCGGCGGCGGTGGTCTGCGCAATGTAGGACCCCAGCCCGTGAGCCACCACGTTGTCCTGGCCCCAGGACACATACTCGGACACGATGCTGGCGTTCCATGCACCGCCGGACGCGGTAATCGCGCCGGTGACGTAGTACGGAAAGATCCCCGGCAACATCACCTTGCGCCACCACAGCCAGCCGCGAATGCGGAAGTTGGCGGCGACTTCCTTGAAATCGTTGGGGAACGCGGTGGCACCGGCGATCACGTTGAACAGGATGTACCACTGGGTGCCCAGCACGATCAGCGGGCTCAGCCAGATGTCCGGGTTGAGCTTGTAGTGCAGGATCACAATGACGAACACCGGGAACAGCAGGTTCGCCGGGAACGCCGCGAGGAACTGCGCGAGGGGCTGGATTTTTTCCGCAAGGCTGGGACGCAAGCCGATCATCACGCCCAACGGCACCCAGATCAGCGAGGCGATCAGAATCAGCCCGGCCACTCGCAGCAGGGTGATAAGGCCCAGTACAAACACATGGCCGACTTCGGCGAGCGTCACCTCGGTGCCGACGTACTGCACGATGTGGTACAGCGCATACGCCGCCATCAGCGCTATCAGTGAGCCCCACACCCAATCGATCACCTTTGACGCCGCCGGTGTCTCTGCCGGCAAGGCCTTGAGCGCACCGCCCGCGAGGCTGAAGCGCTTGTTGCCGATGCGACTGACTGTGCGGGTGATAGGGCGCAGGATGCGCTGGACAATGCGGGTGCGCTGGATCAGGTTCAGCAGCCAGGATTGGGGGGCGGCGCCCTGGGAGGCGGTGGTTTCCATGCGGAATTTGTCGGCCCAGGCCACCAGTGGGCGGAACAGGAACTGGTCGTAGATCAGGATCACCACAATCATCGCCAGGATCACATACCCCACTGCATGCAGGTCTTTCTGGGCAATGGCCAAGGCCAGGTATGAGCCCACGCCCGGCAGCGTGATGGTTTTGTCGCCGACGGTGATGGCTTCAGAAGCAACCACGAAAAACCAACCGCCGGACATGCTCATCATCATGTTCCACACCAGCCCGGGCATGGCGAAGGGCACGTCGAGTTTCCAGAACTTCTGCCAGCCGGAGAGCCGCAGGTTGGTGGACACTTCCACCAGGTCATGGGGCAGCATGCGCAGCGACTGGTAAAAGCTGAACGTCATGTTCCAGGCCTGGCTGGTAAAGATCGCAAAGATCGCCGCGAACTCGGCCCCCAGCACGCGCCCTGGAAACATCAGCAGGAAGAACGTCACGGTAAACGAGATGTAACCGAGTACCGGCACCGATTGCAGAATGTCGAGCACTGGCACCAGCAGTTTTTCGGCGCGTCGGCTTTTGGCGGCCAGGGTGCCGTACAACAGCGTGAAAATCAGCGATGCCACCATCGCCGCGAGCATGCGCAAGGTGGTGCGCATCGCGTATTCCGGCAGGTTGGCCGGGTCGAGGGAGATGACCTCACTCTGTAACGTGGCGATGGGGGCCCAGGTTTCCCGGGCGCCGATGGACAGGAACAGCAAAAAGCCGACCACCAGAGGCAGTGCGACCAAATCCCAACGGTTGGGCAGCAAACGCAGCGTTGAGGCTGGTAGGTAGTGACGGAATACTTTTTTCATAGGCCGTAGTTCATAGGCAGTCAGTCCGGCAGCGTTCAGGTGCAAAGAGGTGCGGTGGGAATGAGCTTAGCGTCTATACAAATCACCCACCGAGAAGGGGCGGGCGCTCTTTCTCCGTGAGTCTGGTGCGCTTCAAATCTGGGGGAGATTCGTCGCTGGCGGGATTGTACGTTTCAAAATGTTACAAACGTATAAAATTACTGTCAGTTTTCGGTAAAAAATGCACTCAGGCTGCCGTCAGCTCTGGCACGGCTCAACAATCGTTCAAATTGCAGGGTGTTGCTGCTCTTTCACGCGGACACAATCAGCTACCCACCTGTCCTTCAAGCTCGGAACCGCTTTCAGAAAAGTGCCAATCAGGTAGCGAGACGACTGGCTACTGCCGCTTCGCTGGCACGCGTCAGTTACGTATTAAAGACCTGAATCTGAGACGGCACTCCATGACTAGCGTAAATACTCAGCAACAAGCGCCTTACCCGGTTGGCTATGAAATGTTCCCAGCGCCAGCGTCCACCGGCCCTGAAGGCAGCACCGAAGCGACTGGGGTATCTGACACCCAGCCTGATCCGACACCTGCCCGTCAGCCTGTGACGCCCGAGCAGCGCGGCCCGTTTTCGAGCCACCGTGCAATCGTCAACCCGAAGCCGCCAGAAGCCGCTGAAACGCGCCAGCTGGCAGAATTGACTCAAAAAAATAATCAGCTTCTCGCCAAGCTCAAAGCGCTGATTGAAAAGTTTGAGCCGCAAATCCAGCGGCTTCTCCAGCAGGCACTCAACCTGACGCAACAGCTCAATGCTTCAGATAAAGCCGCCCCCGATGCTTCCGTTACACCCGCCAGTCAGCCGGACACCCGCCTCGACGATGAACGGCAGGTGGCGCCGCCTGAAACGTCTTCCCCGCTGGATACGCAGGTGAGCGAGCCCGACCCGTCGCGCAGTGTTGATGTGTTGACCCGTGAAAACGACGAGTTTCGTCATATGGTCAAGCAGGCATTCGAGCAGTTCCAGTTGATGCTTGCACGGTTGTTACAGCTGATTGGGAGCCTGGCCCACCGAATCGACACGATGAATCTCCCACCGATACCGGCAGAGAAGACTGACCCTGCCAAATCTGTTCCGGCAGGTGGCGTGCAGCCTGAAACACCCGCTTCCACGCCAAGCGAAGTGTCGGTCCCTGACAATGAGCCAACCGCGTCGGTTTCCCAGACCATTGAAGCACTCAAGAAAGAAAACCAAGAGCTTGAAGGCGGACTTGACGAGGCCACCGATCACTACGAAAAGTTGATTTCACAGCTTCAACAGCAGATTGATGATCTGGTTAAGAAAGCCGACGGGCAAAAGAAATAGAGCGCAAAACTGCGTCGGTGTGGGGGGGAGCCCCCATACTTGACCGCGTCAGCCACGCTGTATCACTCAAAGCGCAGGATCACCCGGCGATTGTGCTTGCTCTTTTTCTCGATTTTTTCGCAGAACACCCGGCCGATTTCTTCAGTGTTGATCACGTGCGTGCCACCGCACGGCTGGATGTCGATACCGGCGATCTCGATCACGCGGACCGAACCCTGGATGACCGGTGGTGCCACCGCCTGGGTGCGGGTGATTTGGAGCAGGGTCGAATATTCGGAGGCGGGCATCGACAGGGTTTTCACCTCATGGGCCTGTTCGATCAAGGCATTGAGGTCGCGGGTGATGCTGTCTTTGTCGAGGGTCATTTCCGGCAGGTCGAAATCCAGGCGACCTTTGTCTGCGCTGATGCTGCAACCAGTGACCGGTGCATCGATGATCGAGCACAGCAAGTGCAGGCAGGTGTGCATTTTCATGTGCTGGTAACGCCGCTGCCAGTCCAGGCCTGCGTCCACTTGCACCCCGGCTGTCAATTGCTCGGGGCAGTGTTCGACCTGGTGCCAGATGATCGAGCGCAGCACCGGGTCGCGCACGGTGCCGATCACCTCGACCCGCGTGCCATCGGCCAGGGTCAGGTGCCCGGTATCGCCCGGTTGCCCGCCACCGGTGGGGTAGAACAGCGTGTGCTCCAGCGCGATACCGTGTTCGCTGACGGCAATTACCCGCGCGCTGAAGGCGTTCTGATAGGGGGCACTGTCAAACAGCGCCAGGGTTTCCATGGTGTGCACGGACATGTTCAACCTCCGACGATCAATGGGCTGGCTTGCAGCAGGTGGCGCACCATTGCGCTCAAGCCAGGAGGGGAGAGCAGGGTGATTTCAAATTCGGGCCCGCAGACTTTCAGGTTCAGTGGCAGTCGCGGCAGGTGGTCGCCGACATCGAGGCGACGCAGGCGAAATTGCAGGTGATGACGCTCTTTCACCGTGGCCTCCAGCATCAACCCTTGAAGGGGGTGAAAGTCGGCATCCAGTACCGTGACCTTGTGGCTGGCACTGACCTCACCGACCACGTGTAAACGCTCATCCAGGGCGAACGCACCGAGGTAGTTGCTGTGGTCCGATTCAGCGTTTTTCTGCAGCTGAATCTGATTGACCACCTTGACCTTGGTGCCCGCCGGCACATCCTGGGTAATCACGCATGAAGGGCTGATAAACACGTTGTCGCCGATCAGCACATAGCCGAGCACGCGTGCGCCAGCGCCCACCTCGACATTGTTGCCCAGGCGCGGGTGACGCTTGCCGTCCGGGTTATTGGCGATACCCCGTGCGCCCAATGTCACGCCGCAGAGGATGTAGCAGTCGTTGCCGATCTCGCAGGTTTCGCCGATCACCGTGCCGTAGCCATGGTCAAGTACGAAGCGCCGGCCGATGCGTGCGGCGGGGTGAATCTCGGCGCCGGAGAGCACTTTGCCCTGGTTGCTGAGCTTGAGGGCGATGCGCGAAAACAGACCGTTAGTCTGGTCGGGAAAATTCCACACCAGGTGCGCAAGCCGGTAGAACAGCACGGCCTTGAACGAGGCGTAGGACTCCAGGATCAACTCGCCGCGCCCTCGGGAAGCCGGGTCGCGATAGGCATAGGCGATCAAGTCTTCGGCCACGGCCTGCGCGGCGTTCTGGATCAGCGGCGCCAGGTGCGGTTCCAACTGCTTCATCTGCGTAGGCGTCAGGGTCTTGATGAGGTGGGTAAGCAACTCATCGTGCAGCTGTTGCATGTCGATAAAGCCCCCCATGGAGGCACCCCCACAGTCTGGATGGTTGGCAAACGGGTTACTCGAAATTGGGCAGGTAGCTGTCAGCATTGTCGTAGACCATGGTCAACACCACCGTTTCGGGCGGAAGTTCGGGGGCAAGCTGAGCGATGGCAACCATGTTGGCAGCTGAGGACAACCCAAGGCTGATGGCGTCGGTGCGCATGATGCGTTTCATCATGTCGATGCACGCCTGGTGCGATACCTTGAGCATGCCGTCCAGCACCTCGACATTGAGGATGCTTGGGATCAGGCCAATCGACAGGCCCTGAATATGGTGTGGCGCGTGCCGGTTTTTCAGCAGGTCGCATTCCTCCGGCTCAACGCCCATCACCCGGATCGCCGGCCATGCGGCTTTGAGGGTTTCGCCGATGCCAGTGATGTGGCCACCGGTGCCGATACCGCTGACGAAATAGTCAACGCGCTGCTCACCGAAGGCGCGGATGATTTCCGGCGCGGTGGTATCCCGATGGGTTTGTGGGTTGGCACCGTTGCGTTGCTGGTTGAGCATCACGAAGCTGGGGTTTTCCAGCTGCAGCGCCATGCACTTTTCGCCATGGGAGTTATTGCCCAAACGGCTGTCCGACAGCACGACCTTGGCGCCGTAGAGGCGCAGCAGTTTCTGTTTTTCCGGGCTGTAGTTGTCGGGGATCACCAGTACCACTTTGTAGCCCAGTACATTGCCTGCCATCACCAGGCCGATGCCGGTGTTGCCGCCGCTGGGTTCGATAATGGTTTGCCCGGAATCGCGGATCAGCACGCCGCGCCGTTCGGCGTCGAGGATCATGCCCAAGGCGATGCGCGCCTTGTGACTGCCGCCGGGGTTGAGTGATTCCAGCTTGGCGTAGACCTCGATGCCGAGGTCCTCGGAAAACTGCTCCAGGCGCACGATGGGCGTTTGGCCGATCACGTCGAGTATTGAGTTATGCAACATCAGGCTGTCCCCGAATCAGTACAAAGGCATATCGGGTTCGACGTCGCGAACCCAGTGCTTCATGCCGCCCTGCAGGACTTTGGTATTGGCGAAACCGGCCGCCAGCAAGGTGCTGGCCGCTTGCTCGGCGCGGGTCCCTGCGTAGCAGATCAGGTAATGGGTGTTGTCCCGGCTGAGGCTGTCGAGTTGCCCATCCAGTTCAGCGAGGGGGATGTGTACAACGCCCGGCAATTTGCACACTTCCAGTTCGCTGGCGTCGCGCACATCCAGCAGCACATCCGCGCTGCGCGGGTGTTCGAGCAGTTGCTTGAGTACGCGCGGCTTGATGTAGCGCTCTTCGGCCAGGGACGGTTGGCTGGGCAGGGCGTCCGCGCAAACCGCCGGTGCCACCGCTTCGCTGTGGCGCAGTTCCGAGCAGCATGGGCAATCGGCGCGACGCTTGAAGCGGATTTCGCTGAATTTCATTGCCAGTGCATCAAAGCGCATCAAGCGGCCGGACAGCGGTTCGCCGATGCCGATCAGCAACTTGATGGCTTCGGTGGCCTGAATCATCCCGACCACGCCCGGCAGTACACCGATGACGCCGCCGGCGCTGCAGTTGGGGGCCAGTTCTGCGGGCGGGGCTGTGGGGAACAGGCAGCGGTAGCACGGCCCGCCTTTGTAGTTGAGCACGCTGATCTGCCCATCGAAACGATAGATAGCGCCATACACCAAGGGTTTGCCCAACTGCACGCAAGCGTCGTTGACCAGGTAGCGCGTGTCGAAATTGTCGGTGCCGTCGATCACCAGGTCGTAGGCGCCCACCAGATCCAGCGCGTTGTCGGCATTCAGGGCCGTGTTGTGGGCGTTGATCTGAATATGCCGGTTGAGGTCCTGCAGGCGTTGCTTGGCGGACTCGACCTTGGGCATACCCAGTGTGCTGTTGCCGTGGACGATCTGGCGTTGCAGGTTGCTGCTTTCCACCACATCGAAATCCACCAGGCCCAGTGTGCCGATGCCGGCTGCCGCCAGGTAAAGGCTGATGGGTGAGCCCAGGCCACCGGTGCCGATGATCAACACCTTGGCTTTTTTGAGGTTCAACTGACCTTCGCGACCGACGCCTGGCAGCGTGATGTGGCGCACGTAACGCTGCACTTCTTCATTGCTCAGCGCGTCGACATCCATGCCGCCGGAGGTCGCGAGCAGCACTTCGATCCTGGCTTTTTCCGGCAAGGGGTCATCTGCGCCGATCAGTTCTTCTTCGGCGGTGAACAGAAAGTGTTCCTTGAGCTGGTTGTTTTTTTCATGAAACAGGTGCGGGCGCAGCTGTGGGTGGCTGCTGCAGAGGTTTTCAATGACTTCGCGCAATGTCGATCCAGTGCCCTCAAGGGTCGCTTCCGGCAGCTTGGCCACGCGAACCAGAATATCGGGGAAAGAGACAGCGTTCATGGACAACTCCGTGTGCAGGTCGTTGAAAGGTTGAAGTGCGAAATGCTTGCCATCCCAGGCAAACAGCTTTGAGCCCAGGGCCTGGCCCTGGCAAACGTCCACCACCAGGTAGCTGACGGGGTAGATCGGCTCACCCAGGAACAGCGCCTTGTCCTGGTCTTCGTCACTGAAATAGGCACCGACGTCCGGGTGGGAGTGGTAGATCACCACCACCGGGTTATCGCTGCGAAACGCCTTGTTCAGCAGCAGCGTGTCGGCCACGGAAAAGGTGTAGCCATTGGCCGCGCTGCGCGAGTACATCTCGGGGTTCTTGCGGTGCAGCTCATTCTGGATATTGCTGCCCAGGTACACACTGCCGTCGGCGAAGACAAAACCACAGCACTCTTCGGGGTAGCTGCGGCTGGCGTGGGCGTAGATCTGTTCCAGGGCGGTCGGGCGGAGGACATCCATGTTTCTCTCGCGTTGCTGGTGTTGATGGGTCAGGACAGTCAATTTTTCTTGGCCAGCAGTTTTTCAACCGGCAACTTGGTAATCGCAAAGCCGGCCAGCAGGATCGCTGAGTACAGCATCAGGTCGCGGGAAATCTCCACGCCTTCGTACCAGGCGCCGATGATTACTGCGAATACCGGGAAGATGATGAATACGAACGACAAAATGATCGGGCTCAAGCGTTTGAGCAGCATGAAGTACACGATAAAACCGCCTACAGACGCCACCAGTCCCAGGTAGAACAGTGCGCTCCAGGAACGCAGGGTAATGTTTTCGAACGTGGGTGTTTCAAACCACAGGCCGGCCACGAACAGCATCAGCCCGGCAATGCCGATGGGCAGGGTGTTGTAGGTAATTACGCTGATGGCGCTGCCTTTTTGCTTGGTAATGACATAGCACAAGGCATGCATGATCGCGGCGGTCAGGATCGCCAGTACCCCGAAGAACTCGGCGTGGTCCAGGTGCAGGCCCTGGCTCTTGATGATCATGTAGAGGCTGCCGAAACCAATGCCAATGCCGACCACTTGGGAAAAATAGATGCGCTCGCGCAGGAACAGCGCGGAGAAAATCAGAATGAAGACGGGCATGCAGCTGAACAGCAGGGCGGTGAGACCGGACGAGACGTGCATCTCGCCATAGTTGAGCAAGTAATAGGGAACGCTGAAATAGGACAGGGTCACGAATACGAAGAACCAGCGGCTTTCTCGCGGGAACAGGATGGGTTCGCGGCGCACCAGGGCAAAGCACAGAAACAACGGAAACGCGATCAGGAAGCGCAAGCCCGCGGACGTCAGCGGTGGCACGCTTTCGACGGCAATCTTGATCCCCAGCCAAGTGGTGCCCCAACTCAGGCACACGATAAGAAACATCACACTGGTGACCAGGCCAGCCAACCACTGTTTCTGAGTTTTTGTTTTTGGAGTGTTTTCAAGAACGGCGGACATTGGCATCGTTTATTGCTTCCCTGAGCCGGCATTGAACTCTATATTGACTGTGTATTAAGTTGTTTCAATCAGTGATTGAACCCGCAAAAGCACACTATTAGGGCGAATGATGGCTGTCAAAACAAATATTGACATGGTGTCAATTATGCGTGAGGGGTTGTCCAGCGGTCAGGGCGTGAAGTACAAGCGCCTGTCTGATGTGATGGAACGGGGCATCCTTGAAGGCTTGATTGAGCCGGGGCGAAAACTGCCGCCCCATCGGGTTCTTTCCGACAATCTGGGCGTGACCATCGGCACCATCAGCCGCGCCTATGGCGAACTGGAACGCCTTGGGTTAGTCGTCGCACGGGTGGGGGACGGCACGTTCGTGCGCAAGCGTGGGATGGAGCGCCAGCGTGATGAAGGCTTTCGCAACGTCAGCGAGGAGCCGCGTCAGTATTTCGATATGAGCCGTAACATGCACATTCCTGGGCAGGAGACGGTGTTTCTCGCGCAGAGCTTCCAAACCCTGTCGACCAACGCCAAGTTCCTTCAGGACATCAGTGCCTACACACCGGACGCCGGTTTGCCGCGCTACCGTGAGGCCGGTGCGCAATGGCTGGTGCAGCGCGAGTTTCACCCGATCCCCGAGCAGGTCATCTGTGTCAATGGCGGCCAGCATGGTTTGCTTTGCGCCATGATGGCGCTGCTGCGGGCGGGCGATACGGTGGTCACTGAACAACTGACCTATCCAGGGCTGATCACCGCTGCGCGGATGCTTGGCGTACGTCTGATCGGTCTGGAAATGGATGAGGAAGGCGTGCTGCCCGCTGCGCTGGATGAGGTCTGCCGTAATCATCGGGTTTCGGCGCTGTACTGCACGCCGACCATCCAGAATCCGACCACGGCGGTACTGTCTGTCGCACGCCGGGAGGCTCTGGTTAAGGTGTGCCGTGAGCACAATCTGCTGATTCTTGAAGACGAAGCCCACGGCGTCCTGGTGGAGGATCGCCCACCACCGCTGAGCTTTTTCGCACCTGAGCGTACGATTTTGATCAGTAGCCTGAGCAAGGCGGTGTCTGCCGGGCTACGTGTCGGCTATGTGCATGCGCCACCGGCATTGGTCAGCCGTATTTCGGCAGCGTTGCGCTCGACCTGCTGGATGGCCACACCGGTGACCCTGGAACTGGCGACCCAGTGGATCGAAAACGGCACGGCTGAATACCTGTTACGCCAACAAATCAATGAGATCACCCGACGCAAAGCCCTGGTGCGCGACCTGCTGGCCGGCCTGGAATATCGCACCCACCTCAACAGTCCGCATTTCTGGATTGAAGTGCCGGAGCCATGGCGAGCGTCGGAAATCGAGGCCGAGCTAAAGCAGAATAATTACCTGATCGCCACTGCCGAGGCGTTTGCGGTGGGGCAAACCGCAGTGCCGCAGTTCATTCGGGCGAGCATTTGTAATACGTCGGGCGATGATCAGTTGTTGCGGGCGGGGTTCGATGTGCTGGCGACGGCGTTGGGGCAGGGCGGGGACAGGTTTCATTTGTAGGCTTGGGTGTACGCCGACCTGAATGTGGGCGCGGGATTGCTCGCGAAAACACGGTGTCATTCTACAGATTGACTGACTGATCCAGCGCATTCGCGAACAAGCCCGCTCCCACAGTTTTGAATTGCGGGGTTGTCGGGCATTCAGGGTTATTTGAATCTGCGCTCTACGCCTTTCTCCACGAGAATCTTCGCCGATATCTCTTCCACCGAGAAATGCGTGGAATTGATGTGTGCAATATTCTCGCGACGGAACAGATTTTCCACTTCGCGCACTTCGAACTCACACTGGGCATAGCTGGAGTAGCGGCTGTTGGGCTTGCGCTCGTTGCGGATGGCCGTGAGGCGGTCCGGGTCAATGGTCAGGCCGAACAGCTTGTGCTGGTGCGCGCGCAGGGCGGTCGGCAGCGTCAGGTGTTCCATATCGTCTTCGGTCAGCGGATAGTTGGCCGCGCGGATGCCGAACTGCATGGCCATGTACAGGCACGTCGGGGTCTTGCCGCAGCGGGAGACGCCCACCAGGATCAGGTCGGCCTTGTCATAGTAGTGAGTGCGGGCGCCGTCATCGTTGTCGAGGGCGAAGTTTACCGCCTCGATACGCTCCATATAATTGGAGTTGTGCCCAATGGAATGGGACTTTCCTACGGAATAGGAGGAGTGTTCACTCAGCTCTTGCTCCAGCGGCGCCAGGAACGTGGAGAAGATGTCGATCATGAAACCATTGGAAGTCGCGAGGATCTCACGAATATCCTGATTGACGATGGTGTCGAAAATGATCGGGCGACAACCGTCTTTTTCGGCCGCCAGATTGATTTGTTGTACCATGGCCCGCGCTTTATCCACGCTGTCGATATAGGGCCGCGTGAATTTGGCGAAGGTAATGTTTTCAAACTGCGCGAGCAGGCTCTGACCCAATGTTTCGGCTGTAATGCCGGTGCCGTCGGAGATAAAGAAAGCAGATCGTTTCATTTGAGCCCTGGGCCTTAAGCTGATGGCGAATCTTGGATATGATAGGCGCGATTTTGCCGTCCCGCAGTGGGCCGCATTCTCACTTATTTTCCAGGTCCAGGCCACAAGCGTCAGCGTTTGCTCCTACTGAGCAGCCGGCGTCCTGAGCTTTTCCAACACAGAAAGTGGAGAGATCACCTTGGTAGAGTACGTAGTTTCCCTCGATAAGCTCGGCGTCCATGATGTAGAGCATGTGGGGGGCAAGAACGCATCCCTCGGCGAGATGATCAGTAATCTTGCAGGCGCTGGTGTTTCGGTGCCCGGTGGTTTCGCCACCACGGCCCAGGCTTACCGCGATTTCCTCGAACTGAGCGGGTTGAATGCTCAGATCCACGCCGCGCTGGACGCCCTGGATGTCGATGACGTCAACGCTTTGGCCAAGACCGGCGCCCAGATCCGTAAATGGATCATGGAAGCCGAGTTCCCCGAGAAGCTCAACGAAGAAATCCGCACTGCTTTCGCTACGTTGTCGGCCGGTAACCCGGACATGGCCGTTGCCGTGCGCTCTTCCGCCACCGCTGAAGACTTGCCGGATGCCTCCTTTGCCGGCCAGCAAGAAACCTTCCTTAATATCCGCGGCGTGGAAAACGTTATCCGCGCAGCCAAGGAAGTGTTCGCCTCGCTGTTCAACGACCGCGCTATTTCCTACCGTGTGCACCAGGGTTTCGACCACAAGCTGGTGGCCTTGTCTGCCGGCGTGCAGCGCATGGTACGTTCGGAAACCGGCACCGCTGGCGTGATGTTCACACTGGACACCGAATCCGGTTTCCGTGACGTGGTGTTTATCACTGGCGCCTACGGCCTGGGCGAAACCGTCGTACAAGGCGCGGTCAACCCGGACGAATTCTACGTCCACAAACACACCCTTGAGGCAGGCCGTCCGGCCATCCTGCGCCGTAACCTGGGCAGTAAAGCCATCAAGATGATCTACGGCGACGAGGCCAAGGCCGGTCGCTCGGTGAAAACCGTTGATGTCGACAAGGCTGAACGTGCGCGTTTCTGCCTGACCGACGCCGAAGTCAGCGAATTGGCCAAGCAAGCAATGATCATCGAAAAGCACTACAAGTGCCCGATGGACATCGAGTGGGCCAAAGACGGTGACGACGGTAAGCTGTACATCGTGCAGGCTCGCCCCGAAACCGTGAAGAGCCGTACCTCGGCCAACGTCATGGAGCGTTACCTGCTCAAAGAAACCGGCACCGTGCTGGTAGAAGGTCGCGCCATCGGCCAGCGCATTGGCGCCGGCAAAGTGCGGATCATCAAAGACGTGTCCGAGATGGACAAAGTCCAGCCAGGCGACGTACTGGTCTCCGACATGACCGACCCGGACTGGGAACCGGTGATGAAGCGCGCGAGCGCCATCGTCACCAACCGCGGCGGGCGTACCTGCCACGCGGCGATCATCGCGCGTGAGCTGGGCATCCCTGCCGTGGTGGGTTGCGGCAATGCCACGCAACTGTTGAAAGACGGCCAAGGTGTGACGGTGTCCTGCGCCGAAGGCGATACCGGCTTCATTTTTGAAGGCGAGTTGGGCTTCGACATCAAGCAAAACTCCATCGACGCCATGCCAGAGCTGCCGTTCAAGATCATGATGAACGTCGGTAACCCGGACCGTGCCTTCGATTTCGCACAGTTGCCGAACGCCGGTGTGGGCCTGGCCCGCCTGGAGTTCATCATCAACCGCATGATCGGCGTGCACCCCAAGGCGTTGCTGAACTACGACGGTCTGCCGTTGGATATCAAGGAAAGCGTCGACAAGCGCATTGCCGGCTACAACGACCCGGTAGGTTTCTACGTCGAGAAGCTGGTGGAAGGCATCAGCACCCTGGCGGCGGCCTTCTACCCGAAAAAGGTCATCGTGCGCCTGTCGGACTTCAAGTCCAACGAATACGCCAACCTGATCGGCGGCAAGCTCTATGAGCCGGAAGAAGAAAACCCGATGCTGGGCTTCCGCGGCGCCTCGCGTTACATCAGCGAAGCGTTCCGCGATTGCTTCGAGCTTGAGTGCCGTGCGCTCAAGCGCGTGCGCAACGAGATGGGCCTGACCAACGTCGAGATCATGGTGCCGTTCGTGCGTACCCTCGGTGAGGCGAGCCAAGTCGTTGATCTGTTGGCGGAAAACGGCCTGAGCCGCGGTGAAAACGGCTTGCGCGTGATCATGATGTGCGAACTGCCGTCCAACGCCATCCTGGCCGAAGAGTTCCTGGAATTCTTCGACGGCTTCTCCATCGGCTCCAACGACCTGACCCAGTTGACCCTGGGCCTGGACCGCGATTCGGGGATCATCGCTCACTTGTTCGACGAGCGTAACCCGGCGGTCAAGAAGCTGCTGGCCAACGCCATCCAGGCCTGTAACAAGGCCGGCAAGTACATCGGCATCTGCGGCCAAGGCCCTTCCGACCACCCGGACCTGGCCAAATGGCTGATGGAGCAGGGCATCGAAAGCGTCTCGCTGAACCCCGATTCCGTGCTGGAAACCTGGTTCTTCCTGGCGGAAGGCCAAGCGCCCGCATAAGGTCGTTACGTCAAAAGTGCCGGTCACTCATCAAGGGTGACCGGCATTCTTATCTGTGCAGGGCGGAACTCCTTCCGGACGCCGCCCTTTTTTGTGCAAGAGCATTATGCAAAGCAGTAGCAACCTGTTTCCCGTCGCCCTGATCAGTGCTGAACGTCGTGGCGACCTGAGTGAAGATGTGTACCGCCTCAAACCCGGCAACAGCCCGGACGGCACCGTGGAGTTGGCCGTGACCCGTTTGGGCCTGGCGGATGTCCCGGAAAACCGGGGCACGCCGGTCATTTTAGTGCACGGCAGTTTTTCCAATCGGCGCTTCTGGTACTCGCCTAAAGGCATCGGCCTGGGCGCGTACCTGGCACGCCAGGGATTTGATGTATGGATCCCGGAAATGCGCGGGCATGGCCTCTCCAAGCGCAATCAGCACTACGCGAGCAACCGCGTCGCCGATTATGCGCGTTACGATTTGCCGGCCATCGGGGCGTTTGTGCGTGAGCAAAGTGCGCAAATCCCGCACTGGATCGGGCATTCCCTGGGCGGCACCGCGCTGGCGGCAGCCCTGGGTGGTCAGCACCTTGGCGCCCCGGCAGTGGCCTCAGTCGCGCTGTTTGGCTGCCAGGTCAGTCGCACCCACTGGCCGTTGAAAATTCCACCGCTGGAGTGGACGGGACGTTTGCTCTTGAAGCGCTTTGGTCAGGTCTCCGGCTCCCGGCTCAAGCGCGGTCCAGAGGATGAGCCGGCGGGCGTGATGATCGAAGCCATGCGCTGGAATGGCCTGTTCGGGCGCTTTGGCGAGGGTAAGCAAGACTGGTGGAAAGGCTTGGCCGACGTCGACGTGCCGCTGTTGGCGGTAAGCGCTGCGGGCGATCGACAAGACCCGGATTGGGCGTGTCGCAAGCTGTTCGAACAAGTGGGCTCTGAGCATCGCCAATACCTGTGCCTGGGGCGCGGGCAAGGTTTTAGCGGGGATTTCGGGCATGTTGAAATGCTGGTCAGCAAAGCCGCCCAGGCCGAAGTGTGGCCGTTGGTGGCGCAGTGGTTGAAAGATCCGCTGACACCTTTGTTCGGGGCTCAAGCGCAGGTCGCCGTAACGGTGTGACGCAAGCGCTCTACCAAGGGCGTTTCACTTGTGTGTGGTTGCGGCTAAGATATGACGCGCCAGGCGCTTCTGGTCATATTCAGTCGCGCAGTGGCTATTGCGTTGCGACAAGATCGGTTTGATCATGGCCGCCGTCGACGGGGAGCATGTAAAGATTGCCTGTTGCGACGCGTTTTTCTGATGTACACCGTGGGATGTTCGACCTCTTTCTTTCACGACAGGAGTTTCTCGATGAACCATTACGTGACGCCCGACTTGTGCGACGCCTACCCGGACTTGGTGCAGGTGGTTGAGCCGATGTTCAGCAATTTCGGTGGCCGAGACTCCTTTGGTGGCGAAATCGTCACCATCAAATGCTTCGAAGACAACTCATTGGTCAAGGAACAGGCCGACCAGCCGGGGACCGGCAAAGTGCTGGTGGTTGACGGTGGTGGTTCCCTGCGTCGCGCCTTGCTGGGCGACCTGATCGCCGAGAAAGCCGCAAGAAATGGCTGGGAAGGGTTGGTCATCTACGGTTGCATCCGCGATGTCGATGTCATCGCCCAAACTGACCTGGGCGTGCAGGCACTGGCCTCCCACCCGATGAAAACCGACAAGCGCGGCATTGGCGACCTGAACGTGGTGGTGACCTTCGCGGGCGTGACGTTCCGCCCCGGCGAGTACATCTATGCGGACAACAATGGCGTGATCGTCTCGCCTAGCCCGCTGAAAATGCCTGAATAAACTGCTGTAGCCATAGGGGTGAGGATGTTCGAGGAAGAAAACGCGCAGTGGGGGTTGGTGCATGCCCTGGTACTGGACGGTAAAGGCGGTGCGCGTTCGATTGCCCGGACTGAGCTCGACGATTTGCAACTGCAGCCCCAGGAAAGCCTGTGGTTGCATTGGGATCGTAGCCATCCCCAGACCCAGACCTGGCTGCGTAAATCCAGCGGCTTGAGCGAGTTCGCGTGCGATTTGTTGCTGGAAGAAAACACCCGTCCGCGCCTGCTGCCGTTGCCGGACGACGAACTGCTGCTGTTTCTGCGAGGGGTCAACCTCAACCCGGGGGCTGAACCGGAAGACATGGTCTCGGTGCGTATCTTTGCTGCGGCCAGTCGCGTGATTTCCTTGCGCCTGCGCCCGCTGCGCGCCACCGATGAGCTGCTGGTGCAATTGGCGGAAGGTAAAGGCCCCAAAACCTCGTCGGAACTCATCCTTTATATGGCGCAGTACCTGACCCATAAAGTGCAGGATTTGGTGACTGACCTTTCCGAAATCGTCGATTTCGAGGAAGAAAAACTTGATGCCGACGAACGGTATACTCCGGAACATGGCAATGTTTTGCAGATCCGTCGCCGGGCGGCTGGGCTGAAACGCTTCCTGGCGCCGCAGCGGGATATTTTTGCCCAGCTGACGCGGATCAAATTGCCGTGGTTCTGTAATGATGATGCTGACTATTGGAACGAATTGAACAACAGCCTGACCCGTTACCTGGAAGAGCTCGAATTGACTCGGGAGCGCGTGGGGCTTGTGCTTGAGACCGAAGACCGGCGCTTGAGCGTGCGTATGAATCGCACCATGTACCGCTTCGGGATCATCACCGGAATCTTTCTGCCGATGAGTTTTCTGACCGGTCTGCTGGGTATAAATGTGGGTGGAATACCCTTCGCCGGTGACCCCTATGGATTCGCGATTGCCTGCCTGATGATGGTGTCTGTCGCGCTCGGGCAATGGTGGCTATTTCGACGATTACGCTGGGTTTGACCTGAATATGACCTGAACACAGCAAGGGTCGCATGTGACCCCAAGAATTTAACCCTCGTCTTTTAAAATACTAGCGAGAGGTCTTTATGCACGATCCGTTCGAACAGTCTTTGCGTGACATGCTCAATGCGTCGCCGTCCAACCGTGACGACGACGCGTGCCTGGGCCGCGTGTTGAAAACCGCCAACCGTCAGGTAGGGGCGGGTGACCTGTTCGGTTTGCTCGGTCGTTGGCTGCCGGCGTTGATGATGGCCCTGAACAATGGTTCGGCCCATGTATCGCCGGTTTCCCGTCGTAAACCTCTTGCTCGCACTGCTGATAAGGCTGATTGAATATGGAACTTGATCTCTGGACCCAGAGCCTGGTCACCGCGATGACCGCATTGTGGACCAAGGTGGCGAATTTCATTCCCAACCTGTTTGGTGCTCTGGTCCTGGTATTGCTGGGGTTTGTCGTGGCCAAGTTGCTCGACACCTTGCTGTCCAAATTACTGGCCAAGCTTGGGCTGGATCGCTTGATGGCGGGCACCGGTTTGACCAAACTATTGGGCCGTGCCGGGCTGCAGGTACCGATCTCTACCCTGATCGGGAAGATCGTCTACTGGTTCGTTTTACTTATTTTTCTGGTTTCTGCGGCTCAATCCCTTGGACTTGAGCGAGTTTCAGCTACGCTCGACATGCTGGCACTGTATTTGCCGAAAGTTTTCGGCGGCGCGCTGGTGTTGCTGGTAGGCGTTTTGCTGGCACAATTGGCCAATGGGCTGGTGCGTGGGGCAGCTGAAGGCGTGGGCTTGGACTACGCTGCGGGCCTGGGGCGAATCGCCCAGGGGCTGGTGATCATCATCAGTATTTCCGTCGCGATCAGCCAGCTGGAGGTCAAAACTGACCTTCTTAACCACGTGATTGTGATTGTTTTGATTACCGTTGGTCTGGCCGTTGCGCTGGCCATGGGGTTGGGTAGCCGGGAAATTGCCGGTCAGATTCTTGCGGGAATCTATGTGCGCGAGCTGTATCAGGTAGGGCAGCAGGTCCGTGTGGGCGAAGTCGAAGGGCAAATCGAAGAGATCGGTACAGTCAAGACTACGGTGCTGACCGATGACGGTGACCTGGTGTCACTGTCCAATCGAATTCTTCTGGAGCAGCAGGTCAGTAGCCGCTAACCCGGAAAACCCTGCTAATGTACGCCGCCGCAAACCCGGGTGACCGGGCTGTAGCGGACATTGACCTGACTGTCGGCACGACTTGTTTTGAATAAAGCCCAAACGCTGTCTACGCGCTATGACCCCCGTGAGCTCTCTGATGAGGAGTTGGTCGCGCGCTCGCACACGGAGCTGTTTCACGTAACACGCGCGTATGAAGAATTGATGCGCAGGTATCAACGCACTCTGTTCAACGTTTGTTCAAGGTATTTAGGGAACGATAGAGACGCGGACGATGTCTGTCAGGAAGTGATGCTCAAGGTGCTGTACGGGCTGAAGAACTTCGAGGGAAAATCGAAGTTCAAGACGTGGCTTTACAGCATCACGTACAACGAGTGCATCACGCAGTATCGTAAGGAACGGCGAAAGCGTCGCTTGATGGACGCTTTGAGTCTGGACCCCCTTGAGGAAGCGTCTGAAGAAAAGGCGCCGACACCCGAGGAAAAGGGCGGACTTGATCGCTGGTTGGTGTATGTGAATCCAATTGACCGTGAAATTCTGGTGCTACGATTTGTCGCAGAGCTCGAGTTTCAGGAAATTGCTGACATCATGCACATGGGTTTGAGTGCTACAAAAATGCGTTACAAGCGTGCTCTTGATAAATTACGTGAGAAATTTGCGGGCGAGACTGAAACTTAGTGCGTGGCAAATATCTCTTACGTGTAGGCAAGTTCTGTTAGACTTGTCGCCGAGTTGTCCCCCGGTTTGTGGGACTGCTTTACAATCACCAGATGGGGATTTAACGGATGAAACTGAAAAACACCTTGGGCTTGGCCATTGGTACTCTTATTGCCGCTACTTCTTTCGGCGCACTGGCACAAGGCCAAGGCGCAGTTGAAGGCCAGCTGTTCTACAAAAAGCAGTTCAACGATAGCGTCAAGCACATCGAAGACGGCTACAACCCTGGCGCCAGCATCGGTTACTTCATTACCGACGACGTGTCGGTTAACCTGAACTACGACACCACCAACCACACCCGTTCGAACGACGGTACTGGTAACCAGAAGATCAAAGGTGACACTGGCAGCGTGACTGCTCAGTACCACTTCGGTCAGGCCGGTGTTGACTCCCTGCGTCCATACGTTGAAGGTGGTTTCGGTCACCAGAGCCGTACCAACGTTGCTGCTGACGGCCACACTGGTCGTGACCAGTCGACTCTGGCTATCGCTGGCGCTGGCGTGAAGTACTACTTCACCAACAACCTGTTCGCACGTGCTGGCGTTGAAGCTGACTACGCACTGGACAACGGCAAGTGGGACTACTCCGCACTGGTCGGCCTGGGTGTGAACTTCGGCGGTAACGCTGGCGCAGTAGCTCCAGCTCCTACCCCAGCACCAGCTCCAGAGCCAACTCCAGAGCCAGAAGCTCCAGTTGCTCAGGTTGTTCGTGTTGAGCTGGACGTGAAGTTCGACTTCGACAAGTCGGTTGTTAAGCCTAACAGCTACGGCGACGTGAAAAACCTCGCTGACTTCATGAAACAGTACCCACAGACCACCACCGTTGTTGAAGGTCACACTGACTCCGTCGGTCCTGACGCTTACAACCAGAAGCTGTCCCAGCGTCGTGCTGACGCGGTCAAGCAAGTTCTGGTCAAAGACGGTATCGCTCCTAACCGTGTAAGCTCGGTTGGTTATGGCAAATCCCGCCCAGTTGCTGACAACGCAACTGAAGCTGGCCGCGCTATCAACCGTCGCGTAGAAGCCTCGGTAGAAGCTCAAGCTGCTCAGTAATTACTGAGTGGTAGAAAAAAGCCCGGCTTAGGCCGGGCTTTTTTTCGCCTGCGATTTGCCTCAACCGGCAGCTGACACTGCAACCTGGACCGCCTGCGCAGCGGCGGCAACGCTCCCGATCACCAGGATCGCCGGGCTCTTCAGGGCAAATGCCTGCGCATCCGCATGCATAGACGCCAGATGACTGCGACATTCCCGCTGCTGGGGCAGCGATGCGTTTTCGATCATCGCCACCGGCATATCCGCGGCCATTCCGCCCTCCAGCAGTTGCTGACGAATCTCTTCAAGTTTCGCCACGCCCATATACACCACCAACGTCGTGCCACCCTCGACCAATGCGCGCCAGTTCAGGCTGCTGTCGTCCTGGGTATGCGCCGTGACCAGCGTTACGCCTCGGCTGACACCACGCAACGTCAGCGGGATATCGCAATTCGTTGCCCCCGCCAGCCCCGCTGTAATCCCATTGACCAATTCCACCTCCACCCCGCGTTCACGCAACCACGTCGCCTCTTCGCCGCCTCGACCAAAAATGCACGGGTCACCGCCTTTAAGCCGTACCACGCATTTGCCCTGGCGCGCATAGCGCCGCATCAGGCGATGAATAAAATCCTGCGGGGTTGAACGGCAACCCCCACGCTTGCCTACGGTGATTACCCGCGCGTTGACGCAGTGGTCCAGCACTGCCGGGTTGACCAAATCATCGATCAGCACCACATCGGCTGCGTGCAGGGCCCGCACCGCCTTTAGGGTCAACAACTCCGGATCACCAGGCCCTGCGCCCACCAGCCAGACTTTTGCGCTCATATTTTTCCCTCACCCACTTATTGCGATTGGCTGCGGGTTGCTGGCCAAAAGACGTTTGATTTCCGGCACACAGGAGCCGCATTGAGTGCCGCAGCCGAGCTCCAGTTTGAGCCCGTCCAGGTCCAATCCACGGCCGATACCGGCGCACACCGCGCTTTCGCTGACGTTCTTGCAGTTGCACAAAGTCTTGGTGCTGGCTGTCGTGCCACCCGGTGGCGCACTGAGCGGCGCCAACAGCCAACGTCGCAGTTGTTCGTCAGCCCGGCCTTCCTGCCAGAGGCTTTGCAGCCAGTGCCTGGCCAGGGTTTCGCCTGCCAGGCGCAGCGCAGTGATGCGGCCTTTTTCAATTTTGACGCGCTTGCCGATTGAGCGACGCGGGTCGTCGTAGGCCATGACAGGGCCATCGTTGAGGCCCAGCAGTTCGTCGATTCGGGTCAACAGTTGCAGGTCGGGCGCTTCGGTGTGGGCTGCGCGCACCAGCAACGCCGGCCGTTCACGGCCTGCCAGGCTGAGGCTGACGTAGGCAAAGCCCTCGCACAGCGGGCGCAGGGCTTCAAAGTGCTGCTGTATATTCCCTTCGATCAGCGCGAACAGCTGCCATGGCAGTTGCACGGGTTCCAGGCGCACGCCGCTGTGCTTGAGTTCGGGCTGTTTTGACAGGGCATCGAACGCCGGTGGGGTCAACACGTTGACGCCGCCTTTGAGAAAGCGATCGCCCCAATGCATGGGCAAGAACGCCTGGCCTGGACGCACGCTGTCGTCACTGCCGACGGCGACGATCACGCTGCCGCGACGGCTTTTCAGGCTGACCAAGTCACCTTCCTTGAAGCGATGACGGCGCAACTCATCCGGGTGCAGGCTCAGCAACGCCTCACTGACGTGCCCGAACAACTGCGCCGCCGTGCCGGTGCGGCTCATGCCGTGCCATTGATCGCGCAGGCGGCCGGTGATCAGCGTCAGCGGGAAGCGCGCGTCCCGCTGTTCCTTGGCGGCGCGGTAAGGGTCGGCGATAAAGTGTGCACGGCCCGTTTCGGTTGGGAAGGTACCCTGGGTGTACAGGCGCGGCGTTCCCGTTTGCGCGCCCACGGGAAATGGCCATTGCTGCGGCCCGATCTGATCGAGCAGCGCATGGCTGAGGCCTGACAGGTCGAGATCGCGGTCGCGGGTCAGCCCTTTGTATTCATCAAAAATCTGCGCAGGTTGTTCAAACGCGAACAGGCTGGCCGATCCGGGCCGTAAGCGATGCTGCAGCCGCCGTGCGAAATCCACCGTAATCGCCCAATCGGGACGCGCTTCCCCGGGTGGGGTGATGGCGCGGCGCACGTGGGAAACGCGCCGTTCGGAGTTGGTCACTGTGCCTTCCTTCTCCCCCCAACTGGCGGCAGGCAGCAGCAAGTCGGCATAGGCAGCCGTTTCGGTTGTGCGAAAGGCCTCTTGCAAGACCACGAACGGGCAGGCAGCCAAGGCCGCGCGCACGCTGTTCTGATCCGGCAGGGATTGCGCAGGGTTGGTACAGGCAATCCACAATGCCTTGATCTTGCCGGCCTGGATTTGCTCGAACAGTTCGATTGCGGTCAGCCCGGTGGTCGCGGGCAACGATTCAACCCCCCAGTAGGCGGCGACTTGCGCTCGGTGTTCGGGGTTGGCCGCCTCGCGGTGCCCGGGGAGTAAATTCGACAAGCTGCCGGTTTCGCGCCCCCCCATCGCATTGGGCTGGCCGGTCAGGGAAAATGGCCCACAGCCCGGTCGGCCAATCGTGCCGGTTGCCAGGTGCAGGTTGATCAGCGCGCTGTTTTTCGCACTGCCGGCGGTGGATTGGTTCAGCCCCATGCACCACAGCGACAGAAAACTGCGGGATGTGCCGACCCATTGCGCGCACAGGCGCAGTTGCTCGACGCTGATCCCGCACAACTGCGTGACCATTTGCGGCGTGTAGTCATGCACCAGTCGCTTCAACTCGGCCAACCCGTCGGTATGCGCCTGGATAAAGTCGCGGTCGATCCAGTCTTCCCACAGCAACAGATGCAAGATTCCGTGAAACAGCGCGACATCCGTACCCGGCAGAATCGCCAGGTGCAGGTCAGCTAACTCGCAGGTGTCGGTACGCCGTGGGTCAATCACCACGACCTTCATTTGCGGGCGTCGGGATTTAGCCTCCTCCAGGCGTCGGAATAATACTGGGTGGGCGTAGGCCATGTTGCTGCCGACGATCATCACGCAGTCGCTGGACTCCAGGTCTTCATAACTGCATGGCGGCGCATCGGCGCCCAGGCTGCGCTTGTAACCAACCACCGCCGAAGACATGCACAGCCGCGAGTTGCTGTCGATGTTGTGGGTGCCGACCACCGCGCGCGCCAGTTTGTTGAAGCAGTAGTAGTCCTCGGTCAGCAATTGCCCGGAGATGTAGAACGCCACGCTGTCCGGCCCGTGCTCGGCGATGGTGTCGGCGAACACGTTGGTCGCGTGTTCCAGGGCGGTGTCCCAGTCGCTGCGGGCACGGGCCAGGCCTTTGCCCAGGCGAAGCTCCGGGTACAAGGCGCGGGCAGCCAGGTCGCCGGTCAGGTGCAGACTGGCGCCTTTACTGCACAACTTGCCGAAGTTGGCCGGGTGGTCCGGGTCGCCTTGCACACCCAGAATGTGCGTGCCGTCATGTTCGATCAGCACGCCGCACCCCACCCCGCAATAACAACAGGTGGAGGCAGTGGTCTGGCGGTTCATCAACCTGCGTCCCGCAGGGCCAACATCACACGGCCGTTTTCCACGCGGGCGGGGTGATGATGGGCGCAGCCAATATCCGGTGCCTGGGCTTCGCCGGATGCCAGGTCGATCTGCCAGTTATGCAGCGGGCAGGCCACGCGCTTGCCATAGATCAGGCCTTGGGACAGTGGCCCGCCCTTGTGTGGGCAGCGGTCATCGAGGGCGAAAACTTCATCGTCACTGGTACGAAAAATCGCGATATCACCTTTGGGTCCATTGATGATGCGCGAGCCCAGCGCGTTGATCTCGTCGAGGGCGCAGATATCCAGCCAGTTCATGCCGGCACCTCCAGTTGCTTGACGGGAATAACCTCGAACTCCTTTTTCAGCAGCGGCTGCTCCAGGCGTTCCTTCCAAGGGTCCTGTTCGAATGACAATGAGAACTGCAGACGCTCATTGAGCGCCTGGCGCCTGGCCGGGTCTTCCAGTACGGCCTTCTTGATATGTTCCATGCCGACCCGTTGCAGGTAATGCACGGTGCGTTCGAGGTAGAAGGCTTCTTCGCGGTACAACTGCAGGAAAGCACCGTTGTATTCGCGGACTTCTTCGGCGGTTTTCAGCTTGACGAAGAACGCTGCGACTTCGGTTTTGATCCCGCCGTTGCCGCCGATATACATCTCCCAGCCGGAGTCGACGCCGATAATCCCGACGTCCTTGATCCCCGCTTCCGAGCAATTGCGTGGGCAACCGGACACCGCGAGCTTGACCTTGTGCGGTGACCACATATTGAACAGGTCATGCTCCAGTTCGATGCCCAACTGCGTCGAGTTCTGCGTGCCGAAGCGGCAGAACTCGCTGCCGACGCAGGTCTTCACGGTGCGGATGGATTTGCCGTACGCATGGCCGGACGGCATGTCGAGGTCTTTCCAGACGCCGGGCAGGTCCTGTTTCTTGATGCCCAGCAGGTCGATACGCTGGCCGCCGGTGACCTTGACCATCGGCACGTTGTACTTGTCAGCCACATCGGCGATACGCCGTAGCTCCGCGGGATTGGTCACCCCGCCCCACATCCGGGGGACTACAGAGTAGGTGCCGTCTTTCTGGATATTGGCGTGGGCGCGTTCGTTGATCAGGCGCGATTGCGGGTCGTCCTTGGCTTCACCCGGCCAAGTGGAGATCAGGTAGTAGTTGAGTGCCGGGCGGCAGGTGGCGCAGCCGTTGGGTGTGCGCCAGTTCAGGTAGCTCATGGTGCCGGCAATGGTCAGCAGATGCTGTTCGCGGATCGCCTGGCGGATTTGCCCGTGGTTGAGGTCGCTGCAACCGCAAATAGCCTTTTCGCTTTTCGGTTTGACGTCCGCAGCGCCACCCACAGTGTTGATCAAAATCTGTTCCACCAGCCCGGCACACGAACCGCAGGAGCTGGCGGCCTTGGTGTGCTTTTTCACCTCGTCGACGCTGAACAGCCCGTGTTCCTGAATCGCCTTGACGATGGTGCCCTTGCACACGCCATTGCATCCGCAGACTTCAGCGTTGTCGGCCATGCTCATGGCTTTGTCCTGGCCTTGATGGCCGACATCGCCGAGCGTGTTCTCGCCAAACATCAAGTGATCACGGATCTCGCCAATCGCATGGTTCTCACGGATCTGGCGGAAATACCAACCGCCGTCTGCGGTATCGCCGTACAGGCAGGCGCCGACCAGGATGTCGTCCTTGATCACCAGCTTCTTGTAGACGCCGCCAATCGGGTCGGAGAGGGTGATGGTCTCGGTGCCTTCGCCGCCCATGAAGTCGCCGGCGGAGAACAGGTCGATGCCGGTCACCTTTAATTTGGTCGAAGTGACCGAACCCTTATAGGTCGCAAAGCCCAGTTGGGCCAGGTGATTGGCGCAGACCTTGGCTTGCTCGAACAGCGGCGCCACCAGCCCGTAGGCAATCCCGCGATGGTTGGCACATTCACCGATGGCATAGATGCGCGGGTCGTAAGTTTGCAGGGTGTCGTTGACCAGAATCCCACGGTTGCAGGGGATGCCGGATTTTTCCGCGAGTTCAGTGTTGGGGCGGATACCGGCAGCCATCACCACCAGGTCGGCGGGGATAATCTCGCCATTCTTGAATTGCACCGAGCCTACGCGGCCATTGCCGGCGTCGTGCAGGGCCTGGGTCTGTTCGCACAACCGAAACACCAGGCCACGGCTTTCCAGTTCGGTTTGCAGTAACTGGCCACTGGTTTTGTCCAGCTGGCGCTCCAGCAACCATTCGCCGATATGCACCACCGTCACGTGCATGCCGCGCAGCATCAGGCCGTTGGCGGCTTCCAGACCGAGCAGGCCACCGCCGATGACCACGGCGTGCTTGTGGGTTCTGGCGGTGTCGATCATGGCCTGGGTGTCGGCGATGTCGCGGTAGCCGATGACACCTTTTAAAGCGTTGCCGGGAATCGGCAGGATAAACGGCGTTGAGCCGGTGGCGATCAGCAGGCGGTCGTATTCGGCTTCGCTGCCGTCTTCGGCGATCACGATGCGTTTGACGCGGTCGATCTGCACCACTTTGCGGTTGAGCAACAGCTTGATGTTGTTATCCAGGTACCAACTGAGATCGTTGAGCACGATCTCTTCAAACGTCTGCTCGCCCGCCAGCACCGGCGACAACAGAATTCGGTTGTAGTTGGTGTGAGGCTCGGCACCGAACACGGTGATGTCGTACAGGTCGCTGCTCAGTTTGAGCAATTCTTCGAGGGTGCGTACACCGGCCATGCCGTTGCCGATCATCACCAATTTGAGTTTTTTCATGTCGTTCTCCGCAATGGCTCGACAAATCACGCGCAAACAAAAAAGGCGTCCCCGCTAGTTAGCTAGCGAGGACGCCTTTGTCCTGGTCCCGTTCTCTCGGGAAGCTCGGCCCTTCGACGTTGAAGGAGCGGCGGTATGTGTGTTGTTGAAAAAGTTAATGCAGTGGTTGTGCCAAGTTACCTAGCGCTCGGTTTTATTGGGGCCAGCGTCGATATCCCTGGGTTAATTCGCCCTCTAGTGGTGCAACAGCCAGTACGCCAGCACCAGATTGACCAGCAACGATGCCAGCGCCACGGCTTGCCAGACCTTGAGCGGTTCGCGCTCCAGCAGCGGTCTGGGGCGCACGCTCAACTCACGGCGGTCGGCCTGCTCCAGGACAAGCAGCCATTCTTCGGCTGTTTCATAACGTTGGTCGGGGTGAGGCGCCACCGCGCGTTCCAGGCTGAGGGGCAACCAGTCCGGCAGGTCGGGGCGATAGCGGCTGGCGCTGACGGGCTGGGCAAAACGGGGCCGCTGGAAGGCTTCGATTTCGCCGTAGGGGTAATGCCCGGTCAGCAGGTAATAGAGCGTGACGCCGACGCTGTATAAATCCTGTTGCGCCGTAGGATGTTCGCCACTGAACGCCTCCGGGGCGATAAAACTCGGCGTGCCGGGCAGTTCGTGGGCGCGGTCTTCAGAGAGCCCCGGGCAATAGGCCAGGCCGAAATCCAAGACGCGCAGTTCGCCGTCGTCACCCAATAACAGGTTTTCCGGCTTGATGTCCCGGTGCAGGATCTGCCGTCGATGCAGCATGCCCACCGCCCGCAACAATCGTTCGGCGATGGACTGCCACTGCGCCAGGGGCAGTGGGCCCTGATGCTGGAACAGTGCTGCCAGGGTGTGCCCCGGATATTCACGCATTACGTAGTACAAATGCTGACGCCCACTGGCCGCATGCACTTCAGGAAACGCGCGCCCGGCAACGCGGCGCAGAAACCATTCTTCCGAGAGCAGCGCTTGACCCGCACCGTTGTCATCCTCACGGTTAAGCGGCAAGGTTTTCAGCAACCAAGGCTGCTGCTGCGCATCGCGTACGCGGTACAGCAAGGATTGGCGGCTGTGCGCCAGCACGCTTTCAACCTGCCAGCCCTCAAAGTGTTGCCCGGCTTTCAGGACTTGTGGCAACGGCCATTGCTGCAACTGCACCAGCGCATCGCCAAGGGTGGCGGCCCCCAGTTTGTCGATACGCACCAGCAGCGCGCTGGCATTGTCCTGGCTGGCGGCCAGGTGTGCAGCGTTGACCAGGGTGTTGACCGCCAGATCCAGGTCGGTTTGCTCACGCAGAATCGCCCTGATGCTGTGATCGCCCAAGGTGGCCCACACGCCATCGCTGAGCAGCAGGAAACATTCACCCTCACGCAATTCACCGTCGAGAAAATCCAGCACCAGGTGTTGATCCAGGCCGAGGGCGCGCTTGAGCACATGGTGCATGCCCGGTTGCTCCCACACGTGATCTTCGCTGATGCGCTGCAACTCGCCGTCCAGCCAGCGATAGACCCGGCAATCGCCGACATGCGCGAGCGTGAAGCGTTGGCCACGAAACACCAGGGCGCTGAGGGTGGTCAGCAGCGGCTGACCGCCACCGTTGGCCTGAAGCCAGCGATTCTGCGCCAGCAACAAACGTTCGAGCGCTTGAGCCACGCCCCAGGTTTGCGGCGTGGCGTAATAGTCCAGGGCCAGCGCCTGTAAGGTCGAGCGCGCGGCCAGGCCACCGTCGGCACATTGGCTGACGCCGTCGGCCATGGCGCACAGGTAACCCTTGCTTGCGGCCAGTTCCGCCACAGGCGTGACCACGCGCAGGGCATCCTGGTTCTCGGTTCGAGGGCCGATTGCGCTGGCGTGGGCGATGCTCAGTTGCAGGCTCATCAGACGCGTGCGGCGGTCACGGCGGCCGAGCCCCAGGTGGTTCTCCAGCGACGTTTGACGCCGTGCAGGCCAAACCAGGCCAGCACGCCGAGGCTGGCGAACAACCACAGGGCCATCTGGTAACTGCCAGTGCTTTGTTTGATTGCACCCATACCCGCAGCGAGGGCGAAACCGCCGATACCGCCCGCCATGCCGATCAGGCCGGTCATCACGCCGATCTCACGGCGAAAGCGTTGGGGGACCAGCTGGAACACCGCGCCATTACCTGCACCGAGGCCGAGCATGGTGCAGACGAAAAGCGCCAATGCAGCGTAGGAACTTGGCAGGTTGAACCCGACCGCTGCGATGCAGATGGCCGCCACGCTGTACATGCCGAGCAGGGTACGGATCCCGCCGAAACGGTCAGCCAGGGCGCCGCCCAACGGACGCATCAGGCTGCCACCAAATACGCAGGCGGCAGTGTAGTAGCCTGCGGTCACCGGGCTCAGGCCGTATTGGTCGTTGAAGTAGCCGGGCAGGGCGCTGGCCAGGCCGATAAAGCCGCCGAACGTCACGCTGTAGAAGAACATGAACCACCAGCTGTCGCGGTCGCCCAGGGCTTTGAAATAGTCAGCCATGGATTTGGCTTTCGGACGTTCAGGCGCATTGCGCGCGAGCCAGGCGAAGACCACCAGGGTAAGTACCAGCGGAATCAGCGCGAAGCCGAACACATTGCTCCAGCCGTACGCAGCGGCCAGCACCGGTGCCAGCAGTGCGGCAAACACGGTGCCGGAGTTACCCGCGCCAGCGATGCCCATGGCCTTGCCTTGGTGTTCAGCGGGGTACCACTGGGACGCCAGGGGCAGCGCAACCGCAAAGGACGCTCCGGCCATGCCCAGAAACGCACCGAGCAGCAGGGCTTGCTCGTAGCTGTGGATGCCGAGTTTCCAGGCCCCGAACAATGCCGCGATGACAATCACCTGACCGATCAGGCCGGCGGTCTTGGGCGACAGTTTGTCGGCCAGCATGCCCATTAAAAAGCGCAGCACCGCGCCGGCCAGGATGGGCGTCGCCACCACCAGGCCACGTTGCTGGGTGGTCAGGTGCAGGTCGGCGGCGATTTGCACCGCCAGCGGGCCCAACAGGTACCAGACCATGAAGCTCAGGTCGAAATACAGGAACGCGGCAAACAGGGTCGGGGTGTGCCCGGATTTCCAGAAGCTTGATTTCATCACGCACCTCAACGGTTGGGAGTCTTGTAAGAAGGCCGGGTGATGGAACAGCCGTTTAGGGCCGCCCCATCGGCCCCATACGCTGGGACCAAAACGAAAAAACGCCGCCACCGGGTTTGCGCGAGCAAACCGAGTGGGCGACGTCTTTGTCGTAGAAGGGGCAACCGCCGTTGGTTACCGGTGAGGATTCTTTAGCAAGAGCTGCGCCAGTTCAGCCGAGCAACTCGCTCATCGCAATAATCTGCTCCGCCACCTGGATCAGTTTCTGTTGGCGGCTCATGGCCTGGCGGCGCATCAGGGTGTAGGCCTCTTCCTCATTGCAGTGCTTCATTTTCATCAGCATGCCTTTGGCCAGCTCGATGCGTTTACGCTCGGCCAACTGCTGATCGCGGGCCTGGAGCTGCGCGCGCAGGGCCTGGTCGCTTTCAAAACGAGCCATGGCCACGTCCAGGATGGGCTGCAGGCGTTGGACCTGGATGCCTTCAACGATGTAAGCGCTGACCCCGGATTTGATCGCCTGGCGCATCACGTTCGGATCGTGCTCGTCGGTAAACATCACGATCGGCCGAGGTTGGTCGCGGCTGACCAGCACCACTTGCTCCATCACGTCGCGGCCGGGTGACTCGGTATCGATCAGGATCACGTCGGGGCGCACCGTTTCGACGCGCGCAGGCAGGTCAATGGTCAGGCCGGACTCATCGATCACCTCGAAGCCTGCTTCGGTCAGCGCAGCCTTCAGGCGTCCGACTTTGCGCGGGGTATCGTTGATCAACAGGATGCGCAACATCGTGGTTCCTCCTGTCAGCGCTGGGCGTGGCGGTTGGAAGGCTCGGCCATGGCGTGCAGGCGGAAGCTGCGGGCGTACGCGGCGGGGTTGGAACCGTCCCAGATTTTGCCGTCGATCAGTTGACTGCTCCGCATGTCCTGAGCGTTTGCCGCGACGCCGACGGCAGCGGCGGCTTGGCGATACAGGTCCAGTTGCTGCACTTGGCGAGCAACGCCCAGGTAGTCCGGATCTTCGCGCAGCAGGCCCCAGCGTCGGAACTGGGTCATGAACCACATGCCGTCGCACAGGTACGGCAGGTTCACCTCGCCATCGGCAAAAAACCTCAGGGCATGTGGGTCTTGCCACTGGTTGCCGAGGCCATCGTCATAAGCGCCCAGCAGGCGCGGTTCGATGCAGTCGAGTGGCGTATCGAGGTAGTCGCGGGCGCTGAGTAATTGCGCTGTAGAGCGGCGGTTTTCCTGGCTTTCTTCGATAAAACGGCTGGCTTCGAGGATCGCCATTACCAGCAGGCGGGCAGTGTTCGGGTATTGATCGACGAACGCCTGGGTGCAGCCGAGTACTTTTTCCGGATGGTTCGGCCAGATCGCTTGCGTGGTCGCCAGCGTGAACCCCTGGTTTTGCTTGACGGCGCTGGCGCACCAAGGCTCGCCGACGCAAAAGCCGTCGATCCGCCCGGCTTGCAGGTGCGCGAGCATCTGCAGCGGTGGCACCACCACGCTGTTCACATCTTGCAATGGATGAATGCCCTGGCTGGCCAGCCAGTAATACAACCACATGGCGTGGGTGCCTGTGGGAAAGGTCTGTGCGAAGGTCAGCTTTGTTCGGCTTTGGTGCACGTGACGATCCAGTGCATCAGGAGTGACCACGGCCTGCTGTTGCAAATCGTGGGAGAGGTTGATGCTCTGACCGTTTTGGTTGAGCCCCATCAACACAGCCATATCGGTAGAGGCTACGCCGCCAATGCCCAGGTGCACGGCATAGACCAGTCCGTACAGGCTGTGGGCGGCATCCAGCTCACCGCTGACCAGTTTGTCGCGCAGGTTGGCCCAGGACGATTGGCGTTTGAGGTTCAGCGTCAGCCCGTAGGGCTGGGCGAAGCCCTGGGTGGCGGCGACCACCAGCGAGGCGCAATCGGTCAGCGCCATGAAGCCCAGGTCAAGGCTGCTCTTTTCCGGGGCGTCGCTACCGTTTACCCAGGCCAGCGCCTTGTTCACCGGGCTGTTGCCGACCGAATCGTTCATCAACACCTACCTTTTCTCTCAAAAAAAAGCGTCGTTTCCTTGGATGGCAGCGCGGTGAGGCCAGCGCAGGCCATTGCGGGGTAACGACGCCTTTGTCTGTAGGCACGCTCCGACGTTGGCGCGCGCTCTGATGCAGAGTCCATAGCAAGGCACATGCCACGGGCAGACAGAAGTGGCCCGCCGTCAGCTTTCCATCAAGATTGAAAGTCGATGGCCTTTCAGTATGGCCGCTTCTTTGCGCCAGACTGCCAGGAACCCCTGCGTGTATATCCAACCCTCGGCGATGATGAGTTTCCACCGGCTGTGCCCCTGGCTGTTGTGCCTTACGTTGTTGCTGGCAAACGCGCCCGCCTGGGGGGAAAGCTACCAGGCGCGGGATGAAAGCCTGCACACCTTCTTTACCGCCTTATCGGTGCCTCTGGGCTTGCCCGTTGTCGTCAGCCGCGATGTGGCGCGCAAGCGTATTTCCGGGGTATTCGATTTGGCAGTGGCTCAGCAGACCCTGGAGGCGGTCGCCGCGCAACAGGGTCTGATCTGGTACAGCGACGGGCAGGTGCTCTATCTGTATGACGCGGGTGAAGCAAAAAGCTCGGCGGTGGCGCTGCGGCATATCTCTGTCGACAAGTTGCGAGGGTTCATGCGCCGCTCGGGGCTTGATGAATCACGGTATCCCCTCAGGGAGACCGACGGGCGTACGTTCTACGTGGCTGGGCCACCCAATTATGTGGATCAGGTGCTGAACCTGGCCCAGCAGATGGACAGGCAGCGCACCGAGGTGCGCCTGGGTAAGCAGATCTTCGGCGTGGTGCAGGTATTCAATACCCATGTGGCGGATCGGCAGTACGCCATGGGCAACGACAAGGTCAATGTGCCGGGCATGGCCTCGATCATCGAAAACCTGCTGGCTATCGAGCAGCAGGCTGCCACGCAGCGCCCCCCGAGCGCGCTGGCCGACAAGAGCGTGTTAGTGATTGCCTATCCGGACTCCAACAGTTTGTTGATCAAGGGCAAGCCTGCCCAGGTGAAGGTGATTGAGGACCTGGTGGCGGAGCTGGACAAGCCCAAACGTGCGATTGAAGTATCTCTGTGGCAGGTCGACGTGGACCGTGACGAACTCGAGAAGCTCGACGCGGCCTGGGCCCGGGAAACCGACGGCGTGGCTTCCGTGACGCGTGTCATGGAGCCCTTGGACGATAACCGCTTGATGGTGCAGCTCGGTGCGCTGGAGCGTCGCCGCAAAGCCAGGATCACGGCGTATCCGGTGATACTCACCCAGGAAAATGTGCCGGCGGTGTTCCAGGATCAGCACACGTTCTACCTGCCCAACCCCGGGGACAATAAAGGCGAATGGCAGCCCGTACGCTATGGCACTGAAGCCAGTGTGCTGCCGCGCTTTGCCCAAGCGAATCAGATCGAGATGCTGCTGAACCTCGAAGATGGCCGCCAGGTGGCAGGTAAACCCGCGCCTGGCGCCGCAGGGGCCGCAGGGCGAGTGGGCGTCAGCACTGTGGTGCGTGTGACCCAGGGTAAACGCCTGTGGGTCGGCGGTTTTCGACGCGATGAGGAGGGGGCGGGGCGCGGGCGCCGCGCCGAGGTACGGTTATTCGTAATCCAGGCGCGTGCGGTTGGCAGTGAGCCCAGGATGTTGGCCGGCGCTGTGGGGCCGCCGCCGCTCACGCAGGCCCAATATCAGCGCGTGCAACGTGCGTTTGTACGCCAAAACCATGAAGTCTCTGAATGAAAAAGCCGTTTAAGCGCGCTTGTTGAGCGTGCCGGCGAAAAGTCCTACGCGTTACCCGCCGAAAGCCTCGAATGCATGGGTCTTTTCCTAACGCTGTCCCAGGTTCAGGTTTTTATAGTCGCGGGGTTGGCGTTTCGCCGTTTCTGGAAACAAGGAATTCAATGTCAGTAGGTGGATGCAGAGGTGTGTATGACCCTCACGAATGAAGGGCCGACGGCCTCGTCGGTGTTTGCCGGGTGGACCTTGCATGGCGATGGACGGTTGACCGGCGAAGGTGTGGACATTCAGCTGCCACCCAAGGAGTGGCATGTGCTGCGGCTGCTGCTGGCGTCCGAGGGGGCGCTGATCACTAAGGATCGTTTGCTTGAGTGGGTCTGGCCGCGTGGAGAGGTTGCAGAAGAGTCGCTCACCCGCTGCATCTATGCGTTGCGCAAACACTTGAAGATGGACAAAAGGTTTATCAAGACGATTTATGGCAGGGGCTACCGCTTTACCTGTGCCGTGAACGTCCAGCAACACGAACCTCGACAGGCAGGGCTGGGACGTACGCAGCGCATCTGTTCGGCCTGTGGCCAGGTGAACCATGATTAAGCGCCTGTGCAAAAGCTTACTGTTGAGCCTGTTGATAGGCAGTCTTCCCGCCTGGGCAAGTTGCTGGGATGACGTAGCCCGTCGCTACGACATCGAACCGGAGCTGTTGCAGGCTATTGCTGCTGTAGAGTCGGGGTACCAGGCGCAAGCCTTGAACACCGGCAACAGCGATGGCTCGCGAGATATCGGTTTGATGCAAATCAACAGCATGCACTTGCCTCGCCTGCTCAAGCAGGGGATTACCCAGGAGCGGCTGCTGAGTGAGCCTTGTTTGTCGATTGAAGTGGGCGCCTCGATCCTCGCCGAGTTTATCCAGCGCTTCGGATACAACTGGACAGCGATTGGCTCATACAACGCGGGCGCTGCACCTGAGCGTGAGGCACTGCGCTTACGTTATGCACGAAAGATCTGGGCTCGTTATGAAGTGCTGGTCGCGCAACGCCATTGACGATTGGACGGCACGCCTCGCACCTGGCGTGCCACCCCGGCTATAATCGGCGCCACCTTTCGCCGCCATCCGAGTCTAGCCCGCCCATGTATACCCTGGCCCGCCAGTTGTTGTTCAAACTCTCCCCGGAAACCTCTCACGATCTGTCCCTGGACTTGATCGGTGCCGGTGGTCGCCTGGGGCTCAATGGCCTGGTATGCAAGGCACCGGCAAAAATGCCGGTGACGGTGATGGGGCTCGATTTCCCCAACCCGGTCGGGCTGGCTGCCGGCCTGGACAAGAATGGCGCGGCCATCGACGGCTTCGCGCAACTGGGTTTCGGTTTTGTCGAAATCGGCACCGTGACGCCACGGCCGCAACCGGGCAACCCTAAGCCGCGCATCTTTCGTTTGCCGGAAGCCGAGGCGATCATCAACCGCATGGGCTTCAACAACCTGGGCGTTGATCACCTGCTGTCGCGGGTTCAGGCAGCGAAGTACAAGGGCATTCTCGGTATCAATATCGGCAAGAACTTCGATACCCCGGTAGAGCGCGCCGTCGATGATTACCTGATCTGCCTGGACAAGGTTTACGCCCACGCCAGCTATGTCACGGTCAACGTCAGTTCACCCAACACCCCCGGCCTGCGCAGCCTGCAGTTTGGTGATTCCCTCAAGCAATTGCTTGAAGCCTTGCGTCAGCGTCAGGAAGACCTGACGGTGCGCCATGGCAAGCGCGTGCCGTTGGCCATCAAGATTGCTCCAGACATGAGTGATGAAGAAACTGCTCTGGTTGCCCAGGCCTTGGTCGATTCGGGTATGGACGCGGTGATTGCTACCAACACCACCCTCAGCCGTGTCGGCGTTGAAGGGTTGGCGCATGGTGATGAAGCGGGCGGCCTGTCGGGTGCGCCGGTGCGTGACAAGAGCACCCATATCGTTAAGGTGCTGGCCGCTGAACTGGCGGGGCGTTTGCCGATCATCGCCGTGGGCGGCATCACCGAAGGCAAGCACGCCGCCGAGAAGATTGCGGCGGGCGCGAGCCTGGTGCAGTTGTACTCCGGCTTTATCTATAAGGGCCCGGCGTTGATTCGCGAGTCGGTGGATGCGATTGCCGCGTTGCCGAAGGCCTGAACCTATCGGCCATTAAAAAGGGCTCCATTAGGAGCCCCCTGGGCCGAAGCCCGCCGCCCGGATAGGACGTGCGTGGTTAAGTCGTTACATAATCTACTAAGTGGTTTGTCGGATTAAGTGCCCTGTGTTAGCCGACGGCGTGAAGTTCGTTGAGTCTGTGGATCCCCGCAGTGCCGGTCATACCGTCCCAATTGTCGCCGCGTCCTTCTCGCCAGCCGTTAATCCAGGCTTGGCGTACCGACGGTAGAGTAAATGGGCAAAGCTCACGGGATTTGCCATGAACGCCATACTGATATCCGCGTAAAAATGCTCTTTCCAACGGATCACGCTTAAGTCTTCTCATAGGGTGTTTCCCTCACTTGTTGACTGTGTAGATATCCTTCGGCCTCGTGTGAGGCCGGGCAGAGTTTTTCTGCCGTTGGTGGGCTCGCTGCCGGCGTGGCGAGCCAATGTGTCGGCGTCGTTACGGCGCCAACCTGTGTTGAGTTCTAACCAATAGGTCACATGGATTCAATGATCGTTTTGTCATAAGCACGTAACGATAACGATGCTATAGCCATAAGCTGGGATGGCTTTTCGCCCCATTTATTGGGCAAAGCCAGCTATGATGTGCCTTGCAAAGAGGATGGGTTTAATCCTTTAGTGAGAATGTCCGCCCGTTGCAGTCGGTTATTATTCGACGAAGGGTCGGAATATTTCCTCTTGTTGCAAACAATTGTTTATCTGCCCCGGAAATTTCGGTCGAAAGGCCCGGCAGCCGGGGTGGAACGGCACATTCGTGTCACGCGAGCACTCTTCAAGAAAAGTGCTTGATTGAAAACCGAGCCGGCGATGCGTCGCCCGTTCATTTATTGCTGAAAAGCCTGGAATGCCCATGTCGGACCGTTTTGAACTCTTCCTCACTTGCCCCAAGGGCCTCGAAGGCCTGCTGATCGAGGAAGCCGTCGGGCTTGGCCTTGAGGAAGCCCGCGAGCACACCTCGGCCGTGCGCGGCATGGCCGACATGGAAACGGCTTACCGCCTGTGCCTCTGGTCGCGCTTGGCCAACCGCGTGCTGCTGGTGCTCAAGCGCTTCCCGATGAAGGACGCCGAAGACCTGTACCACGGCGTGCTGGATATCGAATGGGCTGACCACATGGTCCCGGACGGCACCTTGGCCGTGGAATTCAGCGGTCATGGCTCGGGCATCGACAACACCCACTTCGGCGCGCTGAAGGTCAAGGATGCGATTGTCGACAAGCTGCGCACCCCGACCGGCGAACGCCCGTCTATCGACAAGATCAACCCGGACCTGCGTATCCACCTGCGCCTGGACCGTGGCGAAGCGATTCTCTCCCTCGACCTCTCCGGCCACAGCCTGCACCAGCGCGGTTACCGCCTGCAGCAGGGCGCGGCGCCGTTGAAGGAAAACCTGGCCGCTGCGATTTTGATTCGCGCCGGCTGGCCGCGCATCGCTGCCGAAGGCGGCGCGCTGACGGACCCGATGTGCGGCGTGGGTACCTTCCTGGTGGAAGGCGCAATGATCGCCGCCGACATGGCGCCCAACCTCAACCGCGAACTGTGGGGTTTCACCACCTGGCTGGGTCACGTCCCGGCGTTGTGGAAGAAGCTGCACGCCGAAGCCAGTGAGCGTGCCGCCATCGGCATGAACAAGCCGCCGCTGTGGGTGCGTGGTTACGAAGCTGACCCGCGCCTGATCCAGCCCGCCCGCAACAACATCGAACGCGCAGGCTTGAGCCACTGGATCAAGGTGTATCAGGGCGAAGTCGGCACTTTCGAGCCGCGCCCCGACCAGAACCAGAAAGGCCTGGTGATCTGCAACCCACCCTACGGCGAGCGCCTGGGTGACGAGGCCAGCCTGTTATACCTCTACCAGAACCTCGGCGAGCGTCTGCGCCAGGCGTGCATGGGCTGGGAAGCGGCGGTGTTTACCGGCGCGCCGGACCTGGGCAAGCGCATGGGCATTCGCAGCCACAAACAGTATTCGTTCTGGAACGGCGCGTTGCCGTGCAAATTGCTGTTGATCAAGGTCAACCCGGACCAGTTCGTCACTGGCGAGCGTCGTACCCCGGAGCAGCGTCAGGCTGAACGCGAGCAAGCCGCTTACGATCAAGCCCCGACCGAGCCGCAAGAGCGCCAGTACAACAAGAACGGTAACCCGATCAAGCCAGCACCGGCTCCAGTGGTCGAGCAAGCGCGTCTGAGCGAAGGCGGGCAGATGTTCGCCAACCGCTTGCAGAAGAACCTCAAACTGCTGGGCAAGTGGGCCAAGCGTGAAGGGGTGGATTGCTACCGTGTGTACGATGCCGACATGCCCGAATACTCGATGGCCATCGACCTGTACCACGACTGGGTTCACGTCCAGGAGTACGCGGCACCGAAGTCCATCGACCCGGAGAAAGCCTCGGCACGCATGTTCGATGCACTGGCGGCGATTCCTCAGGCGTTGAACGTCGACAAGAGCCGCGTCGTGGTCAAACGGCGTGAGCGTCAAAGCGGCACCAAGCAGTACGAGCGCCAGAGCGCCCAGGGTAAGTTCACCGAGGTCAGCGAGGGTGGCGTGAAGCTGCTGGTCAACCTCACCGATTACCTGGACACCGGTCTGTTCCTCGACCACCGCCCGATGCGCATGCGCATCCAGAAAGAAGCGGCCGGCAAGCGTTTCCTCAACCTGTATTGCTACACCGCGACCGCGAGTGTGCACGCAGCCAAGGGCGGCGCGCGCAGCACTACCAGTGTGGACTTGTCCAAAACCTACTTGGACTGGGCGCGTCGCAACTTCTCGCTCAACGGTTTTTCCGACAAGAACCGTCTGGAGCAGGGTGATGTGATGGCGTGGCTGGAAGCCAGCCGCGATGAGTTCGACCTGATCTTCATCGACCCGCCGACCTTCTCCAACTCCAAGCGCATGGAAGGCATCTTCGACGTGCAGCGCGACCACGTGCAGTTGCTCGACCTGGCGATGGCGCGCCTGGCACCGGGTGGCGTGTTGTACTTCTCGAACAACTTCCGCAAGTTTGTGCTTGAGGACAACCTCAGTGAACGCTATGCCGTAGAGGAAATCAGCGACAAAACCCTCGACCCGGATTTCGCGCGTAACGCGAAGATCCACCGTGCATGGAAAATCACCGCGCGCTGATCGCAGCAGCACCGCGCATCACGCTGCACCAAAAAGCCGCAAGCCCGGATTATTCCGGGCTTGCGGCTTTTTTACGCTGGTCAAATACCGGCCTCATGGCTATAACTTAACGCCTAGCCAAAGTGACACCCCCGCACGCTGGCGTTGTGAGTGTTGCCTATGACGTTGCAAGCTGTTCGCCCGAAAATCCTAGGCTTTATCAGTGAACAGGCGTCGGCTTGGCTGGTGGCATTGGTGGTATTACTGGCAGGTTGCACGCTGACGATCATCGTGGCCTGGGCCGCCGCCGACGTTTATCAGCAACAGGTTCACCAGCGTTTCCAGTTGCTGGTCAACGAGCGCTACGCCCGCCTTCAAGAACGTTTTGAAGACCAGGAGCAACGCCTGGCAAGCCTGCAACGTTTTTTCACCAATTCCAGTGATGTCTCCCGCGCCGAATTTGATGGTTTCGCCCAACCCTTGCTGTTGCGCGCCCGCGCCTATGCCTGGGCGCCACGCATATGGCGCGATCAACGCAGCTCATTTGAGCAGGAAATTTCCCGCCAGCGAGGCGTACCCTTCGCGATCCGTGAATTGAATGCGTCGGGTGAGTTGGCGCCTGCCGCGGAGCGCGATGAATACGTGCCGGTGCTGTACAGCCAGACTCAAAGCCTGCTGGGTTCACCCTTGGGGTTTGACCTGTTGGCCCAGCCGTTGCGTCGCTCGGTGCTTGAGCGCGCGCTGAAAAGCGGCAAGCTGGCGGTGTCTCAACCCATGCAACTGGTGGGCGTGGAGCCGGCGTATGCTGCCGGTGTGTTGCTGGTGGCGCCCGTCAGCAAGCCGGTTGGCGAAGAGCCTATCGGTTTCGTGATGGCGGTGATCAGCATGCGCCAGCTGGTCGCCGATGGGTTGCCCAAGCCGAAGCGGGACAACTTGGTGATGCAGATCGTCGACACCTCCGACGCTCAGCAGCGCGTGCTGTACGCGTCCAGCAATTCGGTCGGCAGCAGTGACCTCATTGCCGCGCGCCGTCTGACCCTTGGCGACCATGTGTATGCCCTGAGTATGCGTGCCAGCCAGATCTTCGACCAGGCCAACCATTCTTCGATGAGCACGATCCTGACCATGGGCATGCTCCTCAGCCTGCTGCTCAGCGCTTTGTTGTATGTGTTGGTCAGCCAGCGCCAGCGCGCGCTTGCGCTGGTGGAGCAACGCACAGAGCTGTTGCGTCTGCGTGAGCTGGAGCTGCGTGGGGCCCATGGGCAATTGCGCAGCGTGCTGAATGCGGCCACCCAGGTTGCAATCATTGCCACTGACCTCAGGGGCGTGATTAACACGTTCAATGCCGGTGCCGAGCAGATGCTTGGGTTCAAGTCCGAGGCGGTAGTGGGGCGGCTGACGCTGGAGAGCCTGCACCTGGCCCTGGAACTCGAATCACGCGCTGCCAGTTTGAGTGTGGCGTTGGGCAAGCGTATTGCGCCGAGTCAGGCGATGCTGGTGGAAAGTCCGGACAACCTGCACGAGGCGCAGGAATGGACACTGTTGCGTGAGGATGGCAGCCATTTGACGGTGAATATGCTGACCACGGTGTTACTGGATGACTATGGCCTGTGGATCGGGCACTTGGCGATCTACCTGGATGTCACCGAGCAGAAACGCGCCTACGAAGCGCTGGCTGCGCGTGACCGCTTGCTGAAAAAACTCAGTGCCCACGTGCCCGGGGGAATCTTCCAGTTCACCCTGGACCCTCAGGGAACCGGGCGTTTCATCTACGCCAGCGATGGCATGCGCGATATTTATGAAATCGAAACCGGGGTCTTGCAGCACGACGCGAACAAGGTTTTTGAGCGTATCCACCCTCTGGACGTCGAGCGGGTACGGCTGTCGATACGGCTGTCGGCGCTGCAGTTGAGCCATTGGCGCGAAGAGTATCGCGTGGTATTGCCGCAACGCGGGCTGCGCTGGATTCGCGGCGAAGCGACGCCGGAGGAGTTACCCGGCGGCGGCACGTTGTGGCACGGCTACGTTTCGGATATTTCCGATCTCAAGCGGGTCGAGGAGGAGCTGCGCGCGTTATCCATCACCGACTCGCTGACGGGTATTCATAACCGACGCTATTTTCAGGATCGCCTGAAGGCCGAGATGCACCGGCTCAACCGCACGGCTGGGGCGCTGTCGTTGATCATGTTCGACATTGATCACTTCAAGCGCATCAACGACCAGTACGGGCATGCGGTGGGGGATGGTGCCCTGCAGGAAGTGTGCAAGCGCATCAGCCAGCGTCTGCGTCGCACGGACGTGTTCTGTCGCCTGGGTGGCGAAGAGTTCGTGGTGCTGTGCCCGCACACCAATGGTGATCAGGCTTACAGCCTAGCGATGGAGTTGTGGCAGTCGCTGCGCAATACGTCGATGGAACCCGTGGGGGTTGTGACCGCCAGTTTCGGGGTGGCCAGTTGGCGGGTCGATGAAGGCGTAGATGAGCTGTTGCTGCGCGCGGATTCGGCGGTGTATGTGGCCAAGCAGGCGGGCAGGGACAGGGTGGAGGCGGAACGATTACGGGCTTGAGTGGGCGCGCCGGATTGCTCGCGAAGCGGTGTGCCAGTCAACAACGATATCGACTGATCCACCGCTTTCGCGGGCAAGCCCGCCCCCACAGGGTTTTGTGTTGCCGTTTAGAGTACCGGTGCCGATGCCGTCAGCTTAGGCTGGCGATACAGATCCAGTAGCACCTGATCCAGCACCGACGAAGCGCCCCACGGCTTCGAGTCGTTGAGGATCGCCACCACCACCCAGCTATTGCCGTTGTTGTCGCGGCTGAAGCCAGCGATGGCGCGCACCGTGTTCAGGGTGCCGGTCTTGACGTGGGCTTCGCCGCGCAGGGCGGTGGTTTTCAGGCGTTTACGCATGGTGCCGTCGGTGCCGGCAATCGGCAGCGAGCTGATGTATTCCGCTGAATACGGGCCTTTCCAGGCGGCTTGCAGCATGGCTGCCATCTCGCGGGCGCTGACCCGTTCGGCGCGGGACAGACCCGAACCGTTCTCCATCACCAGGTGCGGCGCGGTGATGCCTTTCTTCGCCAGCCACTGACGCACGACACGTTGTGCGGCCTTGGCGTCGTCGCCATCGGCATCGTTTCGGAACTGCGCACCGAGGCTCAGGAATAACTGCTGGGCCATGGTGTTGTTGCTGTATTTATTGATGTCGCGAATGATTTCCGCCAGGTCCGGCGAAAATGCGCGGGCCAGCACCTTGGCGTCCTTGGGCACCGGCGCCTGGATATCACGGCCCTGGATGGTGCCGCCCAACTCCTGCCAGATCGCGCGCACGGCGCCGGCGGTGTAAGTGGCATGGTCGAGCAGCGACAGGTAAGTCTGCGAGCTGCAACCGTCGCCCAATTGACCACTGACGGTCACGGTTACGCTGCCATCGGCGGCGGTTACGGGGCTGTAGCGCACGTCGCCGGTGCATTGCTTGGCGTTGGACACCTTGACCTGATTGTCGATACGAATGCTGGCAATCGGTGGTTCGACCGACACGATCACCCGGCCCGAATCATTGCGGGTCACGAAGCGCAGGGCCTTGAGGTTGACCAACAAGGCATCGGGCTTGACCAGGAACGGCTTGTTCTCGTCGTTACCGTCGTCATTGAATTCGGGCAATTGCGGTTGGTTGAAAAAGCTGCGGTCCAGCACCAGGTCGCCGGTCACTTGTTGCACGCCGTTGGCGCGCAGGTCGCGCATCAGCAACCAGAGTTTTTCCATGTTCAGCTTGGGGTCGCCACCGCCCTTGAGGTAGAGGTTGCCGCGCAACACGCCACCGCTGAGGGTGCCGTCAGTGTAGAACTCGGTCTTCCACTGGTGGTTGGGGCCGAGCATTTCCAGGGCCGCGTAAGTGGTGACCAGCTTCATGGTGGACGCCGGGTTTACCGAAACATCGGCGTTGAACACGGTCGGCGTGCCGGGGCCGGTCAGCGGCAGCATGACCAGGGACAGCGAAGTATTCGGTATTTTGGCTTTTTGCAGCGCCTGTTGAACATTTGGCGGCAGGGTGTTGTTGATCGGTGCGGCGGTAACGGAAAAGGCCAGTGGCAGCAAAAAACCGGCAAACAGCATTGAGCGTAAAGAATGGCAACGAAAAGATTTGATCATAAGGAATACAACCCTACGGCAGAGAAGGGTGAAAAAGGCGAGGGGTATGGAAGAAAATCCCTCATTGGTCACGAAATTGTCGGCATTATGCCCCAACCTGGAGCCGCTTGTAGCGCAACCATAGCGGGTAATCGGCGTTTTTTTAACCGTTGTATAGCCGCCTGTCCCAGAGAGTCGGGCAATTGCCGCCTTAAACTGCTAAAGTGCCGCCCGTTATTACTTATGAGGATTGTTCCAATGGCGACTAACCGTTCCCAGCGTCTGCGCAAAAAACTGTGCGTTGATGAATTTCAAGAGCTGGGTTTCGAACTGAACCTGGACTTCAAAGAAGACCTGAGTGAAGAAGCTACCGACGCTTTCCTCGAAGCATTCATCAAAGAAGCCATGGAAGCCAACGGTCTGGGCTATGTCGGCGGCGATGACTTCGGTCTGGTTTGCCTGCAAAAGCGTGGCTCGGTCAACGAAGAACAGCGTGTAGCTGTCGAAAGCTGGCTCAAAGGCCGTAGCGAACTGAAAAGCGCTGAAGTCAGCCCACTGCTGGACGTGTGGTATCCGGAAAAGCCGATCAACGCGGCTAAGTGATACTAAAAAAAACGGCGACCCTCGGGTCGCCGTTTTTTTATGCCTTGCGCCCATTCAGAATCAGCAGCGTCAACACCCCCGCCACAATCCCCCAGAATGCCGAACCGATGGAAAACAACGTCAAGCCTGACGCGGTGACCATAAAGGTGATCAGCGCCGCTTCCCGTTCCTTCGGCTCATTCATGGCGATGCTCAAGCCATTGATGATCGAGCCAAACAACGCCAAGGCCGCAATCGACAGCACCAGCTCCTTGGGCAACGCCGCGAATAACGCCGCCAACGTGGCGCCAAATACCCCGGCAATCCCGTAGAACACCCCGCACCACACGGCTGCGGTATAGCGCTTGTTGCGGTCTTCATGGGCATGCGGCCCGGTGCAAATGGCCGCACTGATCGCTGCCAGGTTGATCCCGTGGGAACCGAACGGCGCCAGCACCAGCGAGGCCAGGCCTGTTGCGGTGATCAACGGCGAGGCGGGCACGTTGTAGCCGTCGGCGCGCAAGACGGCGACGCCGGGCATGTTCTGCGAGGTCATCGCCACGACAAACAGCGGGATGCCGATGCTGATGGTCGCCGCCAGCGAGAAGTGCGGGGTGGTCCACACCGGCGTTGCCACTTCCAGATGAAAGCCGCTGAAATCCAGCAGCCCCATCAGGCCTGACAGCAGGGTGCCTAACACCAGCGCGGCCAGCACGGCATAACGTGGCGACACACGCTTGATGACCAGGTAGGTGAAAAACATCCCCAGCACCAGGCCGGTTCGATGTTGCGCGGCGACGAAAATCTCGCTGCCGATCTTGAACAGGATCCCTGCCAGCAGTGCCGCCGCCAATGAGGCGGGAATGCGCTTGACCAGTTTTTCAAAGCTGCCGGTCAACCCGCAGAGCGTCACCAGCACCGCGCAGGTGATGTAGGCACCAATCGCTTCGCCGTAACTCACGCCGCCCAGGCTGGTGATCAGCAACGCCGCGCCGGGGGTCGACCAGGCAATGGTGATAGGCGTGCGATACCGCAAAGACAAGCCAATGCTGCACACCGCCATGCCGATCGAGAGGGCCCAGATCCACGAGGAAATCTGCGCGGTGGTCAAACCGGCGGCTTGTCCGGCCTGGAACATCAGCACCAGGGAGCTGGTATAGCCGGTCATCATGGCGATGAAGCCGGCGACGACGGCCGACGTAGAAGTGTCGGCCAGCGGGCGCAAGGGCGCTTGGATGGCGTCAGTCATGGAAGGGTGTTCCTTTTACCTGGGTGTTTGCCGGTGAAGGCCCGGATTCAAGCCTAAACTCAAACGTAACGACTCATTGCAATACAGCCGAGGCCGCAAACAGCCGTACAGTGTGTTGGCGCACTCGGTTGTGTACAATGTGCCCTGTTTTTAGGTGATACTTGCCAGCGACACGCTGTTGCCGTATTACCGTTAATTCGCCGCCGTTCTCCCTACCCGAGTGCCCATGAACGAACAGTTGCAACCTCTCAAGAAACAACCGCGAGCCGGCAAGGCCGGGCGCAGCGGAACCCAGGACGATATCGTCTACGCGCATATCTTCGAGGCGATCCTCGAACAACGCCTGGCGCCCGGAACCAAATTGAGTGAAGAGGCACTGGGCGAAATCTTCGGCGTCAGCCGCACCATCATTCGCCGTGCGCTGTCGCGCCTGGCCCATGAAGGCGTGGTGCTGCTGCGGCCCAATCGTGGCGCGGTAGTGGCGAGCCCAAGTGTAGAAGAAGCGCGCCAGGTGTTCCTGGCCCGGCGTCTGGTCGAGCGGGCGATCACTGAATTGGCGGTGCAACACGCCACGGCTGAGCAACTGGCCGAGTTGCGCCAGATGGTCAACGACGAGCGCGACAGTTTTTCACGCGGTGATCGTGGTGCGGGTATCCGCCTTTCCGGCGAGTTCCACCTCAAGCTGGCCGAAGCGGCGAAGAATGCGCCGCTGATCAGCTTCCAGCGCAGCCTGGTTTCCCAGACGTCGTTGATCATCGCCCAGTACGAAAGCGGCAACCGCTCGCACTGTTCCTACGATGAGCACACTCAGCTGATCGATGCGATCGAAGCACGCGACGCGACGCTGGCGGTGAATTTGATGATGCATCACATGGATCACATCGACAGCAAGCTCAACCTCGATGAGGAAAGCGCGTCGGATGATTTGCACGCAGTGTTCTCGCATCTGCTGCAGACCAAGAAACCGGGGCGTTCTTCAGTCAAATTGTAATTTTCCAGGTTCGCCTGGGACTAAAAATGTGGGAGCGGGCTTGTGTGGGAGCTGGCTTGCCTGCGATAGCATCACCGCGGTGTAACTGATACACCTCGGTGACTGCATCGCGGGCAAGCCCGGCTCCCACACAAGCCCGCTCCCACATTGGTGTATGGCGGCGCTGAAATTAGCGCTGGTGCACCAGCTGACCCGCTGCATATGTCTGCAACACCGTCCGGTCATCCCCCAGCGTCATCAACACAAACAACGTCTCGGCAATGGTATTGGCCTGCTTCAAGCGGTAGCTGAGCAGTGGCGTGGCGTTGTAATCCAGTACCAAAAAGTCCGCGTCCGTACCCGGCTGCAAGGTACCGATCTTGTCTTCCAGGCGCAGTGCCCGCGCACCGCCCAATGTGGCCAGGTACAGCGACTTGAACGGGCTCAAACGCGCGCCCTGCAACTGCATGACCTTGTAGGCTTCGTTAAGCGTTTGCAACAGCGAGAAGCTGGTACCGCCGCCCACGTCCGTACCCAGGCCGACATTCAGCTTGTGCTTCTCGGCCATCGGCAGGTTGAACAAACCACTGCCGAGGAAGAAGTTCGAGGTCGGGCAGAACGCCACGGCCGAACCCGTTTCCGCGAGCCGCGCGCACTCGTCGTCACACAGGTGTACGCCGTGGGCAAACACCGAGCGCTCGCCCAGCAGTTTGTAGTGGTCGTACACATCCAGATAGCCATTGCGCTCCGGGAACAGCGCTTTTACCCACTCGACTTCCTGCTTGTTCTCACTGATGTGAGTCTGCATGTACAGGCCCGGGTATTCGCCCAGCAGTTGCCCGGCCAGCGCGAGTTGCTCCGGGGTGCTGGTCGGCGCAAAACGTGGCGTGACCGCGTAGTGCAAACGGCCCTTGCCGTGCCAGCGCTCGATCAGCGCCTTGCTTTCCTGGTAGCCGGATTCGGCGGTGTCGGTCAGGTAGTCCGGTGCGTTGCGGTCCATCATCACCTTGCCGGCGATCATGCGCAGGTCGAGCTTCTCGGCCGCCTCAAAAAACGCATTGACCGACTGCGGGTGCACGCTGCCAAACACCAGCGCGGTGGTGGTGCCGTTGCGCAGCAGTTCCTTGATGAAAATGTCCGCGACTTCTTCGGCATGGGACTTGTCGGCGAACTGGCTTTCACACGGGAAGGTGTAGGTATTCAGCCAGTCGAGCAACTGCTCGCCATAGGCGCCGACCATGCCGGTTTGTGGCAAGTGGATATGGGTGTCGATCAGGCCTGGCGTAATCAGCGCATCCTGATAATGGGTGACGTCGATGTCGGCGGGCAGGGTGGGCAGCAAATCGCTGGCGTGGCCCAAGGCGCTGATCTGGCCGTTATCGATGACCAGCAGGCCGTCCTCGAAATACTCGTAGGAGGCGTCGATCCCTGCTTCAGCAGGGTCGGCGATGCTGTGCAGGATGGCGGCACGGTAGGCTTTGCGAGTCAAAGGCATGGTCATCTCAACTGATAGCTTGGCTGCGGCGTGATACCGGCAGCAGTTTGGCAATGGGTTCGGCGCTCGCAGTGTGCTGGCCGAAATTCACGTTATAGGTGGCGATGATTTCGCCGGCGATGGAGATGGCGATCTCCACCGGTAATTTTCCCTTCACCTCGGTGAGGCCCATGGGGCAGCGCATGCGTTGCAACTGGGCGGTGTCGAAGCCGCGATCACGCAGGCGGTGTTCGAACTTGACCCGCTTGGTCTTCGAGCCAATCAAGCCGAAGTACGCAAAGTCATTGCGCTTGAGCAGTGCCGCAGTGAGTTCCAGGTCCAGCGCATGATTGTGGGTCATGACGATGCAGTAACTGCCCGCCGGCAGGTCGGCAATTTCGTCGACCGGCTCTTCGCTGACGATTTTACGCACGCCCTGAGGGATGTGTTCTGGAAACTCCTGGTCACGGGAGTCGATCCAGCGCACCCGGCACGGCAGGCTCGCCAACAGCGGCACCAGGGCGCGGCCGACATGGCCGGCGCCAAACACCGCAATCTGTGCCTGCACCTGGCCCATGGGCTCGAACAGCAGCACGGTCACGCCGCCGCAGCACTGGCCCAGGCTGGCGCCGAGGCTGAAGCGCTCCAGATGGGTGTTTTGCTGGCCACGTACGAGCATGTCGCGGGCGATCTGCATCGCCTTGTATTCCAGGTGCCCGCCACCGATGGTGTCGAAGGTCTGCGCGGCGCTGATCACCATTTTGGAGCCGGCATTGCGCGGCGTGGAGCCGAGCTCTTCGATGATGGTCACCAGCACGCAGGGTTCACCCTGGTTCTGCAGGTCGGCGAGGGCGCTGATCCAGTTGTTCATAGTCACCTCTTGTGGTGTCTGTGAGGCCGCTATCGCGGGCAAGCCCGCTCCCACTTTTTTGAGTGTGAACACCGTCAAATGTGGGAGCTGGCTTGCCTGCGATGGCAGCACCTCGGTCCTAAAGCGAAGCCATCTCGGCGTCAGTCTCAACAGCCTTCGCCGCCTGCAACTGCCGCATCTGCTCACAGCCCCACAACACCCGCTCCGGCGTGGCCGGTGCATCAATCTTGGGCTGATACCGATAGTCACCCAGGCTCGCCACGGCATCCTTGATCGCACACCACGACGCAATCCCGAGCATGAACGGCGGCTCGCCCACGGCCTTGGAATGGAACACGGTGTCTTCCGGGTTTTTGCGGTTTTCCACCAGCTTCACGCGCAGGTCCAGTGGCATATCCGCGACGGCCGGGATCTTGTAGCTGGCCGGGCCATTGGTCATCAACTTGCCCTTGTTGTTCCACACCAGCTCTTCCATGGTCAGCCAGCCCATGCCCTGGATAAAACCGCCTTCCACCTGGCCGATGTCGATGGCCGGGTTCAGCGAAGCGCCGACATCGTGGAGGATGTCGGTGCGCAGCATTTTGTATTCGCCGGTCAGGGTGTCGACGATTACTTCGCAGCAGGCCGCGCCGAACGCGAAGTAATAGAACGGCCGGCCCCGTGCCTGGCTGCGGTCATAAAAGATTTTCGGCGTCTTGTAGAAGCCGGTGCTCGACAGCGAGACCTGGGCGAAATACGCCTGTTGAATCAGGCTTTCAAAGGTCAGGATCTGATCGCGCACGCGCACATGGCCGTTATGGAATTCCACGTCCGCTTCGCTCACGTCGTACTTGCGCGCGGCAAATTCCACCAGCCGTTGCTTGATGGTCTCGGCGGCGTTCTGCGCGGCTTTGCCGTTCAGGTCGGCGCCACTGGAGGCTGCGGTCGGCGAGGTGTTGGGCACCTTGTCGGTGTTGGTGGCGGTGATTTGTACGCGGTCAATGTCGACCTGGAACACTTCGGCCACCACCTGCGCGACCTTGGTGTTCAAGCCCTGGCCCATCTCGGTGCCGCCGTGGTTCAGGTGGATGCTGCCGTCGGTGTAGATATGGATCAAGGCGCCAGCCTGGTTGAGGAAGCTGGCGGTAAAGGAAATACCGAATTTCACCGGCGTCAGCGCCAGGCCTTTTTTCAGGATCGGGCTGTGGGCGTTGTACAGGCGAATTGCTTCGCGGCGCTCGGCGTATTGGCTGCTGGCCTCAAGCTCGGCAGTCATTTCCTCGAGCATGTTGTGCTCGACGGTCTGGTAGTAGTGGGTGACATTGCGCTCGGTCTTGCCGTAGTAATTGGCCTTGCGCACGGCCAGCGGATCAAGCGCCAGATGGCGGGCGATGGCGTCCATCACTTCCTCGATGGCGACCATGCCTTGCGGGCCACCGAAGCCTCGATAGGCGGTGTTGGAGGCAGTGTTGGTCTTGCAGCGATGGCCGTTGACCGTGGCGTCGCCCAGGTAATACGAGTTGTCGGCATGGAACATCGCGCGGTCGACAATCGAGTTCGACAGGTCCGGCGAACAGCCACAGTTACCTGCCAGTTCCAGATTAATCCCGTGCAGGCGACCGCTGTCGTCGAAGCCTACGTCGTATTCGATGTAGAACGGGTGGCGCTTGCCGGTCATCAGCATGTCTTCGACGCGCGGCAGGCGCATCTTGGTCGGCTGGCCGGTGAGGCGCGCGACCACCGCGCACAGGCACGCCGGGCTGGCTGCCTGGGTTTCCTTGCCACCAAACCCACCGCCCATGCGGCGCATATCCACGACGATTTTGTTCATCGAAACGTCGAGCACTTCGGCCACCAGCTTTTGCACTTCGGTGGGGTTTTGCGTGGAGCAGTAGACGATCATGCCGCCGTCTTCGGTGGGCATCACCGACGAGATCTGGGTTTCCAGATAGAAGTGTTCCTGGCCGCCGATATGCAGCGTGCCCTGGATGCGGTTTTTCGCCGTGGCCAATGCGCCGGCCGCGTCACCGCGCTGGTGGGTGTGGCTGTCCAGCACGAAGTGCTTGTTGCGAAAGGCTTCGACCACGTCCAGCACCGGTTCCAGGTCTTCGTATTCGATCACGGCTGCCATCGCGGCTTTGCGCGCGGTGTCCAGGTCACGGGCGGCGACGGCCAGCACCACTTGGCCAACGAACTGCACCGTGTCGATGGCCAGCAACGGATCGCCGGGCATCAGCGGGCCGATGTCTTTCAGGCCGGGCACGTCTTCGTGGGTGATGGCGATGCGCACGCCCTCAAAGGCGTAGCAAGGCGCAGTGTCGATGCGGATGATGCGGGCATGGGCGCGGTCGGACATACGCGCGTACAGGTGCAACTGGTTGGGGAATTCCAGGCGATCATCGATGTACTGCGCTTCACCGCTGACGTGCTTGGCGGCGCTGTCGTGCTTGACGCTGCGGCCGACGCCGGAGGTCAGGTCCTGGGCAAACAGCGCGGCGAGTTCGGCCTGGGTTTTAACGACGGCGTGATGGTTAGACATAAGCGGTCACCCGAGTCTCGATGTGCGGTGTTTGCAGTTCGATGAAGTATTTACGCAACAGGTTCTGTGCGCTGAGCAGGCGGTATTCCTTGCTGGCGCGGAAGTCCGACAGCGGGGTGAAATCCTCGGCGAGTGCGGCGCAGGCTTTCTCCACGGTGGCGGCGTTCCAGGTGGCGCCGACCAATACGGCTTCGCAGCTTTTCGCGCGTTTGGGCGTGGCGGCCATGCCACCGAAGGCAACGCGAGCTTCGCTGATCACGCCGTTTGCGAGCTTTAGGTTGAAGGCGGCGCACACGGCGGAAATATCATCGTCCAGGCGCTTGGAAACCTTGTAGGCACGGAACAGGGAATGGCCCTTGGGCACAATGATTTTCTCGATGAACTCGCTGTCCTGGCGCGCGGTGACGCGGTAGTCGATGAAGTAATCTTCCAGCGCCAGGGTGCGGCGGGTGTTGCCTTTGCACAGCACGATCTGCGCACCGAGGGCGATCAGCAGCGGCGGCGAATCACCAATCGGCGAGGCGTTGCCGATATTGCCGCCGAGGGTGCCCTGGTTGCGGATTTGCAGAGAGGCGAAGCGGTGCAGCAGATCGCCAAAGTCCGGGTACGCGTGATGCAGCGCGCTGTAGCAATCGGACAGCGCAGTGGCCGCGCCGATTTCCAGGCGGTCGTCGAACGACTCGATGCGCTTCATCTCTTCGATATTGCCGACGTAGATCATCACCGGCAGCGTGCGATGGAACTGGGTGACTTCCAGCGCCAGGTCGGTGCCGCCGGCCAACAGCCGGGCTTGTGGGTAGGCGTCGTAGAGGTCGGCCAGGTCGGCGACAGTGAGCGGCACCAGGCAGCGTTTGTCGCCGCTGTTGAGCTCGCCGGTCTGGGTCGGTGCGATGGCTTTAAGGCGGGCGATGGTTTCGGTTTGGCGGCTGTCGAACTGGTCCTGCGGTTTATTACAGCAGGCCTGTTCGGCGGCGGCCAGAATCGGGCGGTAGCCGGTGCAACGGCAGAGGTTGCCGGCCAGCGCTTCATGGGCTTTTTGGCTGTCGGCGGCATCGCTGTTCTTTTGCAGGGCAAACAACGACATCACGAAACCCGGCGTGCAAAAGCCGCATTGCGAGCCGTGGCACTCAACCATGGCTTGCTGCACGCTGTGCAACTGGCCTTGATGCTTGAGGTCTTCGACGCTGATCAGTTGTTTGCCGTGCAACGCCGATACGAAGGTCAGGCACGAATTGAGGCTGCGATAACGAATCTGCTCTGCGCCGTGCTCATTGGTATGCAGCTCGCCGACCACTACGGTGCACGCACCGCAATCGCCGCTGGCGCAGCCTTCCTTGGTACCGGATTTGCCCACATGCTCGCGCAAATAGTTGAGCACGGTCAGGTTGGGGTCCAGGGCGTGCTCGCTACGGAGTTCCTGGTTAAGTAAAAACTGGATCACGGAAGGCCTCACAGACTCATTATTGTTGTTAACCGCTTTGCGCCGAATCTAGTCATATCTGACTTTTCGGTCAATGGTTTTCTGACCTTCGGGTCAAGAAAATGCGATCACAACACTTTCAATTATGGTCCAGTCTTCTGGAACCGGTGTTTTTGGCGGCTTCTGGCTATTCATCGCTGCTTATTTCATGCCAAATTCGCCACCGTGGGCGTAGCGCCATCAGCTAGCCAATGCGCTACACTGCCGCGCTTGTACCGATAGACGATTTTGAAGGAAAAACATGACGTTCAAGGCGCCGGACAGTCTCGCCGAGCAAATCGCTCACCACCTCGCCGAACGTATCATTCGCGGCGATCTCAAGCCTGGGGAGCGGATCCAGGAACAGAAAGTCACGCTGGCACTCAATGTCAGCCGTGGTTCCGTGCGTGAAGCCTTATTGATCCTTGAACGCCGCCACCTGATCGCGATCCTGCCGCGCCGTGGCGCCCACGTCACCGAGCTCACCGCGCACAAGGTGCAGAGCCTGTGTACGTTGATGAGCGAGTTGTACATCCTGCTCGGCAATGCCGTGGCGGATGGCTGGCAGACTCAGGCCGACATGGCGCCGTTCCTGCAGATCCAGCAGCGGCTGGTAACCAGCTTCGAGCGCGAGGACATCCGTGCCTTTGTCGAAGAAAGCTTCAACGTGATGCGCGCGGCGTACCCCTTCGCCAACAATCCGTATTTGCAGGAAACCGTCGAGAACCTGCAGCCGGCGATGAACCGCGCGTATTACCTGGCGCTGGATCAACGCAAGGCGTCCATGAGCGAGTACCTGGCGTTGTTCGAGCAACTGCTCGCCGCCGTGCTGGCCCGTGACCTGGCACAGATCCGCCAAGTGCTGTCGGCCTATGGCCAGCGCAGTTCCTCGCTGGTGATCGCTGCGTTGGCGGACGCCTAAGCGTGCGGCTCAAGTGCATCAAACTGGCGGGGTTCAAATCCTTCGTCGACCCGACCACGGTGAACTTCCCCAGTAACATGGCGGCGGTGGTCGGGCCCAATGGCTGCGGCAAGTCGAACATCATCGACGCCGTGCGCTGGGTGATGGGCGAGAGTTCGGCAAAAAACCTGCGTGGCGAGTCGATGACCGACGTCATCTTCAACGGCTCCACCAGCCGCAAGCCCGTCAGCCAGGCCAGCATCGAACTGGTATTCGACAACTCCGACGGCACCCTGGTCGGTGAATACGCGGCCTACGCGGAGATCTCCATCCGCCGTAAAGTAACGCGCGACAGCCAGAACAGTTATTTCCTCAACGGCACCAAGTGCCGGCGCCGTGACATCACCGATATCTTCCTCGGCACAGGCCTGGGCCCGCGCAGCTACTCGATCATCGAGCAGGGCATGATCTCCAAGCTGATCGAAGCCAAGCCCGAAGACCTGCGCAACTTTATCGAAGAAGCGGCTGGTATCTCCAAGTACAAGGAGCGCCGCCGCGAGACTGAAAACCGTATTCGCCGCACCCATGAAAACCTTGCCCGCCTGACCGACCTGCGCGAAGAGTTGGAGCGCCAGTTGGAGCGCCTGCACCGCCAGGCCCAGGCCGCCGAGAAGTATCAGGAATACAAAGGCGAGGAGCGTCAGCTCAAGGCGCAACTGTCGGCCCTGCGTTGGCAGGCGCTGAATGATCAGGTCGGCCAGCGCGAAGCGATCATCGGCACCCAGGAAATCAGCTTTGAAGCACTGGTGGCCGAGCAGCGTAATGCCGACGCCAGCATTGAGCGTTTGCGTGATGGGCACCATGACCTGTCCGAGCGCTTCAATCTGGTGCAGGGCCGTTTCTACTCGGTGGGCGGTGATATTGCCCGGGTCGAGCAGAGCATCCAGCACGGCCAGCAGCGTCTGCGCCAGTTGCAGGATGATTTGAAAGAAGCCGAACGCGCGCGCCTGGAAACCGAATCGCACCTGGGCCATGACCGCACTTTGTTGCTGACCCTCGGCGAAGAGCTCGACATGCTCACCCCCGAGCAGGAAATCACCAGCGCCGCCGCCGAAGAAGCGGCCGCTGCGCTGGAAGACTCCGAAACCACCATGCACGGCTGGCAGGAACAGTGGGACGCTTTCAACCTGCGATCCGCCGAGCCGCGCCGTCAGGCTGAGGTGCAGCAGTCGCGTATCCAGCAGCTGGAAACCAGTATGGAGCGCCTGGCCGAGCGCCAGCGTCGTCTGCAGGAAGAGCGTGTGTTGCTTGCCGCCGACCCGGAAGATGCGGCGATCATGGAACTCAGCGAGCAACTGGCCGAGAGCGAAATGACGCTCGAAGAGCTGGAAGCCAGCGAAGAACAACAAGTGGAGCGCCTGGAGCAATTGCGTCAGCAGTTGCAACAGGCGACCCAGGCGCAGCAGCAGGCCCAGGGCGATTTGCAGCGGCTCAACGGTCGGCTGGCGTCACTTGAAGCCTTGCAGCAAGCCGCACTGGACCCGGGCACCGGCACCGCCGAATGGCTGCGCGACCAGCATCTGGCCGAGCGCCCGCGCCTGGCCGAAGGCTTGAAGGTCGAGGCTGGTTGGGAGCTGGCAGTGGAAACCGTGCTCGGCGCCGACCTGCAAGCCGTGCTGGTGGATGATTTTGGCGGCTTCGACCTGGCCGGTTTTGCCCAGGGTGATCTGCGTTTACTCAGCCCGGCGGCCGATGGCACCCGCGTGCCGGGTAGTTTGCTGGACAAGGTCGAGGCGGCGATTGATCTGTCGCTCTGGCTGGGCCAGGTCAAACCGGTGGAGTCCCTGGAGCAGGCCCTGGCCCAACGCGGTCAACTGGGCGCCGGTGAAAGCCTGATCAGCCGTGACGGCTACTGGGTTGGCCGGCACTTCCTGCGGGTGCGCCGTGCCAGCGAAGCGGAAAGCGGCGTATTGGCCCGTGGCCAGGAAATCGTCAACCTGACCGCCGAGCGCGAGGAGCGCGAAGCCACCCTCGAGCGCCTCGAAACCGAACTGCAAACCCTGCGCGCCACCCAGCGCCAGCAAGAGACCGGTCGCGAACACCTGCGCCGCCTGTTGCAGGATGAAGCGCGCCAGCAAGGTGAATTGAAAGCCCAGTTGTCGGCGAGCAAGGCCAAGGCCGAGCAACTGACGCTGCGCCGCACGCGTCTCGACGACGAAGTGGCCGAGATGGGCGAGCAGCGCGCCCTGGAACACGAACAAATCGGTGAGGCGCGCCTGCAATTGCAAGAAGCCCTCGACAGCATGGCCCTCGATACCGAGCAGCGCGAACTGCTGATGGCCCAGCGTGACAGCCTGCGCGAGCGCCTCGACCGCGTGCGCCAGGAAGCCCGTCAGCACAAAGACCACGCCCACCAATTGGCGGTGCGCCTCGGCTCTTTGCGCGCCCAGCACGATTCCACGCGCCAGGCCCTTGAGCGCCTGGAGATGCAATCCGAACGCCTCACCGAAAAGCGCGAGCAACTGAGCCTCAACCTGGAGGAGGGCGAAGCGCCGCTGGAAGAGTTGCGGCTCAAGCTCGAAGAATTGCTCGACAAGCGCATGACCGTCGACGAAGAACTCAAGACTGCGCAGATCGCCCTGGAGGACGCCGACCGCGAACTGCGTGACGCCGAAAAACGGCGGACCCAGGCCGAGCAGCAATCCCAGCTGATCCGTGGTCAGCTCGAACAGCAACGCATGGAATGGCAAGCCCTGACCGTGCGCCGCAAAACCCTGCAAGACCAGTTGGTGGAAGACGGCTACGACTTGCACGGCGTGCTCGATACCTTGACCGCCCAGGCCAACGAAAAAGACGCCGAAGAAGAACTTGAGCGGATTGCTGCACGTATTCAAAGGCTCGGTGCGATCAACCTTGCGGCCATCGACGAGTACCAGCAGCAGTCCGAGCGTAAGCGTTATCTGGATGCCCAGGACGCCGATCTGGTGGAGGCCCTCGACACCCTGGAAAACGTGATTCGCAAGATCGACAAGGAAACCCGTAACCGCTTCAAAGATACCTTTGATCAGATTAATAGCGGTTTACAGGCGTTATTCCCGAAAGTTTTCGGTGGCGGCAGCGCCTACTTGGAACTGACGGGCGAAGATCTACTCGATACAGGGGTAACGATCATGGCGCGGCCTCCGGGCAAGAAGAACAGCACCATCCATTTGTTGTCCGGTGGCGAAAAGGCCCTGACCGCATTGGCCCTGGTATTTGCCATCTTCAAGTTGAACCCGGCGCCGTTTTGCATGCTCGACGAAGTTGACGCCCCGCTGGATGACGCTAACGTTGGACGCTACGCTCGATTGGTGAAAGAGATGTCCCAGACCGTGCAGTTCATCTATATCACCCACAACAAGATCGCCATGGAAATGGCGGATCAATTGATGGGGGTAACGATGCACGAACCGGGTTGCTCGCGATTGGTGGCGGTGGATGTCGAGGAAGCGATGGCGATGGTGGAGTCCTGAGCCACGCTGACAGAGCCGATTTTTTGGCCCGTAACCGGTGATGAACCGCGCTGGTAGAAGTGGCAAATGGACATATTTGTTCAAGGCATTTTGACAGACGGTGTAAAGTTATCTTGGGTCGTGCTAGTTTAATGTCAATTTTTCGTATACGTGGGCAAAACGTCAGTCAGAACATAGAGTTGGCGCCACGTTTTAAAGCGGTTTGCACGGTGCTAAACCCCTTATTTTTCAGCATTTTTTATTAGAGGCACGGGATTACATGGAAATCGGTCTGCGCGAGTGGCTGATCGTCATCGGCATTATTGTCATTGCCGGTATTCTTTTTGATGGCTGGCGCCGTATGCGCGGTGGCAAGGGCAAGCTCAAATTCCGTCTGGACCGTAACCTGTCCAACTTGCCCGACGACGACGGCAGCGCCGAGCTGCTGGGGCCGCCCCGTGTGCTGGACACCCATAAAGAGCCGCAGCTGGACGAACACGACTTGCCATCGATGAGCGCGCCAATGCGTGAAGCCCGTGAGCCGTCCTCCAAGCGTGGCAAGCGCGGCACTGCGCCGGTGGCCGAGCCGCATCAGGGCGACCTGAACCTCGACGTCGATGAAGGCCCGAGCTTCAGCAGCCGCGATGACGATTTCCCTGACGAGACCCCAACCAAAAGCGCGCCACGCCAATCGGTAAACGATCAGCCGGCCGCCGAAGAAGTCCTGGTGATCAGCGTGATCTGCCGCGACGCCGCCGGCTTCAAAGGCCCGGCGCTGTTGCAGAACATCCTCGAAAGCGGCCTGCGCTTTGGCGAGATGGATATTTTCCACCGTCATGAAAGCATGGCCGGTAACGGCGAAGTGTTGTTCTCGATGGCTAACGCGGTCAAGCCGGGCACCTTCGACCTGGACGATATCGACCTGTTCAGCACCCCGGCGGTGAGTTTCTTCCTCGGTTTGCCAGGCCCGCGTCACCCGAAACAAGCGTTCGACGTGATGGTGGCCGCCGCCCGCAAACTGTCCCAGGAACTCAACGGCGAGCTCAAGGACGACCAACGCAGCGTCCTCACCGCCCAAACCATCGAACACTACCGTCAGCGTATCGTCGAGTTCGAGCGTCGCGCCCTGACACAGAAACGCTGAGGTTCGATCTTAAGCGTTGTCTGTAGAATCCGTGCACTAACATATTGAGCAGCTTCGGCTGCTCTTTTGCTTTATGAGAGAACACCCATGACCGCCGCCCACACCCGCATTCTCGAACTGCGCGCTGAACTGGATCAGCACAATTACCGTTACCACGTCCTCGACGAGCCGAGCATTCCGGACGCCGAGTACGACCGGTTGTTCCATGAGCTCAAGGCCCTTGAGGCCGAGCACCCGGACCTGGTAACGCGCGACTCACCGACGCAGCGGGTCGGCAGTGCGGCGTTGTCGGCGTTCACCCAGGTACGCCACGAGATTCCGATGCTCAGCCTGGGCAACGCCTTTGATGAAACCACCATGCTCGAGTTTGATCGCCGGGTCACCGAAGGCCTCGACCTGCCGGTGGGCGATCTGTTTGGCGGTGGCGCGGCGGTGGAGTACAGCTGCGAACCCAAGCTGGATGGCCTGGCGGTCAGCCTGTTGTATCAAGAAGGTGAACTGGTGCGCGGTGCTACCCGGGGTGATGGCACCACGGGCGAAGACATCAGCATCAACGTGCGCACCGTGCGCAATATCCCGCTGAAGCTACAGGGCACGGGCTGGCCCGCCACCCTGGAAGTGCGCGGTGAAGTGTTCATGTCCAAAGCCGGTTTCGAGCGGCTGAACGCCTCGCAGCTGGAAGTCGGTGGCAAGACTTTCGCCAACCCGCGTAATGCCGCAGCCGGGAGCCTGCGCCAGTTGGATTCGAAGATTACCGCCAGTCGCCCGCTGGAGTTTTGCTGCTATGGCATTGGCCAAGTGACCGCAGATATCAGCGACACCCATATCGGCAACTTGAAGCAGTTGCAGAAGTGGGGCATGCCGATCAGCCACGAGTTGAAGTTGGCCAAAGGCATCCAGGAATGCCTGGACTACTACCGCGATATCGGCGAGCGGCGTAACAGCCTGGGTTATGAAATCGACGGCGTGGTGTTCAAGGTCAACAGTATCGCCTCGCAGCGTGAACTGGGCTTCCGTGCCCGTGAGCCACGTTGGGCGATCGCGCATAAATTCCCGGCCATGGAAGAGCTTACCGAGTTGCTCGACGTGGAGTTCCAGGTCGGCCGCACCGGCGCCGTGACACCTGTGGCGCGGTTGAAGCCGGTCAAGGTTGCCGGTGTGACCGTATCCAACGCCACCTTGCACAACATGGATGAAGTCGCGCGCCTGGGCCTGATGATCGGCGATACCGTGATCATCCGCCGTGCCGGTGATGTGATCCCGCAAGTCGTTTCCGTGGTGCCCGAGCGGCGCCCGGAACACGCCCGCGCGGTGCAGATTCCCGAGAGCTGCCCGGTGTGCGGTTCCCACGTGGAGCGCACGCAATTGGTCAAGCGCAGCAAGGGCAAGGAAACCGTCAGCGAAGGCGCGGTGTACCGCTGCGTCGGGCGCCTGGCCTGTGGTGCGCAGCTCAAGCAGGCGATTATCCATTTCGTTTCGCGCCGCGCCATGGACATCGACGGCCTGGGCGACAAGACCATTGAGCAACTGGTGGATGAAAAGCTCATCGGTTCGCCGGCTGATCTCTACACGCTCAAGTACGAGCAGATCATCGACCTGGAAGGCTTTGCCGATATTTCCAGCAAGAAGCTGATCACTGCCATCGAAAACAGCAAGACCCCGACCCTGGCGCGCTTTATCTATGCGCTGGGTATTCCGGACGTCGGCGAGGAGACCGCCAAGGTGCTGGCGCGCTCGCTGGCGTCTCTGGAGCGGGTGCAGAAGGCATTGCCGGAAGTGCTGACGTACTTGCCGGACGTAGGCCTGGAAGTGGCGCACGAGATTCACAGCTTCTTCGAAGACCGCCATAACCAGGACGTGATCGGCGCCCTGTTGTCACCGGACGAATGCGCGCTGCAATTGCAAGATCAGGGCGACCTGAGCGCCGAGTTCGCCGCCAGCACCACCCTGGGCGGCTTGCTCGACAAGTTGCACGTACCCAGCGTTGGCCCCGGTGCCGCCCAGAAACTCGCGGACAAGTTCGGCTCCCTGGAAGGTGTGATCAAGGCCGACTGGCTGGATATGCGCCAGGCGCTGCCGGAGAAACAGGCCAAGGCTGTGCGCGAGTTTTTCGATAACCCCGCCAATGCTGAGCACGCCCTGGCCATCGAGCAGCAGCTCAAGGACTTTGGCATGCATTGGCAGAGCGAGAAGAAGGTGGTCGAAGGGTTGCCGGAGGCGGGGCATACCTGGGTGCTCACCGGCTCCCTGGAGCTGATGAGCCGCGATGTGGCCAAGGACAAGCTCGAAAGCCTCGGCGCCAAGGTGGCCGGTTCAGTGTCGGCGAAAACGCACTGCGTGGTGGCTGGGCCGGGCGCCGGTTCGAAACTGGCCAAGGCCAGCGAACTGGGCCTGAAAGTGCTGGATGAGGAGGCGTTTGTCGCGTTCCTGGCCAAGCACAACATAACGGTCTGATTCGGACTGAACGATCTCTGCCTGGCGATGCTCTAGTATTGGCAAGCACCCAGGGAGAGATCGCCATGTTCCGCTACTTCGAGCAACTCAGTTCGCGCATCGCCGCACCGTTCATGGCCGGATCCTCGCGCAACAGCAAGGTGTGGCAATGCCGCTGCGGCCAGGCGTTGTTCTTTCGCAACAGCCAGTGCCTGGCCTGTCACGCGTTGCTGGGCTACCAACCGCAACAGAGTCGGTTGTCGTCTCTACAGCCCGGGCCCGTCGCCGACACCTGGCTGCAGGACGATAACCTCGACGCCGGTGCCTTCCGTCGCTGCGCCAACCTCGACACTGCGGCCGCCTGCAACTGGCTGATTGCGGCCCATAGCACTGCACCGCTGTGTGTGGCGTGCAGTCTGAACCGCACCATTCCTGACCTGTCCGTACCGGAAAACCCCGAACGCTGGCGCAAGGTGGAAACCGCCAAGCGCCGACTGGTGGCGCAACTGATCAGCCTGGGCCTGCAAGTGGTGCCAAAAAGCGTTGACGAAGACACCGGCCTGGCCTTCGACTTCGTCGGCATTGACCTGGAAGGCAACGCGCCCACCACCGGCCATGCCAACGGTCTGATCACCCTCGACATCAAGGAGGCCGACGACGCCCACCGCGAAAAAATCCGCGTGCAGATGCGTGAACCGTACCGCACCTTGCTCGGCCATTTTCGCCATGAAGTCGGTCATTACTACTGGGATCGACTGATCGCCAACAGCCACTGGCTTGCAGCGTTTCGCAGCCTGTTCGGCGACGAGCGCGCCAGTTATGCCGAGGCACTCGACCAGCATTACCAGAACGGCCCGCGTCCCGACTGGCAGCAGACCTGCGTGAGTGCCTACGCCACCATGCACCCTTGGGAAGACTGGGCCGAGACCTGGGCCCATTACCTGCACATGATGGACGCCGTCGACACCGCGCTGGGCTTTGGCATGAGCGCCCGCGAGATGGACCTCGATTATCAACCGTTCCCGCTCACCACGCTCTACGACCCCGACCACCCTGGCGGCCCGGCCTTCCTGTCGTTCGTCAACGCCTGGATCGAACTGGCCGGCATGCTCAACGAACTGTCGCGCAGCATGGGCCAGCCGGACTTTTATCCGTTTGTATTGCCGCCGGCTGTGATCGCCAAGCTGCACTTCATTCACCTGGTGATCCAGGAAGAGGGCGGTAGGGCCGATGAGGTGCTGAAGGCGCAATGATCAAAATGTGCGAGGGGCTGACTGCTGACGGCGTGGATCAGGCACTGGCCTGACTGGCCGGCAGACTGCTTCCGGGAGCCAGCCTCCTCCCGCAGGTGATGGGGTGACGCTGAAGGTTATGGCAAGTGCTTGAGCCCCTTCATATTTTAATCCGGCATCAACGGTTGTAACTTCCGATGAGATCGGTACAATGGCGCGGCTTGCCGAGAGGCCAGCGTCGTTATGGTGACCCCATCGGTCCCCCCGCAACGATTACCCGTGAACCTGGTCAGAGCCGGAAGGCAGCAGCCACAGCGGGAACATTGTGTGCCGGGGTGTGGCTGGTGGGGTTGCCTCCATAACGCTCTTCCTGACGCTCAAAAAAATCCCAATTTATAGATGTTTTGCCGGCAATCACTGCCTGCGAATCGATTTCTGCTGCGCGCTCGACAGCATTACGGCCGGTAAAGCGGGAACCTGGCCATCGCCGGCAGCACTTCCTGCTGCAACTTCCGCAGGTTTTTTTCCAGGTCGCGCTCTGCTTCAGGCGTCGCTACCGGTATGTTGCGGGCGAAGTGAAAGGTGATGTTCTGCCCCGTGGCGCTGTCCTTGTAGAACTTGAAGATGCTGAATTCGGAGAACCGCCCGTCCTTGCGCAGGGAGGAAGGGTAAAACAGCATCAGGGTCGTGACCCCGGTTTTTTCATCCGTATTCAGTTGCACCGTCATCTGTGGGTAATCTTGTTGATGAAGCAGGGCGGCGCGGTTGGCGAGGTCTACCGGCTCCAGATCGTTCAGGAGTGGCGGCGCGACGCGAAAATCCGCCATGTCACTCCAGGCATCAACGCTTTCCTCCGGCAGGAAGTATTCCTTGAGTGGAATCTGGCCGTCAGTCTGGTATTTCAGGACAAACGTTTTGCCCGCGAATATGAGCGAGTTGGTTTCAGCAACCGAAGGGCGCGACAGGGCCGGGTTGGCAGGTCTCGACGTGAAGGCGCAGCCGGATAGCAGAACCAGCACCGACAGGATGAGCAGGGAGGCTTTCATTTCAATCCTTGAATATTTGAAAGGGGGCAGCTTGCGCAAGAAACAGTAGTTCAATAGGTGGCTGAATGCGCTTATTTAATGAAGCGTGTGCGAGGTAACACCTCTCGAAAAATACCTGGTTACTGTGAGGCGAAAGGGTGGCAAAGCTGTTGGGTTGTGAACAACCTTGAGTTTTTCACCACTGTTTATCTCGCGGCTGGACAACGCCAGGCCGCCTGCTAGCTTCAATCATGCAAGCGACCCCGTGCTGGAGTAGTGAAGAAGTGATGGCACTCCTTTGATCGATAAGGATGATTGCCATGACCAACCTTCAAGGTTTACCCAGCTCTATCAGTGCTTCCGTCGGCACCCCAGGCAAGGCACGTAATGTGCCGGCTGACGTTGAATGCATTCAGCGTCTGTTCAATCTGATTACACCCACATCCGGTTCGCACTTGGTGGTCGACGGTAAGTGCGGTGCCCTGTTGGTTCAGCGCATCAGCGAATACCAGTCAAACTGTCTCAACGTCTCCAAGCCCGACGCAGTGATTGACCCGCAAGGCCGGACGTTCAACCGCCTGGTCGCGGATGCGCGCAAGGCCAGCCCTGAGACTCAGGCCGCCGAGCCAGACCGGCAGCCATGGCTGACCGAGCCTGCTTGCGACGGGGCAGTGACCCTTACCGATAGCGATTTTCAGCGTGCCGCCACTGCGCTGGGCAACGCTGTTTCGGTGAATATCATCAAGGCGTTCGCCACGGTGGAGTCGGGCGGGCGCTCCGGGTTTGGCCCGGCCAAAATGCCGGTGATTGCTTACGAAGGGCACCTCTTTCGCAAATACACCGAGCGGAAGTACGACAGGAGTCACCCCTTGTTGTCATACCCTTACGTGGAAAAGGCTGGCCCGCAATGGCGTGCCAATAACAAGAACCAGACGACGGCTTGGGCGACGCTGGTCGCTGCGTATAGGCTGGACCCTGCAGCGGCGTTGATGTCGACGTCCTGGGGCATGTTTCAAATCATGGGCTTCAACTTTGCCGCCTGCGGTTACACGACCGTGTTCGACTTCGTGACGGCGATGAAAACCAACGCTGGCTGTCAATTAAAGGCCTTCGTCGGTTTTTGCAGTAAAAACCCGGCCTTGGTCAAGGCGATCAAGAATAAGGACTATGTGGGCATGGCCGCCCGTTACAACGGTGCGGACTACGGCGACTACGACAAGCGAATCCAAACAGCGTTTGAGGCGCTTGAAAGGAAAAAATAGCCGCACACGATGGCTGCCTCACAATGTTCAGAGCGCCCACTGGACAACCCAAAACCAACTTGTTAGTTTCCGCCAGCCGCTCGTTTCAAGGTTTGAAAAGTGTGCTGGCTTGATGCTGAAGTGCCATCACTTCATTAACTAACAAGGATGTCTGTGATGAAAAGCCTGCAAGGGTTGCCCCGTCTCATCAGTGCTTCGGTCGGTGCGCCCGGTAAAGCGAGTAACTTGCCCGCCGATGTTCAGTGCATCCAGTATTTATTCAATTTGATCATTCCCAAGATGGGTTTTGCACTGGCTGAAAATGGCAAGTGCGACGGCCAGTTGGTGCAGTGCATCAGTCAGTATCAGTTCCGTCATCTCAAGTACGCGCACCCCGATGGCGTGATCGACCCTACCGGTCGGACCTTCAACAGTTTGATCGAAGAAGCGGTGAAGGTGCCGGTGAAGGCGTATCCGACGATGCGAATCCCGAGCTTTCTCAATGTTTTCGGCAATAACAGCGGCGATGCGGTGCAAGCCACGGTCAATGTGTACCTGGACCGCATGCGCGCGATGGTCGAGGCCGAGCGGCGTAACCGGCAATTGATGCTGCAGTCCACCTGCGATGGCGGCATGACGCTCACCGATACCGACTTTCAGAACGCCGCCACCCAGCTGGGCAACGGCATTTCGGTGAACATCATCAAGGCGTTCGCCACGGTGGAGTCCGGCGGACGCTCTGGCTTCGGGCCGGCCAAATTGCCGGTGATCGCGTTTGAAGGGCATCATTTTCGCAAGTACACCAAGAAGATCTACGACCAGGCGCACCCGTTGCTGTCGTACCCCTATGTGAAAAAGGCCGGGCCACAATGGCAGGTCAATAACAAGGATCAGGTCAAGGCGTGGGAAACCATGGCGACTGCATTTGCCCTGGACCAGGAGGCGGCGCTGAAGTCGGCGTCCTGGGGCATGTTTCAGGTGATGGGGTTCAACTTCGGGTCGTGCGGTTACAAGACGGTATTTGAGTTCGTCGCGGCCTTAAAGATTAATGCCGGTAACCAGTTGAAAGCCTTCGTGTCGTTTTGCAGCCAAAGCCCTTCACTGATGAAGGCCATGAAAAACAAGGATTATGTTGGTATGGCGCGTGGCTATAACGGCGACGATTATGGCAACTATGACGTGCTGATTAAAAAAGCCTACGACGCACTGGAAGGGAAAAAATAAGATGAGCCGTTTTTCAGCAATCGCCGTGTTGTCGTGGTGCGCTGTCTTGCCTGGATGGGCAGGTGCGACTGAATTGCACTCGGGCCAATACGAAGGGCTGATGCTGGCGGTCACGCCCGAGCATCAGGTCGAAGGCTATTACTCGGAAGCATTGGGCGAGGGCGTGACCCGCAGTTGCACGTTCTATCTGCAAGGCAAGCCTGAAGCGCTGACCACCTGGCTCGATGCTGCTTACCCTGGCAGTGTGGTGGCCGCGTCCGACGGCGTCACCCTGACGGTGGAGCAGGGCCGTCAGCATCCCGGTTGTATCAGCGTGCTGATGCCGGAGATCGCGACGGGCCTGGAGTTGACCCAAACAGCCAACAAAAAATGGATCGGCCTTGTGACGGTGTCTGCTGACAAGGCTTACCTGCTGAAAGCCCCGGGCGCCGACGCTGCCAAGCGCCCGTACATCGTCAAGAATGATGTGGTCGGCGTGCTGGCCTACAAGGAGGGGTCGGCCAAGGTTGAGTTTACCAATGCCAAAGGCCGCTCGTTCACTGGCTGGATCAGCCAGGACCAATACCGCCGTGTGTCTGCGCCGAAAAGCTGAGCGATGCCACCGCTAGCCTGAGTTAACCCGCTACGCCGCAGCCTGCCAGGCAGACTGCGGCGTTTGTATGTGCGGGGTTCAGGCTTTGTTGCGGTTGAACAGCTTGCGGAGCAGGGCGAGCAACGCCACCACGCCGATTACCAGAAACTTCTTCGCCGCCAGCAGGAATATGCCGATTTTGGCGAACAGCCCGGCCTTGGCGGCGATCCCGCCGGCAACCAACGCCGCGAGGCCGTACGTGGCAAGCTTGTCGGTCTTCGGGTTGAAGTCGGTGTACAGGTTGCCGTCGGTGAAGTTGGTAAAGGCCAGGACTTTGGGCATTTCCTGCTTGATGGTCGGCAGGTCGACCATGGCGGCGACGGCATTGAGTTCCAGAACGCCTTCACGACCCAATACGCGGATGCTGTAGTTGAGGGTGGTCTGCTGGGCGTCGTCGGCTTTCAGCTCGCGGGCCCAATACATTTTGTGGGTAGTGTCGTCGTAGTGCGGCGGCTCGGCCCAGCCCAACAGGTGCAGGCCGGCGTAGCCTTGTTTCTGGCGCTCCTTGTTGTCGGCGTCGTCGTCTTCCTGCATTTGCTTGAGCAGTTCGGCGTAGTCGATTTTCGCGGCGTCTTCGTCGGACACGTGGCCGTCTGCCTTATAACTGACGATCACGCCCCAGCCGCGCTCCGACAGTGGGCTTACAGCTTTCGGCACGATCATGCCCAGGGTCTTGAAGCCTGGCGGGTTGCCCCAGCCATCGGTCAGCAGGCGCTCGGTGTCGGCCGGGTCGAGGTAGTAGAACTCATCGTTAAGCTTGAGGGTTGCAATGCCACTGGGCAGCGTGACCGTGCCGGTCTTTTGCTTGAGTGAAGCGAGAAAGTGCTCGGCGGTTTCGGCCGGTGCGCTGGCTTCAACGGGCGCAGGCGTGGGGGCGGCAGAGGCGAGTGCGGCAGGCAGGCTCAGGGCGGCCGCCGCGAGCAATAGGCGGATGTAATTCATGGTAGTCCCTTACATTTTGAATTAATTTCGCCGGAGAATAGCGTAAACGAGCTCGCCTGGGTTAGCCGAAAGCCTCGCGCAGCAGCTCGGCAAACGCATCCCGTGCCAGGTGCCGCTGTGTGTCAGTGTGCCAAAACAGCAGGTTGTCCACGGCCTGCAACTCCTCAAACCGGTAGGACGTCAGCTGGTTGGCCTGCTCATAGCGGGCCAGGATGCCTTCCGGTGCCAGCGCCACGCCAATGCCTGCGCTGACACAACCGATGATCGTGCCCCAGCTGGCATAGCTGGCGATGCTTGGCTTGACGTCATGGGGTTTGATCCAGTTCTCCAATGCGGCGCGATACGGGCAACCCGTTGGCCACACCAGCAGCGTGCGGCCCGCGAGGTCTTCGGCACTGTTGATCGGCGCGCTGGACGCGCTGGCAATCAGCACCAGGCGCTCGCTGTAGACCACGCAGCGTTCGAGCTTGGCGCGTTTGCCGCCGGAGGCGACCAACGCCACGTCGAGACGATGGTGTTGCAGGTCGTCCAGCAGTTGCGCCCAGGCGCCGGTGACCAGCTCAAGGGTGACGTTCGGGTAACGGCGATGGTATTCCGCCAGCAACGGCGGCAGGCGCCCGCTGGCGCTGGACTCTACCGCGCCGATGCGCAAGGTGCCGCGCGGAATGGCGTTGGCATCCACCGCGCGTTTGGACTCGTCCACCAACGCCAGGATGCGCTCGCAGTAGTCCAGGAAGATTTCACCGGCGGCACTGATCGCCAGCCCACGGCCCGCACGAATAAACAGCGGCGTGCCCAACTCGCCTTCCAACTGCTTGATACGCGTGGTGATGTTGGAGGGCACGCAGTGCAATTGCAGAGCGGCCTGGGCCACGCTGCCGGTTTGTGCCACGGCTCGCACCATTTTCAGTTGGGCCAGTTCCATTGCTCAGTTCCAGTGATTTCAGAAGTCAGAAACGGTCAATTGTCCTACGTCTTGCTCAGGCCAAGACTGACGGTATTCCTTCTCAGTTTCTGGACGCCGTCGATGAATACCCCGTCATCCTTAAAGATTACGCTAGTCATCGCTGGCGTCATCCTCTGTTGGGCCTATTCACCGATTGGCGTGCACATGGGGCTGCACAGTTACAGCCCCGGTCAGTTGGCGTTGCTGCGGTTCTTGATCGCGTCGGTATTCATGGCGGGTGTGGCCGTGCTGGTGGGCATCGCGCGCCCGCGTTTGCAGGATCTGCCGTGGCTGCTGGTGCTGGGGTTTTTCGGGGTGTTCCTGCACCACACCAGCCTCAACTATGGGCAGCAATGGGTGACGGCGGCGGCGTCCAGTGTGCTCGCGCAGTCGGCGCCGCTGTTCAGTGTGCTGATCGCGTTTTTTGCCTTGAAGGAGCGGGTCAGTGCCTGGCGTTGGGGCTGCGTGCTGTTGGGGTTGGTCGGCGTGCTGGTGGTGATCTGGGGCGATCAGGGCTTAGGCGAAATCGACCCGCGCGGTTTGCTGATTTTATTGGCGGCCGTGTCGTGGAGCGTGTACTTCGCCATCCAGAAACACTACGCGCATCGCTACAGTCCACTGACCATGGCGTGCTACATGGTGTGGGCGGGCACGCTGATGCTGTGTGTGAACCTGCCGGGCCTGGCCAATGCTGTCGGGCAGGCGCCGTTGCCGGAAACCTCGCGGTGCTGGTGCTGGGGATCTTTCCGAGCGCCCTGGCGTATCTGGCGTGGGGGTATGTGTTGAAACACATCGACGTCAGCCGCGCCTCGCTGGCGATGTACCTGATTCCGCCGGTCGCCATGGTGATGGCCGCGACGCTGCTGGGCGAACACATTGCCCTGCAGGTGGTGCTGGGCGGTGTGATTGTACTGGCCAGCGTCGCGGCCATCAGCCTGGAGGGCCGCTGGCGATCAGTCGCTCAGGCTGAACGCGCGCAGCCGGTGGCCATCAAGGTCCTGGGCGACAAAGGTGTAACCGAAGTCCAGGGTGGTCGGTGACTGGATGATCGTCGCGCCGCTCGCTACCCACTGAGCGTGCAGGGCGTCGACCGCGGCATTGTCGGGCAGGGAAAAGCCTACCTCGCCGCCGCCGCCAGTGATCCGGGCGGCCGGCTCTACGGTGTGCCGTGACCACAGCCCCAGCTTCACACCGGTGTCGAGGATGAACAGGGCAAACGTCGGGTTCAACTCCACCGGGGGCTTGTCCAGCAGGCGGCTATAGAAGTTGGCGCTGGTGGCCGGGCTGTCTACGTACAGCAGAAAGTAGTGGGCGACGGTGTTCATACAGGCTCCTTGAGAACGGGCGGTTGAGTCAGCCCAGTTTAGGAGAGGGCCCTGTCAGTTCTTGTCAGGAGTCGGCAGCTGTTGCGCATTTTCACCGGTGTACAGCTTGATGATGTCATCGATCTCGCCCGACATTTTCATCCGCAACAGTGTGCGCAAGATCCGTTGCACCGGGACTTTCGGGTCATTGCGCACGATGCAACCCAGGCTTTGCTCGTCGATCACGGCGGCCTTGGGCAACTGCTGGTCGGCAGGCAGGTTGAGGTTGAATCGGTCCAGCACCCATTCATTGATGACGGCGTATTTATAGCGCCCGGCCACCAGCTTTTGCAGCACCAGCGCCTCGCTGCGCGAATCGTCACGGGTCAGCCGGCCGCTGGCGAACAGCGGGTCGAGCGTGGCGTAGTGGTAGGTAAGCACGGTGCCGATCGACTGGGGTGCCAGCTCACTGACCTGCACCGGTTGTGGCGCTGCCGGGCTGCTCGCCAGCACATTTCGTTGCACCATCAGGGGCACGCTCCAGATGTAGTCGCCGGACAGGTTGTCGACCCAGTCCCGGGCGACATAGCAGCGCACGTCAATGTCGCCGTGCGCCATGGCACCGGCGATGCGGGGCCGTGCCAGTACGTGGAACTCGGCCGGGCGCCCGACCTGGGTGGCCAGGCTCAACATCAAGTCATACAAAATGCCCTGAGTGGGCCGGCGGTGTTCGACTTCGGCCATGGGCATCGCCCAACTGTCGGAAATCGAGAAGCGCAACGGCGCGGGTGCCGCGAGGCTGGTGAGGGAAATCATCCATAAAGCGCCCAGGATTACGCGCATACACTCTCCGGGTTGAGGCCTTCGTGGGGCCCATCAGGCAAGCTTAGTCAGATTAGGCGAGCGTGCCGGATGCAATTTCCCCCTTGCTCCGCTAGCATTACCGGCTTCCGCTTCCCAGTTGCGACGGTTTTCGATGAGTTATCAGGTTCTTGCACGTAAATGGCGTCCGCGCTCGTTCCGCGAAATGGTCGGCCAGACCCATGTGCTCAAGGCTCTGATCAATGCCTTGGACAGCCAACGGCTGCACCATGCCTACCTGTTCACCGGTACGCGCGGGGTGGGCAAGACCACCATTGCGCGCATTATTGCCAAATGCCTGAACTGCGAAACCGGCATCACGTCGACGCCTTGCGGCACGTGTTCGGTGTGCCGCGAAATCGACGAAGGGCGTTTCGTCGACCTGATCGAGATCGACGCCGCGAGCCGCACCAAGGTCGAAGACACCCGCGAATTGCTCGACAACGTGCAGTACGCGCCGAGCCGTGGCCGCTTCAAGGTCTACCTGATCGACGAAGTGCACATGCTGTCCAGTCATTCCTTCAACGCATTGTTGAAAACCCTGGAAGAGCCGCCGCCCTACGTCAAATTCATTCTGGCCACCACCGACCCGCAGAAGCTTCCTGCAACGATTCTGTCGCGGTGCCTGCAGTTCTCCCTGAAAAACATGACCCCCGAGCGTGTGGTCGAGCATTTGACCCACGTGCTGGGTGTCGAGAACGTACCGTTCGAAGACGACGCACTGTGGCTGCTCGGCCGTGCTGCCGATGGTTCGATGCGTGATGCCATGAGCCTCACCGACCAGGCCATCGCCTTCGGTGAAGGCAAGGTCATGGCCGCCGATGTGCGCGCCATGCTCGGCACCCTCGACCACGGCCAGGTATTCGACGTGCTGCACGCGCTGATCGAAGGTGATGCCAAGGCATTGCTTGAAGCCGTGCGCCACTTGTCGGAGCAAGGGCCGGACTGGAACGGTGTGCTCTCGGAAATCCTCAACGTGCTGCACCGTGTCGCCATCGCCCAGGCGTTGCCGGAAGGTGTCGACAACGGCCATGGCGACCGCGACCGCGTGTTGGCGCTGGCCCAGGCGTTGCCGGCCGAAGACGTACAGTTTTACTACCAGATGGGCCTGATCGGCCGCAGGGATTTGCCCCTGGCGCCGGACCCGCGTGGTGGCTTTGAAATGGTCCTGCTGCGGATGCTGGCCTTCCGGCCCGCTGACTCGGCAGATGCACCGAGACAGCCGCTAAAGCCAGTGGGAATCAGCCAGGCCACAGTTGATTCCGCCAAACCAGTGGCTGGCGCAGCGGTGGCCGCGCCAGTGGTTGCTGCACCTGCGCCGGTTGCTCCGGCACCGGAGCCTGTGGTTGCCGCGCCCGTGGCCGAGCCAGCGCCGCAGCCGGCGCCGGTGATCGAGCCCGAGCCCGAGCCCGAACCGGCCCCGGTGGTCGACCTGCCCTGGAACGATCCGATAGACGCCGAGCCTGACGTCGAGCTGCAGCCTGCCGTGGAGCCCGTACTGGAAACAATCGGCGAGCAGCCCGAGCTGACGCCGATGCCCGCACCGACACCGGACAGTGTTGTGCCGGCCGCGCCCGAGTGGGTGTCTGCGCCGGTGCCCGAGCCGACGGTCGCCCAAGTCGACGCTGCGACGCCGGGCATCGACCTCGACGACGAACCGCCACTGGACGAAGACTACATCGAGCCGGACATGGATTCGGCCTACAGCTACCTGGATGACCTGGCCAGCGAGCACACCGCCGAACCGGCGCCCGAGCCCGAAGCGGAACCGGCGGCGGCCCCGGCCACCGGCCTGGCCTTGCAGTGGCTGGAGCTGTTCCCGAAATTGCCGATCTCCGGCATGACCGGCAGCATCGCGGCCAACTGCACCTTGATCGCCATCGATGGTGACCATTGGCTGTTGCACCTGGACCCGGCCCACAGCGCGCTGTTCAACGCGACCCAGCAACGCCGGCTCAACGATGCGCTGAACCAGTACCATGAGCGCACGCTGACCATCACCATCGAGCTGATCAAGCCCGAGCAGGAAACCCCGGCCCAGGCCGCGACACGCCGACGCATCAACCGTCAGCAAGAAGCGGAAAGCTCGATCCACGGTGATCCGCTCATCCAGCAAATGATGCAACAGTTTGGTGCGGTCGTGCGCCAAGATACTATTGAACCTGTCGACGCCCCGGTGCCCCAAGCGTGATAAAACCGGGCTACTTATTGATCCACGTACTTTTGAGGTGATTCCCATGATGAAAGGTGGCATGGCCGGCCTGATGAAGCAGGCGCAGCAGATGCAGGAAAAGATGGCCAAGATGCAGGAAGAACTGGCCAACGCCGAAGTCACCGGTAAAGCCGGTGGCGATATGGTCAGCGTGGTGATGACCGGTCGTCACGACATCAAGCGCGTGAGCATTGACCCAAGCGTGTTGCCCGGTGCCAGTGAAGATGACCTGGAAATGCTTGAAGCGCTGTTCGCGGCGGCCGTCAACGACGCCGTGCGCAAGATCGAAGCCAACAGCCAGGACAAAATGTCTGGCGTGACCGCCGGCATGCAACTGCCGCCGGGCATGAAGCTGCCGTTCTGATCGGTGAGCTTTTGCTTTAATAAAAATGCCAGGCATCGCGCCTGGCATTTTTGTTTGTGCGGTAATCGTCCGCTGGGCAGTCACGTCATGCCACGAGGACGCACTGCGTTCAATCTGAACCCTGAAGCGCCTTACAGGGTCTGCACCCTATACCGATGAATTCGATAAAGGAGTTCCCTGATGTCTGAAGAACCGATTCTGAACCAGCGCGTCGTGCTGGTCTCGCGCCCTCAAGGCGCACCGACCCCGGAAAATTTCCGCTTGGAACGCGTGACCTTGCCCGAGTTGGCGGACGGCCAGGTGCTATTGAAAACCCTGTACCTGTCCCTCGATCCCTATATGCGCGGCCGCATGAGTGACGCACCTTCCTACGCGGCTCCGGTTGAAATCGACGAGGTTATGACCGGTGGCGCTGTCAGCCGTATCGAGCAATCGCGTAACCCGAAATTCGAAGTGGGTGACCTGGTCGTCGGCTCCACCGGCTGGCAGAGCCACAGCGTTTCCGACGGACGTAACCTGATCCCGGTGCCCAAGGGCCTGGCGAGCCCGTCGATGGCGCTGGGTGTGCTGGGCATGCCGGGGATGACTGCGTACATGGGGCTGATGGATATCGGGCAGCCCAAGGCGGGGGAAACCCTGGTGGTGGCGGCTGCCTCCGGCGCCGTCGGTTCGGTGGTGGGCCAGGTGGCCAAGCTCAAGGGCTTGCGAGTGGTGGGCATCGCCGGTGGCGCGGACAAATGCCGCTACGTGGTGGACGAGCTGGGTTTTGACGCGTGCATCGATCACAAGAGCGCCGATTTTGCCAACGAGCTGGCCCTGGCCTGCGCCAACGGCGTGGACATTTACTTTGAAAACGTCGGCGGCAAGGTGTTCGATGCGGTGCTGCCGTTGCTCAACCCCAAAGCGCGGATTCCCCTGTGCGGCTTGATCGCCGGCTACAACGCCCATGAAGCGCCGAGCGGTCCCGACCGTCTGCCGGCGCTGCAACGCACCTTGCTGACCAAGCGCGTGCGCATCCAGGGCTTTATCGTGTTCGACGACTACGGTGATCGCCAGCCTGAATTCCTCAGCGCCATGGCGCCGTGGGTGCGCGATGGCAAGATCAAGTTCCGCGAAGACGTGGTCGAGGGCCTGGAGCAGGCGCCTGAAGCCTTTATCGGTTTGCTTGAGGGGCGCAACTTCGGCAAGTTGGTGGTGCGCGTCGCACAGGATTGACCATTTGACGCTAATCCGGGGCGCGGGTATAAACCGCGTCTCGTTGTTTTGTCGGACCATTGCCCCATGAGCTTCAGCCCTCTGATTCGCCAACTGATCGACGCCCTGCGTACCTTGCCGGGTGTGGGTCAGAAAACCGCCCAGCGTATGGCGCTGCAACTGCTGGAGCGGGATCGCAGCGGCGGCACGCGCTTGGCCCAGGCCTTGAGCCAGGCCATGACCGGCGTGGGCCACTGCCGCCAGTGCCGCACCCTCACCGAAGAAGAACTCTGCCCGCAATGTGCCGACCCGCGCCGCGACGACACGTTGCTGTGCGTGGTAGAGGGGCCGATGGATGTGTATGCGGTAGAGCAGACCGGCTATCGCGGGCGCTACTTTGTGCTTAAAGGGCACCTCTCGCCGTTGGACGGCCTGGGGCCGGAAGCCATCGGCATTCCGCAACTGGTGGCACGCATTCAAGAGCAGGGCACCTTTACCGAGGTGATCCTGGCGACCAACCCAACGGTGGAAGGTGAGGCGACCGCGCATTACATCGCCCAGCTGTTGAGCAACAAAGGGCTGGTGACGTCGCGTATCGCCCACGGCGTGCCGCTGGGGGGTGAGCTGGAATTGGTCGATGGCGGCACGTTGGCGCATTCGTTTGCAGGTCGCAAACCGATCGCCCTTTAACGCTAGTCACCGTTCAAAATGTGCGAGCGGGCGTGCTCGCGAATGTGGGGTTTCAGTCAGCAGATGTATTGACTGAACCCGCGCATTCGCGAGCAAGCCCGCTCCCACACTGTTTTGTGTGAGCTTGATCGCTTGATAACCAAGCAAGCGCTTGGTAAGTTCGTTCCACCTCAGCGTGGAGCTTACCGATGTCTGCCTATCAGGACTACTTCGACCCCAGCCACCAATTGGTCCGCGACAGCGTGCGCCGTTTTGTCGAGCGCGAGATGTTGCCGGGCATCGAGCAATGGGAGGAGGCGGAAAGCTTTCCTCGCGAGCTGTACCGCAAGGCCGGCGTTGCGGGGATTCTGGGTATCGGTTACGCGGAGAGTCTGGGCGGCAGTCACGAAGGTGATCTGTTTGCCAAGGTCGCTGCCAGCGAAGAGTTGATGCGCTGTGGTTCCGGTGGGGTCGTTGCAGGGCTGGGTTCGCTGGATATCGGCCTGCCGCCCGTCGTCAAATGGGCGCGGCCCGAAGTGCGTGACCGCGTCGCGCCCCAGGTGTTGGCCGGCGAAAAGATCATCGCCCTGGCCGTTACCGAGCCTGGCGGTGGCTCCGATGTGGCCAACCTGCAAACCCGCGCGATCCGTGATGGCGAGCATTACCGGGTGAGCGGCAGCAAAACCTTTATCACCAGCGGCAACCGTGCCGACTTCTACACCGTGGCCGTCCGCACAGGCGGGCCGGGCTTTGGCGGTATCAGCTTAGTGCTCATCGAAAAAGGTACGCCGGGCTTCACGGTCGGTCAGCCGTTGAAGAAAATGGGTTGGTGGGCGTCGGACACGGCGGAGTTGTTCTTTGACGATTGCCACGTGCCTGTGGGCAACCTGATCGGCGTCGAGAACATGGGCTTTGCCTGCATCATGGGCAACTTCCAAAGTGAGCGCCTGGCCCTGGCGTTGATGGCCAATATGACCGCGCAACTGGCGCTGGAGGAAAGCCTCAAATGGGCCGCCCAGCGCGAAGCCTTTGGCAAACCCATCGGCAAATTCCAGGTGCTCAAGCATCGGCTGGCCGAGATGGCGACGGCGGTGGAAGTGTCGCGGGAATTCACGTATCGCCAGGCAGCAAAAATGGCCGCAGGCATGAGTGTGATCAAGGAAATTTCCATGGCCAAGAACCTGGCCACCGACACTGCCGATCGCGTCACTTACGACGCCGTGCAGATCCTTGGCGGCCAAGGCTACATGCGCGGCAGCCTGGTGGAGCGGCTGTATCGCGACAACCGCATCCTGTCCATCGGCGGCGGCACCCGCGAAGTGATGAATGAAATCATCAGCAAGCAGATGGGGTTGTGACGGGGTTCACGGGCTCCATCGCGGGCAGGCCCGGCCCCCACAGGTGAGCGCATTCGGATGGGGGAGCGGGCTTGCCAGCGATGAGGCTGGTTCCGGCAATGCTTAACGTTCGGTCAATGCAAACTGGGTCAGGCAAAACGTCGGAATGCCCATGTCTTGCAAACGCTGCGAGCCACCCAGCTCGGGCAAATCAATGATCGCCGCCGCTTCAAAAATCTTCGCGCCCATGCGCCGCACCAGGTTGGCGGCAGCGATCAAGGTACCGCCGGTGGCGATCAGGTCATCGAACATCAGCACCGAGTCGCCTTCACACAGGCTGTCGGCGTGCACTTCGAGGAAGGCTTCGCCGTATTCGGTCTGGTAACCCTCGGCCAGCACGTCGGCCGGCAGCTTGCCCTGCTTGCGGAACAGGATCAGCGGTTTGTTCAGTTGGTAGGCGATGATCGAACCGATCAGAAAGCCGCGCGCATCCATCGCGCCGATGTGGGTAAAGTCGGCCTCGACATAACGCTGGGCAAAGCTGTCCGCCACCAGGCGCAGGGCCCTGGGCGATTGGAACAGGGGCGTGATGTCACGAAATATCACCCCAGGCTTGGGGAAATCGATGACAGGGCGAATCAGGGATTTGATGTCGAACGAATCGAAGGTCATCGTCGAAGAGTCCTGAGGGCTGAAAACGGACTCGAAGTATACCTGCGGCCTCGCCGATTGGCGCGGCCGCAAGCCTTTGCATCAACCGTCCAGCGAACCACCGGCCAGCGCGCACAACTGGATGGGGTCGAGAATGTGCACTTCCTTGCCTTCGGCGGCAATCAATTCGTTCTGCTGAAAACGCGTGAACACTCGGGACACGGTTTCTACCGCGAGGCCCAGGTAATTGCCGATTTCATTGCGCGACATGCTCAGGCGGAACTGATTGGCCGAGAACCCACGGGCGCGGAAACGTGCCGACAAGTTGACCAGGAAGGTGGCGATACGCTCGTCGGCGGTTTTTTTCGACAGCAGCAACATCATCTGTTGATCGTCACGAATCTCTCGGCTCATCACACGCATCAACTGGCGACGCAACTGCGGCAGTTGCAGGGCCAATTCATCCAGGCGTTCGAAGGGGATTTCGCACACCGACGTCGTCTCCAGTGCCTGGGCTGACACGGGGTGAATCTCGGTGTCCATGCCGGACAGCCCGACCAGTTCGCTGGGCAGGTGGAAACCGGTGATCTGCTCTTCGCCGCCGTCGCTCAGGCTGAACGTCTTCAACGCTCCGGAACGTACTGCATAAACGGAATCGAATTTGTCGCCTTGGCGAAACAGGAACTCGCCTTTTTTCAGCGGGCGACCACGTTTAACGATTTCGTCCAGCGCTTCCATGTCTTCCAAATTCAATGAAAGTGGCAGGCAGAGGGGCGCCAGGCTGCAATCCTTGCAGTGAGCCTGACTGTGAGCGCGCAGCTTGACTGGCTCGGACATTTCTTAAATCCTTGTGAGAAAACACACATAAGACGTAAGGGTAACGCACTGAGGGGAGTGAGGCCAGTCTGTACAAAAAAGCAGCAACGGTATAAAGGATTATGTATCAGTGCCGATACATGAAGGTATCTCCATGAGCCGGAGCTCAGATCATGTCAGTCAGTTCGATCCAGAACCCGAATATCAACGTGGCAGCGGTATCGGTATGGAAGGCCGCCGATGCGGCAAAAGATAAAGACGCCACCACCAAGGCGCCAACCGAAGCCAAGAATGTTCAACCCACGCCCACCGAAGGTGTGAAGGTGGTCATTTCCGGTGCGGGGATGGGCGCATCGAAGGCCGAGCAATCGCCCAACAGCGATATCGACAACAGCAGCTTGAGCGATAGCGTCAAGCAGTTGTTGAAAATGATCCGCGAACTGAAAAAGCAGCTCGCCGAAAAAATGGCTGAACTCTCGGCTGCCATGTCTGACACCGCCCTGAGCCCCGAGGCACAGCAGGCCAAGGTGGCCAGATTGCAGGGCGATGTGGCGACCCTACAAGCCGCCTTGGTAACGACCCAGACGCAGTTGGGCAAAACCCTGAAGAACGAGCCGCCAGCCGCTCAGTTGGAAGCCATGAGCCTGGCGATGAAGTAGCGGCGCTTAGATCACCCGCGAAAACCGTTGCCTGTTCTGGTGCTCCAGGTAGGCATCGAACACCATGCACACCGAGCGTACTAACAAACGCCCGGCGGGCAGTACGCGAATGCCCTGGGCATCGAGTTCAATCAGGCCGTCTGCGGCCATCGTCTCCAACTGCGGCCAGAGCTCGTCGAAATAACCGCGAAAGTCGATGTTGAACGCTTGTTCGATCAGCTCGAAGCCCAGGCTGAAATTGCAGATCAACTGCTGAATCACCTCCCGCCGCAAGCGATCATCCGTGGTGCAGACCAGGCCACGGCTGGTCGCCAGCTGCCCGCCGGCCAGCGCGCTCTGGTAGTGGTTGAGGTCGCTGCTGTTCTGGCAGTACAGGTCACCGATCTGGCTGATTGCCGAGACACCCAACCCAATCAAGTCGCAATGCCCGTGGGTGGTATAGCCCTGGAAATTGCGTTGCAGCCTGCCTTCTTCCTGGGCGATGGCCAGTTCGTCATCGGGCAGGGCAAAGTGGTCCATGCCGATGTAGCGATAGCCCGCCTGGGTCAACTGCTCGATGGTGGTTTGCAGCATCAGCAGTTTTTCTGCCGGGGAGGGCAAGTCGTCGGCGTTGATCCGCCGCTGTGGCATAAAACGCTCCGGCAGGTGCGCATAGTTGAATACCGACAGGCGATCCGGTTGCAGGTTGATCACTTCTTCGACGGTACGCGCAAAATTCAGCGGCGACTGCTTGGGCAGGCCGTAGATCAGGTCGACGTTGATCGAGCGAAACTGCAGGGTGCGTGCCGCATCAATCACTGCGCGGGTTTCTTCCAGACTTTGCAAGCGGTTGACCGCCCTTTGTACCTCGGGGTCGAGGTCTTGCAGGCCGATGCTCACGCGGTTGAAGCCCAGTTCACGCAGCAACCCCATGGTCGCCCAGTCGGCTTCACGCGGGTCAATCTCGATGCCGTAATCACCGGAGTCATCATCGAGCAAATTGAAATGCTGGCGCAGGCTTGTCATGACCTGGCGCAGTTCGTCGTGGCTGAGAAACGTCGGCGTGCCGCCGCCAAAGTGCAACTGCTCCACCGGCTGTTTCGGGTCGAGGTGGCAGGCCACCAACTGGATTTCCTGCTCCAGGCGTTGCAGATAGGCCTGGGCGCGGCCGCGGTCCTTGGTGATGACCTTGTTGCATGCGCAGTAGTAGCAAATGTTCGCGCAGAACGGCACATGCACATACAGCGACAAGGGGCGCACGGCCTTGCGGCTGTCGCGCAGGGCGTGGAGCAGGTCGAAGGTGCCGACCTGGCTGTCGAATTGTACGGCGGTGGGGTAGGACGTGTAGCGCGGCCCCGCCAAGTCGTAACGGTGAATCAGATCTGTGTCCCAACGAATGGCGTCGAGCATGCGGGCGGTCCCCCGAATAGGCTAGTGGACCGAGTCTAGGGGCATGGCCGCAATGGCATGTTGACTTGTATCAACGGGGAGCGGCGCTATGCCACATGGGCGTTTAGTGGCCCATCAACCAGTGCTGATGCGGACCGGGCAGCGTCCAGATACCGAAGACCATCACCAGTAAACCACCGGCCACACGCACGCTGCGTTTGCGCAGCAACGCCGTGACACGTTCGGCCGCCAGCCCGGTGGCCAGCAACACCGGCCAAGTGCCCAGCCCGAAAGCCAGCATCAGCCATGCACTGTCCAGCGCATTACCCTGGCTCGCGGCCCACAGCAGGGTGCTGTAGACCAACCCGCACGGCAACCAGCCCCATAGCGCGCCCAGCAGCAAAGCGCGCGGCAGGCTGGACACCGGCAGCAAACGGTTGGCGACGGGTTGCAGGTAGCGCCACAGACCACGCCCGAGGCTTTCGATACGGGTGAGGCCGCTCCACCAGCCGGCCAGGTACAAGCCCATGCTGATCAGCAGCAACCCGGCCAGCACACGCAAGAACATCGCCGCCGGGCTGTTGGCCACCGCCCAGCCGGCCAGGCCAATCAATAACCCGGCGGTGGCGTAGCTGAGCACTCTGCCGAGGTTGTACGCCAGCAGCAGGCGAAAGCGGCGGCTGCGTTGCTCCTTTGGAATGGCCAGGGTCAGCGCGCCCATCAGCCCGCCGCACATGCCCAGGCAGTGGCCGCCGCCGAGCAGGCCGAGGATCAGCGCGGAGACCAGCAACGGTGCCAGTTCAAGCATGGGGGGGGGCTTTTGGCGCGGGCGGTTGCTCGGGCCCGTTGGCTTCGTCCACGGCGGCCAGGTGGTTCGGGTCCTGGTCGTCGAACAGCACGCTGTGGGCCGGGCCGTCGAGGTCGTCGTACTGGCCGCTGTCCACCGCCCAGAAGAAGATGTAAATGGCCACGCCGACTAACAGCAGCGCCGCTGGAATCATCACGTATAGAGCTGGCATCTGCACTCCATGCCTGTGCGGCTCAAGCCGGCAGCGGGCGGGTTACTAAGGCGGCGCTTGCAGCCGGCGCGCTCGGCAGGCGAGTCAGGCGCAAGGCGTTGAGCACCACAGTCAACGAACTGAGGGACATGCCGATCGCCGCCCAGATTGGAGTGATCCAGCCGAGGGCGGCAAACGGCAGCATAAGGCCATTGTACAGCCCGGCCCACCACAGGTTTTCGATGATTACCCGGCGCGTGCGCCGCGCGAGACTAAACGCTTGCACCAGCGCGTCGAGGCGGTTGGACAGCAACACAGCATCGGCGCTGGTTTTCGCCAGGTCTGTGGCCGAGCCCATCGCCACACTGATATCGGCGGCGGCCAACACGGGCACATCATTGACGCCATCGCCGAGCATCAGCACCTTGCGGCCTTGCTGGTGCAGCTGTTGCAGCACCTGCAGTTTGTCGTCAGGGCGCAGGCCGCCATGGGCTTCGTCGATGCCCAGCTCCAGGGCGACACTGGCGACCATCGGCGAGCTGTCGCCCGACAGCAGCAGCGTGCGCCAGCCCCACGCCTTGCACGCGGCCAGCAGGGCTGGCGCGTCGCTGCGCAGGCGGTCATCCAGCACGAACCAGGCAAGTGCGCCACGACGGTCGCCCAGCAGCAGCCATTGGCCGGCCTCATCCGGCGACTCGGGAATTTGGCAGCCACTCAGTTCGCAGACAAAACCAGGCTGGCCGATGCGCAACTGGCGTTCGCCTACGCGACCTTCCAGGCCGAGCCCCGGGGAGCTGAGGACTTCATCGGCGGCCAGCGGCGCTCGGCCGAACGCCCGGGCAATCGGGTGTTCGGAGCGGTTTTCCAGGGCGGCGGCGAGGCTCAGGCATTCATCACTGTTCAGTGCGCTCAAGGGGCGGATCGCGCGTAACGCCAAGCGGCCTTCGGTCAGCGTACCGGTCTTGTCGAAAATCACCGTGTCGATTTGATTCAAGCCTTCCAGCACATGGCCACGGGTCAACAGCAAGCCGAGTGTGTGCAGCGTGCCGGTGGCGGCGGTGAGGGCGGTCGGTGTGGCCAGTGACAGCGCGCACGGGCAGGTCGCCACCAGCATCGCCAGCACGATCCAAAATGCCCGCGAGGCATCCAGCTCCCACCACACCAGGCCGATCAATACGGCGGCAATCAGCGAACACAACAGGAACCACTGTGCGGCCCGGTCGGCGATTTGTGCCAGGCGCGGTTTCTCGGCCTGGGCGCGTTCCAGCAGGCGCACGATGGCGGACAGGCGCGTGTCATGGCCCAGGGCACGGACTTCGACGGTGAGTGCGCCTTCGACGTTGAGCGTACCGGCGGTGACTGCATCACCGCTGTGCCGAGGCTGTGGCAGGTACTCACCGGTGAGCAGGGATTCATCAATACTGGATTGGCCGTCAAGAATCACCCCGTCCGCTGGCAGTACCGCGCCGGGATGCACCAGCACCCGGTCGCCCAACGCCAGCTCACTGAGCAGGATGCGCTCGCTTTGGCCGTCAGCGTTGAGGCGCAGGCAAGAGGCGGGCAACAGGTTGACCAATTGCGCGGTGGCGGCGGCCGTGCGTTCCCGCGCCCGGCGCTCAAGGTAGCGGCCGGCCAGCAGGAACAGCGCGAACATGCCCACCGCGTCGAAATACAACTCGCCGACGCCGGTGATGGCCGTCCAAATGCCCGCGAAATACGCGCCGCCAATGGCCAGGGATACCGACACATCCATGGTCAGGTGGCGCGTGCGCAGGTCGCGCAGTGCACCTTTGAAAAATGGCGCGCAGCTGTAGAACACAATGGGGGTGGTCAGAAACATCGCCACCCAGCGCAGGATCACGTGCAGCTCCGGGCTCAGGTCGATATTGAATTCCGGCCAGGTGGCCATGGTCGCCATCATCGCCTGGAACCACAGCAACCCCGCCACGCCCAGTTGGCGCAAGGCCAGGCGGTTTTCGCCGGCCAGTTGCTCGGCGGCACGGTCAGCCTGGTAAGGATGGGCGGCATAGCCGATATGACGCAGCTCAGCGAGCAGTTGGCTCAACGGCAATTGCCCGTCGGCCCAGCGCACTTGCAGGCGATGGTTGGACAGGTTCAGGCGTGCCTCGGCCACTGCGGGCAGGCTGCGCAGGTGTTTCTCGATCAGCCAGCCGCAGGCGGCGCAACTGATGCCTTCCATCAGCAGAGTGGTTTCGGCGAGCTCGCCATCGTGGCGCACAAAGGGTTTTTGCACATCGGCACGGTCGTACAGCGCCAGCTCGTCCACCAGTTGCACCGGCAGCGCCTCAGGGTTTGCCGAGGCTTCGCTGCGGTGCTGGTAATAACTTTCCAGGCCGCCGGCCACAATGGCTTCGGCCACCGCCTGGCAGCCCGGGCAGCACAGTTCGCGACGTTCGCCGAGGATCACGGCGGTAAACCGGCTACCGGCAGGGACGGGCAGGGCACAGTGGTAGCAGGGAATTGGGCTGGTCATGAGTTGGATCTTTGGTGGCGGGGTGGGCCTCATCACGGGCCAGCCCGGCTCCTGCACAGGATCATGGTGTCCTTGTGGGAGCAGGCTGGCCCGCGATGCGCGACGCGCAGGTTGCTTACTTGTCCAAGTCTTCTGCACCTTGCAACGGCTCGTCACCCAACAGCAAGTCCTTATCGTGGCTGACCTGTTCTTCTTCAAACAGGCGCCAGGTCTTGTCGCCTTCCACACCGAGCAGTTCCACGAAGCGTCGGCCTTCGACCTTGTCGGTCACCTGGCCGACGTAGCGGCCGGGCTCGCTGTCGCTGCGGGTCAGGTTGATCTTGCGGTCCTTCTCCGGCTGGGTCGGGGAAATCAGGTTCAGCTCCAGGGTATTCGGGTTGCTGTTGCCGCTGAGGTGCAACTCGACTTCGCCGGTCAACTCGTCCAGGTGCACGTTGGCGCGCAGTTGCAGGGTTTGGGCCAGCAGTTCGCGGTCAAGGGAACGGTTGATCCCCTTGCCGGCTTCGTAGTAGTTGTCGTTAACCAGGTTGTCCGGGTTTTTCACCGCAATGGTCACCATGGACAAGGTCAGGGTCACCGAGCAGGTCAGGATACCAATGATGATCCAGGGCCAAAGGTGCTTGTACCAGGGGCTTGCGGCAGTAGCGACGGGCATTGTTGTGCTCTCTAGTTAGCGAACTGGGTGGTTAACGCACTTGTGGGCCGATGAATCGGCTCTTGGCTTCGATGTGGACGCTGTCGTCATCGGCATCCCTGAGGATGAATTTCACCTCGTTGGTACTCGACGGCAGTTGCTCCGGCGCGCTGGACAACTCCACCGGCATGCTGAAGATTTCCCCGGCCGCAACCTTGATTTCGCGTCGGCCTTGCAGCTTGAGGTCCGGCAGGCCCGAGGCGTCGAGCACGTAGGTGTGGTCGCGCTGGTCCTTGTTCATGATTTTCAGGCTGTAGACGTTTTCGATGCGCCCTTCAGCGTTTTCCCGGTACAGCACGCGGTCCTTGCTGACGTCGAACCCCACCAGCGAGCGCATGAAAAATGCGCCGGCCAACAGGCTGATCATTGCCAGCAACACCAGGGCATACCCGATCAGGCGCGGGCGCAATTTATGGGTTTTCTGACCGGACAGGTTGTGCTCGGTGGTGTAGCTGATCAGGCCGCGCGGGTAGTCCATCTTGTCCATGATGTTGTCGCAGGCGTCGATACAGGCAGCGCAGCCGATGCACTCGATTTGCAGGCCGTCGCGAATGTCGATACCGGTGGGGCACACCTGCACGCACATGGTGCAGTCGATGCAATCGCCCAGGCCCTCGGCCTGGTAGTCGCTGCCCTTTTTGCGCGGGCCACGCACTTCGCCACGGCGCGGGTCGTAGGACACGATCAGGGTGTCTTTGTCGAACATCACGCTCTGGAAGCGCGCGTACGGGCACATGTAGATACACACCTGTTCGCGCAGCCAGCCGGCATTGCCATAGGTGGCGAGGGTGAAGAAACCGACCCAGAAATACGACCAGCCATCGGCCTGGCCGGTGAAGAAATCAAACACCAGTTCGCGGATCGGCGAGAAGTAGCCGACGAAGGTCATGCCGGTGACAAAACCGATCAACAACCAGAGCGTGTGCTTGCTGAGTTTGCGCAGGAATTTGTTGGCGCCCATCGGCGCTTTGTCCAGTTTGATGCGCTGGTTACGGTCGCCTTCGGTGACCTTTTCGCACCACATGAAGATCCACGTCCACACGCTTTGCGGGCAGGTATACCCACACCAGATGCGCCCGGCGTACACGGTGATAAAGAACAGGCCAAAGGCCGCAACGATGAGAATGCCCGAGAGCAGGATGAAATCCTGAGGCCAGAAGGTCGCGCCAAAAATGAAGAATTTACGCTCCGGCAGGTTCCACCAAACGGCCTGGTGCCCCCCCCAATTCAGCCACACGGTGCCGAAGTAGAGCAGGAACAAACCGGCACCGCCGAGCATGCGCAAATTGCGGAACAGGCCGGTGAAGGCGCGGGTGTAGATTTTCTCTCGCGACGCATAGAGGTCGACCGTGTTGCTGGCGTTTTTGGCAGGCGGGGTAACGTCGTGTACCGGTATTTGGTTGCTCATCATTGCATCCCACGGCGGTGGAGATTTGCCTCGGCCAGTACGTGCCAGCCGGGGTCAAAAATAGGGTCTTGCAGTGGCGTAATGATACGCCCCTGATGCTGCTCAACGGGTGCGACCTTTGGTCGCGTTGGGGGAAATCAATGGATGGTATATGTGATCTGGATCAATTGACTTGGCAAGTATGGACGTTTTTTGCCGGTAGGCAGGTCATTCATCCCATGGATTAATCAGTGAGGCGCCGCAGGACTGAACATCTGTCTCATCCAGTACAGGGCGGCCCGGCCAGATGTGTCGCGGCGCGATGTAATGCGTAAGTCCGTATGTGATAGCGGAACTGAGGCGATGAAGTAGAGCACTCATGCGTCACCCACTACCTGTGTTGGGAGTGGGATTGTTTACTAATGAGATGAAAACTTGAATATTTCTTCGACGCTTGCAACTTATAACGCCTCAGCACCTTCGCCTGTAGACTCCAATTTTGCACGTGCAACGCTGCGAGAGATGTCTGATCTGTACGCCAGCATGGACAGGTATGAGTTGGGCAAGCTTTTGGGTAACGAATTTGACCGATTGGAGGATCCTGAAAACAGGGGGTTTTTGACGGTAGAATTTTTGGGATACATCGCCATGGGTATGGCTGGAAACAAATTTACCTCGTCGGACCAAGTGCTCGCTTTGGAAGTGCTCAAGCGTGGCGGTTTCACGGCGTCCCTGGATCTGGATGACAAAGGCGAGCGCAACGGTAAGTTTGACCGGCAGGACATCCGTGCCTACATGGACGCAATGTTGAGGGAACATGAGGTAACAACGGCTGGCGCGGACGCTCGATAAATCGTCTATGGCCGCTGAGTGAGGGTGCCAGACCCTCACCATACAAAAAGCCCTGCGGATTCAACATTGGCAGGGCTTTTGTGATTTTAACGTGTCACTTTGGATCGGCTGGCTTATCCCCATGAGACAAGCTGTAAACATACGCCGCCAGCAAGTGCACCTTGTCATTCCCCTGCAACAACTCCTGCGCAGGCATCTGGCCCTGACGGCCATAACGAATGGTTTGCTGCAGTTGCGCAAAACTCGAACCGTAGATGAATGCACCCGGGTGGGTCAGGTCCGGCGCGCCCATCGCTGGGGTGCCTTTACCGGCAGGGCCGTGGCAGGCCACGCAGTTGGCGGCGAAGAGTTTCGCGCCGTTGGTCACGTCGGCCTTGGCACCTTCCGGCAGTTTGCGGCCGTCGAGGTTGGTCACCACAAAACCCGCCACGTCGGCCACGCCTTGCTCGCCGATGACTTCGGCCCAGGCCGGCATCACCGCATGGCGGCCTTTCATGATGGTTTCCTTGATGGTGGCCGGCTCACCGCCCCAGCGCCAGTCGGCATCGGTCAGGTTAGGGAAGCCGTAGGCGCCCTTGGCGTCGGAACCGTGGCATACCGAACAGTTGGAGGCGAACAGGCGGCCACCCATCTTCAAGGCTTGCGGGTCTTTGGCCACGTCTTCAATCGGCATTGAGGCAAACTTGGCGAAGATCGGCCCGAACTTGGCGTCCGATTTGGCCATTTCCTTTTCCCATTCATGCACGCCGGTCCAGCCGGTCTGGCCATTGGCGAACGGGGTTTGCTTGTCGTTGTCGAGGTAGTTGTAGCCCGGCAGCAGGCCCTTCCAGTTGCCCAGACCGGGGTACAGCGCCAGGTAGCCAAGGGCGAAGATGATGGTGCCGACGAACAGCATGAACCACCATTTCGGCAACGGGTTGTCGTACTCCTCAATGCCGTCGAACGAGTGACCGACGGTCTCGTCCGTTTGTTCGGCGCGCTGCCCCCTGCGGGTCGACAGCAGCAGCCAGGTCAGGGCGAAAATGGTACCCAGACTGAGGACTGTGACGTACAGACTCCAGAACGTAGTCATTCTTTGTTACTCCTAGAAGCTTGCTCGACGTGCTTGATGGCTTCGGGATCATCTGCAAAGGGCAGCATGGTCGCGTCGTCAAACTCCGACTTGCGCCGCGGGCTGAACACCCACAATGCCAGGCCGATGAAGGCCACCATCACGACAACGGTGCCCAGGCCTCGAATCATCCCGATATCCATGAAGATCACCGTTTGCTTTTGATGATGGTGCCAAGGCCTTGCAGGTAGGCCACCAATGCGTCCATTTCGGTCTTGCCCTTCACGGCGGCGGCTGCACCGGCGATGTCTTCATCGGTGTAGGGCACGCCCAGGGTGCGCAAGACTTCGAGTTTCTTCGCGGTGTCCTTGCCGTCGAGCTTGTTTTCCACGAGGAACGGGTACGCCGGCATTTTCGATTCAGGCACCACGTTGCGCGGGTTGTACAAGTGCGCACGCTGCCAGTCATCGGAGTAACGACCGCCGACACGGGCCAGGTCCGGGCCGGTCCGTTTGGAACCCCACAGGAACGGGTGGTCCCAGACGCTTTCCCCGGCCACCGAGTAGTGGCCGTAGCGTTCGGTTTCGGCACGGAACGGACGGATCATTTGCGAATGGCAACCCACACAGCCGTTGGCGATGAACACGTCACGGCCTTCAACTTCCAGCGCTGGGCGCGGCTTCATGCCTTCTACGGGTTTGTTGGTCACGTCCTGGAAAAACAGCGGAACGATCTGGGTCAGGCCGCCGATGCTCACGGCGATGACCATGAAGAAGGCCAGCAGGCCGATGTTCTTCTCGACTACTTCATGCTTCATCAGTGAGCTCCCACAACGGCGATCTTGGTGGCGGCTTCGGCTTCTACCGGGTCGGAAGCACGCACGGTGCGCCAGACGTTGTAGGCCATGAACAGCATGCCGCTGGCAAAGAACGCACCACCGATGGCGCGGACGATGTAGCCCGGGTGGCTGGCTTGCAGCGCTTCGACGAAGGAGTAAGTGAGGGTGCCGTCATCGTTGATCGCACGCCACATCAGGCCCTGGGTGATGCCGTTGACCCACATCGAGGCGATGTAGAGCACGGTGCCGATGGTGGCCAGCCAGAAGTGGGTGTTGATCAGCCCGACACTGTGCATCTGCGCACGGCCGAACAGTTTGGGGATCATGTGATACAGCGCGCCGATGGAGATCATCGCCACCCAACCGAGGGCGCCGGCATGTACGTGGCCGATGGTCCAGTCGGTGTAGTGGGACAGGGAGTTGACGGTCTTGATCGCCATCATCGGCCCTTCGAAGGTCGACATGCCGTAGAACGCCAGCGACACCACCAGAAAACGCAGGATCGGGTCGGTGCGCAGCTTATGCCAGGCGCCCGACAGGGTCATCATGCCGTTGATCATGCCGCCCCAGCTTGGGGCCAGCAGGATGATCGACATCGCCATGCCCAGCGATTGCGCCCAGTCCGGCAGCGCGGTGTAGTGCAGGTGGTGAGGACCGGCCCAGATGTACAGGGTGATCAATGCCCAGAAGTGCACGATAGAGAGGCGATACGAGTAAATGGGGCGTTCGGCCTGTTTGGGCACGAAGTAGTACATCATCCCCAGGAAGCCGGTGGTGAGGAAGAAGCCTACGGCGTTGTGGCCGTACCACCACTGGATCATCGCGTCGGTCGCACCGGCATACGCCGAATAGGACTTGAACAGGCTGACCGGCAGCGACGCGTGGTTGACGATGTGCAGCATCGCCGTCACCAGGATGAAGGCACCGTAGAACCAGTTACCGACATAGATGTGCTTGGTCTTGCGCTTGACGATGGTGCCGAAGAACACCAGGGCGTAGGTCACCCAGACGATGGCCAGCAAAATGGCGATTGGCCATTCCAGCTCGGCGTATTCCTTGGTGGTGGTGTAGCCCAGCGGCAGGGTCACGATCGCACCGACGATAACGGCTTGCCAGCCCCAGAAGGTGAAAGCCGCGAGGCCGTCGGAGATCAGTCGCGTCTGGCAGGTTCGCTGCACGACATAGTAGGAAGTGGCAAATAACGCACACCCACCGAAGGCAAAAATCACCAGGTTGGTGTGCAGCGGGCGCAGGCGGCCAAAGGTCGTCCATGGCAAACCGAAATTCAATTCCGGCCAAACCAGTTGCGAGGCGATAAACACCCCGAGCCCCATGCCAAGGATCCCCCAGACCACCGTCATGATGGCGAACTGGCGGACTACCTTATAGTTATAAGCAGTCGGACTGATTGCTGTGCTCATTCTAAGGTTCCACGGTTTAGGTTTTTTTATAGGTAAAATCGGCCGCAAGTATGTAGAAAGCGAGGGGCCATTGCAACGCAATGACTGACCTGTATCAATGCGTTCCACGCCAGATTCTGCGCCCTTTCCATGTTTTAAGTAAGGACAAAATCGGAAATAGAAAGCTGATCGAGTGGACAGGAAAATTTATTGCTGGCGGGGACTTGTAACTTGGTGTGTGTAAACACGCTCTCGAGGTGACGAGTGGTCAGTGGCACGATAGCCGGTCACTGCCAGCCTTTGCGCCTGTCACCCTGCAAAAATGTTCAACCCATCGAGTGCAAATCGGCCGTCGACCGGTCAATACCGATCCACTGTGGGAACAAGCGTAGACCCGAATGGCAGGAGGGGAAAGTTGCGGTGGGGAAGGGTGCGACACTTGGTCGCGTAAAACGCAAAAGTTGCCGCCCCGAACAGGGGCGGCAGTCAGAGGTTACTCAGCGTGGCTTTCTGGCGTTGCGCCATCAGCGTTGTGGGACAGGCTGTAAACATAGGCGGCGAGCAGGTGCACTTTGTCGTTGCCTTGCAGCACGTCCTGCGCCGGCATCTGACCTTGGCGGCCATGGCGGATGGTCTGCTGCAATTGCGCCAGGCTGGTGCCGTAGATAAAACCGGCAGGCTCGGTCAGGTTCGGCGCCCCCATGGCTTCGGTGCCGTGGCCTTGTGGCCCGTGGCACGCCACGCAGGTGGTGTTGAAGGCGGCTTGACCGGCCGCCAGATCCGCGGTGCTGTCAGCGGGCAAGGGCAGCTTGGCCAGGTCGTGGCGCACAAAGGCGGCGACGTTTTTCACCCCATCCTCACCCAGTATCTCGCCCCAGGCCGGCATCGCCGCGTGGCGACCATTCAGAATGGTCGTCTTGATCGCGTCAGCCGAACCGCCCCAGCGCCAGAGGTTGTCCGCCAGGTTCGGGAAGCCATACGCGCCCTTGGCATCCGAGCCGTGGCACACCGCGCAGTTGGAGGCGAACAGGCGACCGCCCATCTTCAGCGCTTGCGGGTCCTTGGCAACTTCTTCCACCGGCATGGCGGCGAACTTGGCGAAGATCGGCCCGAACTTGGTATCGGCCTTGGCCATTTCCTTGTCCCATTCCTTGGCCGAGGTCCATCCGTTCTCATAGCCCGGCAACACGCCTTTCCAGTTGCCCAGGCCCGGGTAGAGGATCAGGTAGCCGACCGCAAACACCAGGGTGCCGGCGAACAGCATGAACCACCACTGGGGCAGCGGGTTATCGTATTCCTCAATGCCGTCGAAGGCATGGCCCATGGTCTGGTCGACGCTGCCCTTGGTCTCGCCCTTGCGGGTGCCGATCAGCAGCCAGGTCAGGCCGATCAGGCTGCCGAGGGTCAATACGCAGATCCATGTACTCCAGAAGGTCGTCATGGGCGAGTGCTCCTTGTTGCAGGCTCTTCTTGAGCGTCGGATGGCGAAGGTTCATCGGCGAAAGGCAGCAGGCGTGCCTGCTCGAACGCCTCGTTGCGCCGGTTGTTGAACACCCACAGCGACAGGCCGATAAAGGCGATGGCGACGACCAGTGTGCCGAGGCCGCGGATGGTGCCCGCATCGAATTCAAATCCCATGGCTCACCTCTTGCTCTTGATGGCAGTGCCGAGCACTTGCAGGTACGAAACCAGCGCGTCCATCTCGGTTTTGCCTTTGAGGCTGGCGACGGCGCCGCTGATGTCCTCGTCGGTGTACGGCACGCCGAGCGTGCGCATGACGTGCAACTTGGTCTCGGTGTGGCTGCTGTCGACGGGGGCGGTGACCAACCATGGATAGGCCGGCATTTTCGATTCCGGCACGACGTTGCGCGGGTTGTATAAATGCGCGCGGTGCCAGTCATCCGAGTAGCGCGTGCCGACGCGCGCCAGGTCCGGCCCGGTGCGCTTGGAGCCCCACAGGAACGGGTGGTCCCAGACGCTTTCGCCAGCGACCGAGTAGTGGCCGTAGCGTTCGGTTTCGGCGCGGAACGGGCGAATCATCTGCGAGTGGCACTGCACACAGCCTTCGCGGATATAGATGTCGCGGCCTTCCAGTTGCAGCGCGGTGTAGGGCTTCATGCCTTCCACCGGTTTGTTGGTGACGTCCTGGAAGAACAGCGGGACGATCTGGGTCAGGCCGCCGATGCTCACGGCGAGCACCATCAGCAGCATCAGCAGGCCGACGTTCTTTTCAATCGTTTCGTGTTTCATCACTGACTCCTCAGGCCATCTGCGCAGAAGCGACGACTTCGGCCGGTTGCGCCGAACGTACGGTGCGCCACGTGTTGTAAGCCATCAGCAACATGCCGCTGAGGAAGATTGCCCCGCCCACCAGTCGCACGATGAAGCCAGGGTGGCTGGCCACCAGGGTTTCGACGAAGGAGTAGGTCAACGTGCCGTCTTCGTTAATCGCACGCCACATCAGGCCCTGGGCGATGCCGTTGACCCACATCGAGGCGATGTAGAGCACGGTGCCGATCGTGGCCAGCCAGAAGTGCGCGTTGATCAGGCCGAGGCTGTACATCTGCTCGCGGCCGAAGACTTTCGGGATCATGTGGTAGAGCGCGCCGATGGAGATCATCGCCACCCAACCGAGGGCGCCGGCGTGTACGTGGCCGATGGTCCAGTCGGTGTAGTGGGAGAGGGCGTTGACCGTCTTGATGGCCATCATCGGCCCTTCGAACGTCGACATGCCGTAGAAGGCCAGGGACACCACCAGGAAGCGCAGAATCGGGTCGCTGCGCAACTTATGCCAGGCGCCCGACAGGGTCATCATGCCGTTGATCATGCCGCCCCAGCTCGGTGCCAGCAGTACCAGCGACATCACCATGCCCAGCGACTGTGCCCAGTCCGGCAGTGCGGTGTAGTGCAGGTGGTGCGGGCCGGCCCAGATGTACAGGGTGATCAGGGCCCAGAAGTGCACGATGGACAGGCGATAGGAGTACACCGGCCGCTCGGCCTGTTTGGGCACGAAGTAGTACATCATCCCGAGGAAACCGGCAGTGAGGAAAAAGCCTACCGCGTTATGTCCATACCACCACTGCACCATGGCATCTGTGGCACCGCCATAGGCCGAGTAGGACTTGGTCCAACTCACTGGCAGGGAAGCGTGGTTGACGATATGCAGGATGGCCACGGTGATGATGAACGCACCGAAGAACCAGTTACCGACGTAGATGTGCTTGGTCTTGCGCTTCATCACTGTGCCGAAGAACACGACGCCATAGGCGACCCAGACGACGGCGATAAGGATAGCGATCGGCCATTCCAGCTCGGCGTATTCCTTGGAAGTGGTGTAGCCCAGCGGCAAGCTGATGGCTGCCAGCACGATCACCAATTGCCAACCCCAGAAGCAGAACGCGGCAATTTTCGGCGCGAACAGCTGCGTCTGGCAGGTGCGCTGCACCGAGTAGAAGGAGCTGGCGAACAGTGCGCAGCCGCCGAAGGCGAAGATCACCGCGTTGGTGTGCAGCGGGCGCAAGCGGCCGAAGCTGGTCCAGGGCAAGTCAAAGTTGAGTGCAGGCCAAACCAATTGGGCGGCGAGAAAAACCCCGAGCCCCATGCCGACGATGCCCCACACCACCGTCATAATGGCGAATTGGCGGACCACCTTGTAGTTATAGGCGGTACTTAAAGTAGTGTTCATGGTTCCCCATCCACGGTTCAACCCAAGCAAATGCGGCACTTGGGCTGGAGTTATAGGCAGACTAAAAAGCGAGGCAAGCATGAGCAAAGAGCACAAGGCCAGTATTGACGGGGATCAATGGGCGCAGTGTGTACGGGAACATGGCTGGTTGTGGGATGCCGCGACGGGGTCGATCGCGCGTGCGCCGGTGACGCTGATCCTGGCTCATGGTGCTGGCGCGCCTATGGACTCAGCCTTTATGAGCGACATGGCTGCACGCCTTGCCGGGCATGGCGTGAACGTGTTGCGCTTCGAGTTTCCCTACATGGTTCAACGCCGTGCGGATGGGGGGAAACGACCACCCAACCCGGCACCGAAGCTGCTGGAATGTTGGCGTGAGGTGTATGCCGTGGTGCGACGTCATGTCGCTGGGAAACTGGCCATCGGCGGCAAGTCGATGGGCGGGCGCATGGCCAGTATTGTGGCCGATGAGTTGGGCGCCGATGGGTTGGTGTGCCTGGGCTATCCGTTCTATGCGGTGGGCAAGCCGGAAAAGCCACGGGTCGAGCATCTGGCCGGGCTGAAGACGCCGACGTTGATAGTGCAGGGCGAGCGCGATGCGCTGGGTAATCGGGCGGCGGTGCAGGGGTATGAGTTGTCGCCGAGCATCGAGGTGATGTGGCGGGTGGCGGGCGATCATGATTTGAAGCCGCTGAAGGCGTCGGGGTTTAGTCATGAGCAGCATTTGCAGGCTGCGGCGGTGAAAGTCGCTGAGTTTCTGGGTGCCTGTTAGGAGCCCCTTCGCGAGCAAGCCCGCTCGCACATTGGAAATGCATTCCAAATGTGCGAGCGGGCTTGCTCGCGAGAGCGGTTTACCGGTTGAAGCGCTCGACCAGTGAATACTGGGTATTCGCCGTGTGGGTCAGCTCTTCGCTCAACTGCGCCGAGTTCATCGCCTGTTCCGAGGTCTGATCCGCCAACAGCGCAATCGTGCTGATGTTGCGGCTGATCTCTTCGGCCACCGCGCTTTGCTCCTCGGTGGCCGCGGCGATCTGGGTGGTCATGTCGGTGATGTTGGCCACGGCCTCACTGATGCCCACCAAGGCCTGATCTGCCTCCATCACCCGTGCCACACCTTCTTCGGCCTGGCGATGCCCGGCGTCCATGGTTTGCACCGCAGCGGCGGCGGTCTGCTGCAGCTTGGCGATCAGGGCATGGATCTGCCCGGTGGATTCAGCGGTGCGCTGCGCCAGTTGACGGACTTCGTCGGCCACTACCGCAAAACCACGGCCCATCTCACCGGCGCGCGCCGCTTCGATGGCGGCGTTCAGCGCCAGCAGGTTGGTCTGGTCGGCGATGCCTTTGATCACGTCGACCACGCCGCCGATTTCATCGCTGTCTTTGGCCAATTGCGTGACGGTCACACCGGTTTCGCCCACGGCGACCGACAGGCGCTGTATCGCCTCGCGGGTTTCCCCGGCGATGTCGCGGCCGCGTCCGGTCAGGCGATTGGCTTCCTGGGTGGCGTCGGCGGTGCGCTGCACATGGCTGGCGACTTCCTGGGTGGTCGCCGCCATCTGGTTGACGGCGGTGGCCACCTGTTCGGTTTCCACGCGCTGACGTTCCAGGCCACTGGAGCTGTTGTGCGCCAGGGTGTTGGACTGCGCTGCCTGGTCGTTGAGGTGCTCGGCAGTGTCCTGCAAGCGGGTAAGACACGTCTTCAGGCGCGCTTCCTGGCTGAGGATCGACATCTCCAGTCGCGCTTGTGCGCCACGGCTGTCGGTATACATCTGTGCGATCAACGGGTCGGACGTGGTCTGCTCGGCCAGGCGCAGCAAGCGCTTGAGGCCGCGCTGCTGCCAGCTCAGGCCGAGCAGGCCCAGCGGCACCGACAAACCCGCCGCGAGGGCAAAGCCCCAGTGGGAGTTGAGCGAGGCACCGATCATGAAGCTCAACTGGCTGACCAGAATAAACGGCAGCCAGTCCTGCAGCACCGGTAGCCACTTGTCGCGCTGAGGCACGGCCGACTTGCCCTGGTTGATGCGTTGATAGAGCGCTTCGGCCCGTCGGATCTGCTCGGCGGTGGGCTTGATGCGCACCGATTCGTAGCCGATCACCTGGTTGCCATCGAAGACCGGCGTCACGTAGGCGTTAACCCAGTAGTGATCGCCCGTCTTGCAGCGGTTCTTAACGATGCCCATCCATGGCAAGCCTTGTTTGAGCGTGGACCACATGTGCGCGAACACGGCCGGCGGAACATCCGGGTGACGTACCAGGTTGTGCGGCGCACGGACCAGTTCGTCGCGGGTGAACCCACTGATTTCGACGAAGGCGTCGTTGCAGTAGGTAATCACGCCTTTGGCGTCTGTGGTGGAGATCAACCGTTGCTGAGCGGGGAAGGTACGTTCGCGCTGGGTAACGGGTTGGTTATTACGCATGATTGTTCAATCCGCAAGGCTTTGATGGGTTGTCGGCCATTGCGGGTATTTATTTAACTTATTTTTGCAACAATCAACCGGCCAGCATCGGGTAGGTAAACAAACCGAAGTGGAGCAGGTTCAAGCCAAAGTGCGTGGCGATCGCTGCGCCCAGGCCGCCAAAGCGATAGGCCAGCCCATAACCGACGCCTGCAATGCTCGCCAGCAGCACCCAATGCCAACCTGCGCCCAGGTGCACCAGGCCGAATAATAACGAGGCCAGCAGCAATGCCAGGTTTTCCCCGTAGGGCAGGTGTTTGAAGCGTTGGCTCAGGCCGCCCTGGATATAGCCGCGAAACAACGCTTCTTCGACCAGGGTCACCAGCAGCAGGTTATTCAGCACCCACAGCCACGCCTGTTCCGGCCATTTGGGGGCCCAACTGATCATCCCCAGCAACGCGGCGCCACCCAACGCTGCCACTGCTGTCAGGGTCACCGCCAGGGCGGCGACGCAGATCGACAGGCGCAACGAGCGGCGCGCCACAATCCATGGGCAAGCGAGTAGGAGCCAGAAGCCGATCAGCGGTTTGTCCTGGTTCAGGTACATCGAAAACGGCACCGCGTCCGGTGTCAGGCGCTCGGGCGCGATGCCGCGGCCGTTGTAGAAACCCGGCAGCCAGTGCATCGCCAGGCCCAGGGCCAGCACCACGAACAAGCCGTGCCCGAGGTAGCGCGCCCAAGGGCTGCGTTGCTGGCGTACGGCGTACCCGGCGATCAGCAGCATGGCCACCGAGACCGCCGCCAACATGCCCAATTGCCCGTAGGTCAAGGCCAATACATAGCCAATGGAGAGAAGCACCAGGTACAGCCAGGGCAAAGCGATCATGTGAAATCCTTCAAAAAAACTGGCCGGCATTATAGCGACCGGGCTTGTTCGCAGGCATGAAAACTCTTCCACGCACGGCGCCTGGGTGAAGTGATTGCAAAACAGGAAGGCGGCTGGTTATAGTCGGCGCGTCGTTATCCCTTCAAAAAAGATCAGCACATGCCAGCTTCCCAGCGCATAGCGGTAGTCGATTCAGCGGTCAGCGCTGTGGTCGTGCCGTGCGGGAATAAACAGCCTGCGCAGATCAGTCACTACCCCCCACCTGTCAGTAGCACGCCGGTGTACGCAGTCGTATCACCGCCGGGTGTTGGCATTGCGGGCTGATCAGCGATTCGCTGTCCCCTGTGCCCGCCTGAAAAAAACCTACTGAGTTTCAGCCTTGGCTGAATTGGCTTTTTTGCCTGATTGCAGGTGGTAACCATGTCTGTTCTTTCGAAACAATCCGTGGCCGCGGCGGCCTCGACGAGCCTGTTTGTCCTGTTGTGGAGCAGCGGGGCGATATTCTCCAAGTGGGGGTTGGCCCATGCTTCGCCCTTTGCCTTTCTGCTGATTCGCTTTGCCATCGCCCTGGCCGGGTTGGTGGTTCTGGTGCCGATCCTCAGGTTGAAACTGCCACGTCCCGGCAAGCCCATGCTCTATGCGGCGGCGACGGGGCTGGTGCTGTTAGGCGCGTATCAGATTTTCTATCTGCTGGCGCTGGACCTTAAAGTCACTCCCGGCGTGATGGCCACCATCATGGGGGTGCAGCCGATACTCACGGTGGTGCTGGTGGAACGTCAGCGTTCGTTACGCCGGATGTTCGGTCTTGGACTGGGGCTGGCGGGGTTGATCATGGTGGTCTATCAGGGCATTGGGTTGTCTGGGATGTCCCTGGCCGGGATGCTGTTCGGCCTGCTGGCGCTGGCGAGCATGACGTTTGGCTCGATCATGCAAAAACGCATCACCGATAACCCTCTCGGTACGCTGCCCGTGCAGTATCTGGCGGGGTTGCTGCTGTGTGCCGTGTTTGTACCGTTCCAACCTTTCCACTTTGAACAAAGCGCCAACTTTTACCTGCCGGTGCTATGGATGGGGCTGGTGGTGTCGTTACTGGCGACGCTGCTGCTGTACCGTCTGATCGCGCGTGGCAATCTGGTGAATGTCACCAGTTTGTTCTATCTGGTGCCAGCAGTGACGGCGGTGATGGATTACCTGATCTTTGGTAACCGGCTCGCGCTGTTAAGCGTGTTGGGGATGGGGTTGATCATCGTCGGGTTGGGGTTTGTGTTTGGTAGACGTTGAGTGAGGTGCTGAGCACTGCCTCAACGCTGACGGGGGCCCGCGAAAGCGCGCGCCCGTCAGGTCTGCGATCTATTGTCGAGTGAGCGCAGTCGTCAGCGTCTGCGCCATGCTTTTCACGTAGTCGCGCAGTTCGGGTACTGCGGTGGCTTCCCAGTCTCGCGCCTGGAGGAAGGGCCCGACGTAGTACAGCCAGTCTGACGGCACGGCATTGCAATCGAGCAGCGCGCCTGAAGGGGCGATACCCATCCCGGTTCCGAGTGCGTCAGGCACTAACAGGCCATCTGCGCGCAGGGATTTGAGCAGAGGGTCGTCCAATTGGCGCAGGTCCAGGGCTGGCGTCGTGCAATTGATCACCGCTTTAACCTGCAACTGTTCCTCGGTGCTGGCGCCACGACGGCGTACTGAAACGCTTACGCCCTGAGGGTTTGACGCGTAGCCGACGATGCGCCCGGCCAACAGCTTGAGCTGGCCGCTGGCGAGTTCTTCGTGCATGCGGGCGCCGGGTTGGGGTGCACAACGATGGCGATGGGCGTCCCAGTAAGGGCGTATATGCCGCAAGAATCGTCGGCGTTCATCGAGCGGCAAGGCCTGCCACAGTTGCTGGGTGGCCGACCTCAATCCACCGATGATGTCGCGCCAGTCTCCTGCGCTTTGAGCGTGCAGCCTGACCGCGTCACGGACTGCGCGTACGTAATGACGCACCCTGCAATCGGTCAACATGTGCTGTGACAGCCCCTCGTCGTAAGCGGGGTGTGCATTCAATTCGCGGTGCGGTTGGGGCAGCAGGCCACGGCGTGAGACGGCTTGAATAGTGCCTTTGTGCCCTCGATCACGTAAGTCGAGCACGACATCCAGCATGGTCAGTCCGCTACCGATCAGGAAGACGGGGTCATTGGCACTGATGCCATCCAGTGCGCCGGGTTGCCATGGGTCATGCACGTAGCCCGGGCTTGCGTAGAACTGTCGATATTGCGGGGCGATAGCCGGTTCCTGGCGTGCACAGCTGCCAATGCTCAAAACGATGCTGTCGGCGCGATAATGCTCTCCGTTATCCATCAAGAGCAGTGCGCCGTTTGCATTGGGCTGGGGGACTATCTTGACCACTTCGCCAATCACCTCGTGCAGCTCACAACCCTGCGGCGCGCGGCTGATGGCGTCCTTCAGCAGCGCTTCCAGGTAATCGCCATAGACGCGCCGCTCTACGAAGGAGCCGGGTGTCGCAGTTGGGGCGTGGCGTTTAACGTAGTCATAAAAGCTGTCGTCTTCACCGGCGAGGGCGTTCATTCTGCCGGCGGGCACGTTGAGCACATGGGCGCGGGCGCGGGTGCTGTAGGCAACCCCGCGGGCCATGCTGCCAGGGCGGCTGATCAACAGAATTTTCAAGGCGGTGACCGGCGGGTGACGCAACAAGTGTACGGCCAGCGTCGAGCCGCAGAAGCCTGCGCCGATAATCGCGATGGTCTTGGTATTCATTCGAGCTCCAGTTTCAACGCTGCTCATTTTTCATTTGACAAAGTTGTTCTATTGCTCTTGTTGAATAAGAGCCGATAAGTGATGTGTAGAGTCAACCGATGGATTGTTGTGAGCGTGATAATGAAGTGGATCGGGTTCGTCAGCCAGTGCGCAACTGCAGCTATTCAGCGTTCGTTGATATAGGTCAGTCGCACTTCCGTTAGGCGTTGTCGACGCATCATAACTGAATATGCGCTATACCCTCTTCGGCGTTTGCAGGGCGGGCGACCGGGATAAGCAGGTTTTCGGCTCGCGGCGAACGCGGTTATTCGCAGTGGTTTGGCGTATTCACTGATGGCGCACTAACATGATTTAGCCATTGCGGGCGGATCAGGGAAGGTTACCCTCCGGTCATTTAGGCCGCGTAGCGTCACAAACCCCCGGTTTAGAGGTGCAACGCCTGATCCTAGAGCCTCTGAGCGGGGCGAGGACGTCGACCGTTGGTCATCAGTAAGATTGCTCTTACCATTTAATGCTGTAATAATTCCGACCTTATTGTGGCCTATATCCTACCTCCCTGCAGGATATGTAGTACGCTCGCAAAGGGATATTGTGTCTATTTTCGCATCGCGTAGCCTTTCCAATGCTCTGCCTAACGATGTTTGCCTCGCAAACGTCGCGGTTTTGATGTGCTCGTACAATGGTGAAGCGTTCCTTGCTGAACAGCTCGACTCCATTGAACGGCAGAGCCATAGCGGCTGGACATTAGTCATTTCTGACGACGGTTCCAAAGACAGTACTTCGCAGATCTTCCAGAAGTACAGCAATCGTTGGGGCAGCGACCGCTTGCGCGTCGTGGCTGGTCCTCAGAAAGGCTTTGTCGCCAATTTTCTGTCGTTGACGTGTCGCGCCGATATCCAGGCGGATTATTTTGCCTGGTGCGATCAGGACGATATCTGGAATGACGAGAAGCTGCAGGTAGCCATTGAGTGGTTGCAGACCCAGCCTTCAGACGTTCCGGCCCTTTACTGTGGTCGCACTCAGCTGGTCAGCGACTCGGGTGTCACGCTGGGTTATTCGCCGCTGTTCACGTTGCCTCCGCACTTCTCGAACGCACTCGTTCAGAGCATTGCGGGCGGCAATACCATGGTGTTCAACCAGGCTGCTCGTGAGTTGATCATGGAGGCGGGGCTGGATGTCGTCGTTCCGTCTCACGATTGGTGGGCATATCAGCTCGTCACGGGGGCGGGAGGCGTCGTTCACTACGATCCCGAGCCTCGAATGCTTTACCGCCAGCATGATGAAAATCTGATTGGCAGCAACTCCAGCTGGGCAGCTCGCCTGGTTCGGCTACGGATGATCTTTCAAGGACGTTTCTACGAGTGGAACGAACAGAACATTCGTGCACTCGAAGCCATGGAGCATCGTCTCTGCGAAGAGCATCGAACGACCCTTGCGCGCTTCAAAGGTGCGCGGAGTCAAACGTTATTTAGACGAGTGCTGGGGTTTTGGTCTGCTGGTTTGTATCGGCAGACGTTTATGGGGAACCTCGGGCTAATTTTTGCAACACTACTGAAAAAGATCTGACTCAATGACTATCTTAGTAACCGGCGGTGCGGGCTTTATCGGTGCAAACTTTGTATTGGACTGGGTAGCCCAGGCGGATGAGCCGGTCATTAATCTGGATAAGCTGACGTATGCCGGCAACCTGGAGAACCTCAGCTCGCTCGAAGGCGACAAGCGCCACGTGTTCGTACAGGGTGATATCGCCGATACTCAGTTGGTCCAGCGCCTGCTCGCTGAACACCAGCCGCGCGCTATCCTGAACTTCGCCGCCGAGTCGCACGTCGACCGCTCCATTCATGGCCCGGAAGATTTTATCGAGACTAACGTCGTCGGTACCTTCCGCCTGCTGGAGGCGGTGCGCGCCTACTGGAAAGGACTGGACGCTGATGCACAGCAGTCTTTCCGCTTCCTGCATGTGTCGACTGATGAAGTCTATGGCTCCCTGGCCAAGGAAGACCCGGCGTTCACCGAAACTCATCAGTACGAGCCTAACAGCCCTTACTCGGCGAGCAAGGCGGCGAGCGACCACCTGGTACGTGCCTACCACCATACCTATGGCTTGCCGGTACTGACGACCAATTGCTCGAACAACTACGGCCCGTATCACTTCCCGGAAAAATTGATTCCGTTGATGATCGTCAACGCACTGGCAGGCAAAGCCCTGCCGGTGTACGGCGACGGTCAGCAAATTCGTGACTGGTTGTACGTTAAAGACCACTGCAGCGCTATCCGTCGTGTACTGGAAGCCGGCACTGTGGGTGAGGTTTATAACGTCGGCGGCTGGAACGAAAAGCCAAACCTGGACATCGTCCACACCGTTTGCGCCTTGCTCGATGAGCTGCGTCCTCAAGCGGATGGCAAGCCTTACAGCGACCAGATTGCTTACGTGACCGATCGCCCAGGCCATGACCGCCGTTATGCCATCGACGCACGCAAACTGGAGCGTGAGTTGGGCTGGAAGCCGGCTGAGACGTTCGAGACGGGTATTCGCAAAACCGTAGAGTGGTACCTGGACAACCAGGATTGGGTAAGCAATATCCAATCGGGTTCGTACCGCGAATGGGTCGAAAAGAACTACGCCGAGCGTTCGGCATGAGGATCCTTCTACTTGGCAAAAATGGCCAAGTGGGATGGGAGCTTCAACGCAGCTTGGCCCCTTT
>NZ_LXJP01000007.1:0-166583 GCF_001728855.1 Pseudomonas sp. AP19 | reverse complement strand
TAAGCAGCCGTTACCGCAGCAACGGATATGTACTCAATCTCCCTAACCCCTCACAGGCTTAAAGCAACACAAAGAGTTGCGTAGATACCTATGGTCATCGCAGGCAAGCCCGCTCCCACATTGAGATCATCAACGCTTTAAAATCAGCGCAACGCCCGGCGCAGTACTTTGCCAACCGTCGTCTTGGGCAACTCGTTGCTGCGAAACTCCACATACCGCGGCACCTTGTACCCTGTCAGGTATTCCCGGCAATGGGCGAGAAGCTGTTCCTGAGTCAGGTTCGGGTCTTTGCGCACCACAATGATCTTGACCTTCTCCCCGGTCACAGCGTCTTCGACACCGACTGCCGCCACCTCGCCGACACCTGGGTGCAACGCCACCACGTCTTCGATTTCATTGGGGTACACGTTGAAACCCGAGACCAGGATCAGGTCTTTTTTGCGGTCAACCAGACGGATATAGCCGCGCTCGTCCATCACGCCGATATCACCGGTCGCCAACCACCCCTCGGCATCCAGCACCTCGGCGGTTTCCTTCGGGCGTTTCCAGTAGCCCTGCATCACCTGCGGGCCGCGCACTTGCAGTTCGCCTTGCTCACCGATGTCGGCCAGCTCGCCATCCTCACGAATAAAGCGCACCCAGGTCGACGGCAACGGCACGCCGATGCTGCCGGTAAATTCCATCTCGCGCATGCGTGAAATGTCGATGGGGCTGATGCTCACCACTGGCGAGCATTCGGTCAGCCCGTAACCCTCGACAATCGGCACCCCGGTGACTTCCTTCCAACGCTTGGCCACCGCCGTGTGCGTGGCCATGCCGCCCGCAATCACCATGCGCAAATCCGAGAAGTCCCGCGCGCAGAATGCCTCGTTCTCCAGCAAGCCGTTAAACAGCGTGTTGACCCCGGCAATCCCATTGAAGCGCTCCTTGCGCAGAATCATCTGCACCCGCTTCACGTCCCGAGGGTTGGCGATCAAGATGTTACGCCCCCCCAGGCACATGAACATCAGGCAGTTCACCGTGAGCGAAAAGATGTGGTACAGCGGCAGCAAGGTGACGTTGGTTTCCTGTGTGTGCTGATCCAGCTGATCACCGACCCACGCCTTGGCTTGCAGCAGGTTGGCGATGATGTTGCGGTGGCTGAGCATCACGCCCTTGGCGTCGCCCGTGGTGCCGCCGGTGTATTGCAAAAAGGCCAGCTCATCGAGGCCCATGGCGACCGGCAAGTGATGCTGCGCCCGCCCCTGTTTCAGCACCTGGTTGAAGCGTACCGCGCCGGGCAAATTAAACGCCGGCACCTGCTTTTGCACATGGCGCAGGATGAAGTTCATCGCCGCGCCCTTGAAGGTGCCCAGCAAATCGCCGATGGCCGCCACCACCACGCGCTTGACGTTGCTGCCCGCCACGACTTTTTCCAGGGTACGCGCGAAGTTTTCGAAGATCACCACGGTTTCAGCGCCGCTGTCCTTGAGCAGATGCTTGAGTTCATGGGCGGTGTACAGCGGGTTAACGTTCACCACCACCGCACCGGCCAGGATCGTGCCCAGCAGGCAAATCGGGTACTGCAAGCAGTTGGGCATCATCAGCGCCACACGGTCGCCCTTTTTGACACCCTGGCCCTGCAGCCACGCGGCAAACGCGAAGCCTTGCACTTGCCAGTCGGCATAGGTCATTTCGGTGCCGATGCTGACGTAGGCAACCCGCTCGCGAAATTTCTCCAGGTGTTCCAGGAACACTTCGCGCAACGACGGGTAGGCGTCGATACCGGCCTCAATGTCCGCCGGGACGCCGGGCAGGTAAGCGTTCAACCAGATCCGTTCAGTGCGTTCCAGGCTTACAGCGTTCATGGCAGTCTCCTTGTTGTTGTTATTGATAGCGCTACTTTTCGACGATGGCGGTGATGCCCAGCCCACCCGCCGCGCAGATCGAAATCAAGCCGCGTCCGCCGCCGTTTTCGTGAATGGTCTTGGCCAGTGCCGCCAGTTGTCGGCCACCGGTTGCGGCAAACGGGTGACCACAGCCGAGGGAGCCGCCGTTAACGTTCATCTTGCTGCGCTCAATGCTGCCCAGCGGTGCATCCAGGCCGAGCCGCTCGCGGCAATAATCGGCGTCCTCCCAGGCCTTGAGGGTGCACAATACCTGGGCGGCAAAGGCTTCGTGAATCTCGAAAAAATCAATGTCGGCAACGCTCAGGCCTTCGCGCTTGAGCATACGTGGCACCGCATAGGCCGGCGCCATCAACAGGCCTTCGGTGCCGTCGACAAAGTTCACCGCTGCCGTCTCGCCGGTGCGCAAGTAGGCCAACACCGGTAAGCCCCGTTCTGCCGCCCAGGCTTCACTGGCCAACAGCACCACTGACGCGCCATCGGTCAACGGCGTGGAGTTGCCCGCCGTGAGGGTGCCATTCTGGCGGTCGTAGGCAGGCGCCAGGCCCGCGAGTTTTTCCAGGCTGGTATCGGCGCGCAGGTTGTTGTCACGGGCCAGGCCGCGATGAGGGCTGATCAGGTCGTCGAAAAAACCGCGTTGGTAGGCTGCCGCCAGGCGCTGGTGACTGGTCAGGGTCAACTCATCCTGGGCCAGCCGTTTGATCTGCCAGCGCTTGGCCATTTCTTCACAGTGTTCGCCCATGGACAGGCCAGTGCGCGGCTCGCCATTGCGCGGCAGCAACGGCTTGAAAAACATCGACGGACGCACCTTCAATAATGCCTTAACCTTGGCGCCCATGCCCTTGGCCCGGTTGGCCGCGAGCACGCTATGACGCAGCGCTTCGTTAAGGCCGATGGGCGCATCGGACGTGGTGTCGGAGCCACCGGCAATGCCCACTTCGATCTGGCCCAGGGCGATTTTATTCGCCACCAGCAAGGCGGCTTCCAGGCCGGTGCCGCAGGCTTGCTGCACGTCGTAGGCAGGTGTTGCGGGTGACAGCGTGGTGGAGAGCAACGATTCACGCGCCAGGTTGAAATCCCGCGAATGCTTGATCACCGCGCCCGCAGCAAACTCACCCAGACGCTGGCCGTGCAGGTTGTAGCGGTCCACCAGGCCTTGCAAGGCGGCGACCAGTAAATCCTGATTGCTGTCGTGGGCATACACGGTGTTGGAGCGGGCAAAGGGAATACGGTTGCCGCCGATGATCGCCACGCGGCGGGTCGGGGCCGGGTTAAAGCTGTAGTCATTCATTGGGAGCGCTCTTCACAAGTGGGCTGCCAAATAAAAAGCCCACGCATATGGGGTTTATCGCCCGCGACATTGCGCACTTCGAACTCACGCCGTGGGCCGGTGACAGGCCGGTTCCACAGGGCGACCTGGCCGGGCAGGAAGATTGGCAGCTTGAAGTCGCAATGGGCGTGGGCCTGATCCAGGCCGCCCGGCGGTTGCTGCGCGGCCAACGCGCGGCCGAGGGTCCACATGCCGTGGGCAATGGCGCGGCGAAAGCCAAAGACCTTTGCGCCGATCAGCGAGGTATGAATCGGGTTGAAGTCGCCCGAGACGTTGGCAAATCGCCGGCCCAGGTCGGCGGGCAACACCCAGCGCTGGGTGCGTAACAGGCCCTCTTCCTGCAATGCCAGCACGTCGTCCCACGGCTCGCCCACCGGGTTTTTCACGTCGCGGCGCAAGTACAGGCTGTCGCTCTCCCACACCAGCGTGCCCGCGCCATAGGCGCGGGTGGCAATGCTCAGCGCCTGGCCCTTGGGATGCGCCACCCAGCGCTCGCAAAACACCTCAAGGCGCAGGGCCTGGCCCTCCTGCAAGCGCTGGTGCTGACGAATGCGATTGGCCAGATGCACCATGCCGCTGGCCGGGTACGGGAAGCTGGGCCGAGTCAGCAGCATCAGGTGCAACGGGAACGCCAGCACGTGGGGATAGGACAGCGGCACGCCCTGCTCGCGCCGGAAACCACACGCGCGGCCATACGCGGCAATGCCGCTGGGCGACAGCTGCGCCGCCGAGCGCACCAGAAGCGCCGTGGGCAACGCGGGCGCACCGTCGAGCTTGGGTTTGCGCAGCGCGCGCACGCCGTCCAGCAACAACTGAGTGCGCGACGGCGGCGGGTCGATAATCTGCGTCACGTAGTCCATGGCTCAGGCTCCCAGCAGGCTTTGGCCGCACACGCGTACGACTTGGCCGTTAACCCCGCCGGATCCAGGGTGCGCCAACCAGGCGATGGTCTCGGCCACGTCGATCGGCTGTCCGCCCTGGGACAGCGAGTTCATGCGCCGCCCCGCCTCGCGAATCATCAGCGGGATGTTTGCGGTCATCTGAGTTTCGATAAACCCGGGCGCGACCGCGTTCACCGTGACCTGCTGCGCCGCCGCCAACGGTGCGAGGCGCTGCACCAGGCCAATCACGCCGGCCTTGGAGGTGGCGTAGTTGCTTTGCCCCAAGTTGCCGGCGATGCCGGAAATCGACGAGACACACACAATCCGCCCACCGCGGTTCAGCCCCTGGCCACTGAGCAATGCCGTACTCAATTGCAACGGTGCTTCGAGGTTGACCGCCAGCACACTGCGCCAGGCAGCTTCGGTCATCTTGGCGATGGTCTTGTCGCGGGTGATGCCAGCGTTATGCACCACCACGTCAAAGGCACCGTATTGGTTGACATGCGCCTGCAACAGCGCGGCCGTATCCGCTGCGGTGATGTCCAGCGGCAAGGCGGAGCCGTGCACACTGCTGGCGGCTTGCTGCAGCGCGTCCTGAGCCTGGGGCACGTCCACACAGACCACATGGGCGCCGTCGCGGGCCAGCACCTGGGCGATCGCCAAGCCAATGCCACGCGAAGCGCCGGTGACCAGGGCTCGCCGACCCGCGAAGGGTTTGTCCCAGTTGACGGCAACGTTACCGTCCACCGGGGTTTCCAGGCGTACCACCTGCCCCGACACATACGCCGAACGGCGTGACAGGAAGAACCGTAGGCTGCTGTCCAGGGCCTCTTCGGCACCCGGCGCCACATAGATCAATTGCACGGTGATTGCCCGGCGCAGTTCCTTGGCCAACGAACGCACCAGGCCTTCAAGGGCACGTTGGGCGACGGCCTGGGGCAAGTCCTGGCAATGTTCCGGCGCAGTGCCAAGCACCACCACGCGACCGTGGTGACCAAGGCGTTTGGCATTGGCATGGAAAAACACGTAGAGCGCGTCGAGCTGCTGCAAATCGAGCACGCCAGTGGCGTCGAACACCGCGCCCTGGACCTTGACGGTGGACGGCGCCTTGGGCGTCGCCGGCGTGGCGGCGACCGTGTCGGTGGCGGCGAAAATCGCTTGCACCCGTGCGCAAAGCCGCCCTGCCCCGGCGACAATCACCGGGTTGACCAGGCCGTGCTGGCCACTGCGGTGACGTTGCAACGGCAAGGGTTGCGGCAGGCCGATGGCCTGAGCCAGGCGGCGGCCCCAGGCGGAATTGACGAAGGATAGGTAGCTGTCACTCATAGATAGATCCACTTACAACGCTGCGTTGCCGTCTAAACCCGATCAAATGTGGGAGCTGGCTTGCCTGCGATGGCGGTGTGTCAGGCAGACCGCTATCGCGGGCAAGCCCGCTCCCACACTGACCGCGTTTTCCCTAGTTGACCGAGGCGTTTTCGCTTTGGCTGCTGCGGCGCTTCGCCGTCGGTTTGGCCAACGCCTGCTGACGCTGCTGCAAGGCTTCCAGCAAACCGAAATCCTGCGGGAAGTCGTCGACCTGAATCCCGTGGTCGGCATAGTCCACATAGCGCCCCAGCAGGCTGTCTTCGTCGTCGCTGATCAGGTCCAGCGCCCGCGCCTTGACGCGCCAACCGGTAAAGGCCGTGGCGGAAATCGGCATGGCTTCGATCACGCCTTGCTTGATTGCGGGCTTGAGCCGAGCGTCGATCAGTTCCACCTGCGGCAACAGCCGGAAGCCCAATTCGCCATAAGCCAGCTTGTCGATCTCCGGACGCGGAATGTAGGAATTGGCCAGTAAGCGGTCGCGGGTTTCGCCGGGGGTTTGCACCACCTCAGCCACTTGGGCCAACAGGCGGTCCGCCGGTTTACGCAGGGGAATCCCGAACGGGAAACTCAAGCCACGCACGATTCGCGCAGCGGCTTTCGACGGGTAGTTATCGAGCACTTCGGCCAGGGCTTCATGGGCGCGCAATAACGCATCCTGGGCCGACCAGTGCACCAGCGGCAGGTCCGCCTGGGGCCGGCCGTCATCTTCAAACCGCTTAAGCACGCAGGAAAGAATGTAGAGCTGGGACAGAATATCCCCCAGGCGCCCGGTGATGCTTTCCTTGCGCTTGAGGGCTCCGCCCAGTACGCCCATGGAAATATCCGAGATCAACGCCAGCACCACCGAGAGCCGATTGGCCTGGCGGTAGTAGGATGCCAACGCCGGATCGGTCTTGGCCGGTGCGGACATCAGGCGTCCGCCCGTCAGCGCATGCACCGCCGCACGGACGGTATTGGCCAGCACAAAACTCAAATGGCCGAACATCGCGCTGTCGAAGGCTTCCAGCGCCTTGCGCCGATCCGGGTTGCGCGCCGCTTCCATCTCGCGGAACACATAGGGATGGCAGCGAATCAGCCCCTGGCCAAAGATAATCAGGCAGCGGGTCATGATGTTCGCGCCTTCTACCGTGATGGCAATCGGGCTTTGCTGGTAGGCGCGGGCCAGAAAGTTATTGGGCCCCATGCAGATGCCTTTGCCCGCCACGATGTCCATGCCGTCGTTGACGATGATTCGCGCACGCTCAGTGACGTGGTATTTGGCAATGGCGGAAATCACCGAGGGCTTTTCGCCGGCATCCAGGGAAGCCACCGACACCTTGCGCACCGCATCGCAGGCATACAAATGCCCGGCCATGCGCGCCAATGGCGCCTGCACGCCTTCGAACTTGCCGATGGGCAGGCCGAACTGTTTGCGCATCGCGGCATACGCGGTGGTGCCGCGAACCGCCACTTTGCCCAGGCCGACGTTGGCCGAAGGCAAGGAAATCGCCCGCCCGGCGGCCAGGCATTCCATCAGCATGCGCCAGCCGTTACCGACTTGCTCGCGGCCGCCGATCACCCACTCCAGGGGAATGAACACATCCTTGCCGGTGGTCGGGCCGTTCTGGAATACCGCATTCAGCGGCCAGTGACGGCGGCCACTGTTCACCCCCGGATGAGACGTCGGGATCAGCGCACAGGTAATGCCCAGCGACCCCGCCTTGCCGAGTAAACCCTGCGGGTCTTCGGCACGGAACGCCAGGCCCAGCACCGTGGCGATCGGGCCCAGGGTGATGTAGCGCTTGTCCCAGGTCACCTTGAAGCCGAGCACTTCCTCACCCTCGTGCATACCTTTGCAGACGATGCCCAGGTCCGGAATCGCACCGGCGTCGGAGCCTGCATAGGGGCTGGTCAGCGCAAAGCACGGGATGTCTTCACCCCGCGCCAAGCGCGGCAAGTAGTAATTACGCTGGGCATCGGTGCCGTAATGCAGGAGCAATTCTGCCGGGCCCAAGGAGTTGGGCACCATCACCGAAATCGCCGCCGCCGAGCAGCGGGTCGACAACTTCATCACCACTTGCGAATGCGCATAGTGGGAGAAACCTTTGCCGCCGTACTGCTTGGGAATGATCATGCCGAGGAACCCGGCGTCCTTGGTGTACTGCCAACCTTCGGGAGACATGTCTTGCCAGACCTGGGTGGTCTCCCAGTCGTTGGACATGTCGCACAGCGTCTCGACTTCATTGTCGAGGAAGGCCTGCTCTTCGGCGCTGAGGCTTGCCGGAGCCGCGTTGAGCAGGCGATCCCAGTTGGGCTTGCCGCTGAACAGCTCTGCGTCCCACCACACGGTGCCGGATTCGATGGCGGCGCGCTCGGTGTCGGACATCGCCGGCATGATCGTACGAAACAGGCCCAGGGCCTTGCTGGTCAACAGCGCGCGACGCAGTGGTTTGAGCGTCAGCAGCAAGGCCGGCAAGACCACCAACACCGCCGCGACGCTGAGACCCAACCCCGCCACCGCATTGCACAGGTAACCAACCGCCAGCCAGATCAGGCCAGCGCCCAACCAAAGGGCTGCGGCGGCCTGTCGATACGCCAGGGCAATCGCTGCGGCGAGACCCACCAATAACCAGATAATCATGGGGATACCTCTACTTGATTCAGGGCACGGGCAATGCGCAGGCAGCTCAAAATGAACTGCGGCGTAAGGCCACACTACAAACTTGAAAAGACAAATTCAAATTTTGTTTTGAAATTTTTATTTAATGCGTTTGCGCAACAACAAAGGGCTGAACGCGTCAGCCGGCTGGAGCAGCAATCCGGACAGTTTCAGCTGCGAGCACCAGGATGCGCCGGGTGCTCGAGCCGTGGTGGGTTTAGAACTTGTAGGTGGCTGACAGGCTGACAATGTCGCCTGAAGACTCAGCCGTACCGTCGAGACGACCGCCGCCAAGACGATCAACGTTCTGGGTTCTGATGTTGACCTTCTGAACAAACTGGTGCGAATACGCGGCGTCCAGCGACAAGCCTGGAATGGCCTTGATATCGTAACCGGCACCCAGCGATGCAAAGTAACGGTCGCCGTCAGGGATACGCGGATCGCGGGTCGAGTTGCGCGTCGGGGTTTGGTCATACGCCACACCGGCGCGCAGGGTCAGCTCGTCCGTAGCTCTGAAATCTCCCCCCACGGAGTACATCCAGGCATCCCGATAGTTGTAGGGAATGGCAACGATCGTCGAGCCTTCGGACTTGAGTGTCAGGTCCTTGAAGGATGACCATTGCGTCCACATCGCGCTGACACCCAAGGTCCAACGGTCGTTGAACTGGTGCACCCAGTCGATTGCGGCAGTCGCCGGAATATCCAGCTGCGTGCTGGCATTGGCGCCGTTGGGGTACAACTTCAGGCCAGGGTACGCCGTTTCGACCAGCGTCTTGCCGGTACCGAAGACGGTGTCGTCGGTCATCAAGCCGTTGTTCAACACATCCGCCCGGATGTTGTATTTACCGGTCATCTTGTTTTTGATTTTGGCGTGGTAGTTAAGGCCCAACGAGTCCTGCTCAGTCGGCTTCCAGACAACGCCGGTAAACCAGCCAACGGAAACGTTATCGACCTTGACGCGCATCAGTGCGCTGCCGACGCCCGACGGAAACGCCCCATTGCCCAACCCGGGAGAGACCGACGCCGCCGAGAACAGATCGATGTTCTGGCTGACAAAGCCTTGGCTACGCTGGACGATCATGCCACCACCGATGGAGAAGTCGTCACGCACCTTGAACGATAAGGAACCCGTCAGGCCGACGGTTTCGATTTTGGTGTCCACGGCGAAGTCGCGAAACTTGGAGTTTTCATTCCAGGTGGTACGCATCCCTTGTGGCACAACCTGACTGAGGCCGAATGCAAAACGGTCACCCATCGGGATAACCAGAAAACCGGTCGGCAACCAGGCAGTGAAGCCGCCCTGGCCACCGTCATTGTTGTTGACGACTGCCGTACTCGGGTCAAAGCTGCCATCGGGCATCACGGCGGTATTGGATGCTGGGTTACCGGCGTAATCGTAAGCCTGGCCGCTGTATTTAATCTTCACACGCGCATAGTCGACGGTCTGTTGAACCACGGCCTGGTCGACAAATGCCATGGCCGCCGGGTTGTTGTAAGCAGAGCTAGGGTCGTTCTTGAACAGAGAACCGCCGCCGAACGCCCGACCCCATCCAGGGGCACCGTACGTCGGCGTGGAGAAACCACCCGCCTGCACGGGCGCTGTCGTCATCAGCCCCCCCAGTAATGCCAGCCCCAGCAGTGTGTGAGCCTGTTGTTTCTTAGTGATCATGCGGCACTCCTTATTATTATGCGCTCCCGGCATTGCCGGCTTACCACGTCAGCCGGCACCTCTTGCGAGGCACCGGTTTTTCAACGGGTGATCAACCCTTCGTTCTGCACTGCGCGCCCGTTATGGGTTAACGGTCAGGCCGGCGGCAGTGGTGGTCAGCGAGACAATGTTGCAGCCGCCGCTCAGCGCCTGGTTAGCCGCGGTCAACGTGTGAGTCGCAGGGTTCCAGGCCACGCTGATGGTGGACGCGCCGCAGTCGGTGCCAGGAAGTACGATGGTTTTTCTGATGGTGTAACCCACGTTCTCCACTTGGCCTACTGCGCCCGACAATGCGGTCAGCTTCCAGCCTGGCGACGGGATGCTTTTGAGGGTTGGCAACGCGCACAGGCCGCCACCGGTCAGGGCCGCATTGTTGATGGTGGCCACACCGCCACTGACATTACCGCTGAAGGTAATGCCGCATGTCACAGAGCCCCCGAATGAAGACGGTGACTGCACGACGATGGAGCCTGCGGTGGTGGTGAAAGGACCTTCCGGGCTGATCGAAGCCGCAGTGGCCATCGAAGCAGCGCCCATGCAAACAGCCAGAGCAGTCAACGACACGAGAGTTTTCAAGCTTTTCATTGTTTTTCCTCACATGTTATGGCGAGTCATTTCGCCAGGGGTAATGGCCATGAACGAGAAGTCACGGTGAAACTGCAGAACGTCCCTTTCCAGCCAAATTTCAATTCAATTACCGCTGCACCCTTCGGATGGGTTTATTCGACGACTTTGAAAGTCGGCGGCATCTTGATCGACACCGTTTTGATCGTGCAGTCTTCGCCAATCGGTACATTGGCGGCTTCCAACTTGCCAGTGGCGTTATCCCACGTCCCGTCGGCCGTGGACGGACCACACTTGCCACCCAGGCCAAACGCGTGCACATCCACACTGATCTTCGACATGGAACCGCGCTTGGTATCTTTGGCAACTAATACCCACGGCAAGTTGATTGCCTCGACACGGCTGCACTTGAGGCCGCCCTCGAATTCAACTTTATCGACATTCACCGATGCGCCATCGGCGGCAACTTTGCCGGCGACCTTGATGGTGCAGTCGGCACTGATCAGCGCGCCTTTGGAAAAGCTGATCGGGCCTTGCGCCGTAAAGGCGCTGCCGGCGGGCTCGATCCGCGCCGCCTGGGCCTGCTGGTAAACAATCAGGCCCAGGGCGGCCAATACGACATGCGCGGTGAACGTGGCAGGGCTTTGCATAATGTACGTCCTTCCCTTGAAATTATTGTTGTCGGGGCAAACAACTTACTGACCACTCAATCGGTAAAACCTGGGCGATGAAAACCCGCGCGATACACAGATCGCGAGTTACACAAAGCCTGTATTACGTCAGCTTAGAATGGCGTGGCACTGTTACTGTACTTCTCCAGGTACTTCAACCGTTGCGAAGGTTGAAGATTGGTCAGGGTAATATCCCCGGCATAATGATTGAGTACTCGATGGTCCATGCGCCGCCGCCACAAGTACGGCAAGTAGGCCCAGACAATCATGCTCGCGTACCCATAAGGCAATTGCGGTGATTCATCAAAGTGGCGCAACGACTGGTAACTACGCGTGGGGTTGGCATGGTGGTCGGAATGCCGCTGAAGTTGGAACAGAAAGATATTGGTGACAATCCGGTTGCTGTTCCACGAGTGCCGAGGCGAACACCGTTCATAACGACCGTTGGGCAACTTCTGGCGTTTAAGCCCGTAGTGCTCGACGTAGTTGACCACTTCCAGCAACGAGAACCCGTAGACACCCTGAATGATCAGGAACGGAATCACCGCCGCGCCCAACCAGACAATCATCACCCCCCACAACACCACGCTGTACATCCAGGCACTGAGCACGGCGTTCTTCCAGTGCCAGGCCGGCAGGCCGAGTTTGCGCAGCCGCTCGCGCTCCAGGTTCCACGCCGACACGGCGCTGAACCACACCGAACGCGGCAGGAACGCCCAGAAACTTTCACCCAGGCGTGAGCTGGCCGGGTCTTCCGGTGTGGCAACGCGTACGTGATGACCACGGTTATGCTCAGTGTAGAAGTGCCCGTAGAACGTCGGCGCGAGGGTGACCTTGGCCAGGAACACTTCCAGCGGTTTGGGTTTGTGCCCCAGCTCATGCGCCGTGTTGATCGCGATGCCAGTGGCGGCCCCCGTGGACATTGCCATGCCCAAATAAGTCAACGCGCTGACCTCACCGTGCAGCTCAGTGCGCGCGGTAATGAATGCTGCGGTTCTTGCCAAGCCGCCTGCAGGGTCAAGGGTCGCGGTGGCATGCAGCAAGCCGCCGTTGATGATCCATTCGATACCACCGGCGGCCAACCAGCCGGTGATCACCACCGAAGCGATAACAAACAGCACGCCGGTGTAGACGATCCAGCGGTAGTAGCGTTGGGATTCGAGGTTGCTGACCGCGGACTCGGGCGGGTTGCTGACGTCTTCACCCAGCAGGCCGTCGATCAACGGGATCAAGCCGAAGATCACCAGTACGCCGACCCACCACAGTTGCTGCACGCCGGTGGTGATTGCCAGGGCGCCGGACAGCAACGTGGTTGCCAGGGGCAGGATGCCCAGCCACCACAAGTGGCGTTTGGCGTCGGTCCAGACGTGCGCGGTTGCGAGGGTCTGATTCATGGCAGCCTCCGCACGCAGCGGCGCGGCAGGCAAAGATTCGCGGCATTCAACAGGGGCACGCAGCACTGATGGCGGCGAGAATTCAGCGATGCGATAAAAGGCGTTTTTTTCATTATTTTATTCGCTCTTAGGCATTTCAAAAACTGTTTCAAATTAGACATTGAAATAATTTTTTTAAATAAATAGCGCGGAATCGTTAGGTCGTCAACTAGTTTCTTGGAACCATTCTCACGTGACCGGGCAGTCTCTTTTTCAGCCGTTTGGCCAGGTGTCTAGGGCAAGCTTCGACGCCATCGAACCGCGAGTCGGGTTGCACATTTATTTGCTCGCCAAGGCAAAGGCCGGACGCAGCACCGTCGCACTCGCGGCCGGCGTGACCCGCTTGGCGACCTGATCCACCAGCGCTGCCACGCGCTCTGTGGCGGTGATCGGCAGCATATGGCCACGGCCCTCCAGCACCTGCAATTTCAGGCCCGGCACCTTGCTTGCCAGGCCCTGGCCATGCTTTTGGAAGTCCAGCACGTTGTCGCGCGCGCCGTACATCAACCCGATCGGCAGGGTCAATTGCGGGTAGCGCCTGACCATGTCGGGCAGGTCATCATTGACGAGGTTGATCTCACTGGAAGCGGCGTAGAAGTTGTCAGGACGCATACCGAGCAAGCCACCGCCGCGTGTGGCAAAGTCGGGCGGCGCGGCATCGGGGGCGAACACGCCCTTCACCACCGAACCTCGGGTGAGCAGGCCGACAGGCACCGTCAGCGTGTGCGAGAGCCAGCGCCGCAACCACGCCGGGCGCACCGCCAGCGACACAAACACCAGCGGCAGCATGCGCTGCGGGTGGGTCAGCGGCGCCACCAGGATCAACCCAGACACCGCCTGAGGGTGATCAAGCGCCAGCGCCAGGGCTATCGCCCCGCCGAGGGAGTGCCCCAACACCAGCGGTTTATCCAGGTCGAGCGTCTTGATAAAGGCCGCGATTTGCCGAGCCTGGGCCGGCAGATCCGCCGCCGTACCTGCATGGCGGCTGGAATAGCCCGACCCCGGACGATCAATCGTGATCACGCGAAAGCGGTCACGCAGCTGGCTGGACAAGGCATAGGTCAAGTTGCGACTGCTGCCCATCAGCCCGTGAATCATCACCAACGGTGGGCCCTGACCTTCCTCTACGTAATGAAAGCGCTCGCCATCGACCTCCACGAAGCGCCCGTTGATCGGAACGGCCGCTTCAATGCGCTGCGTCATCCAGGCACTGAACCCCCATAACACAACGCTTGCGGCCACAAGCACACCCGCAGCGACAACCCATTCGACAGCCATAGCTCGGTCCTCTGCTTCCCTGCCGCTGGCGACCTGACCGTTATTGATCAAGGCCTCAGCCATCGTCCACACCCTGGACCTAAACTTCATGCATGCCGCGCTCGTCCGTCGGATAAGTCGCACATGCGGAACAAGGTCCTAGCGTAGGCGATATTTTCAGGTAGATTATTTAAAATCTTTTTTAAAATAAATAATTCATTTTTCCTTTGCAATGGTGTTCTATCTAAAAGACAAAACAAAAACACAGGAGCACACACGATGCCCTCCCAGCGCTCCCTCTATGAGGCCTGCCTATGAATGCCCACAGTGATTCAATCGACATCGCCATCATCGGTTCAGGTTTCGCCGGCCTGTGCATGGCGATCAAACTCAAGGAAGCCGGGCTCAGCGACTTCTTCATCGCCGAGCAGGCCGAAACCCTCGGTGGCACATGGCGCGACAACCATTACCCAGGTTGCGCCTGCGACGTGCAGTCCCATGTGTATTCGTTTTCGTTTGCGCCGAACCCGGACTGGACGCGGCAATTCGCCCCGCAGGCGGAGATCCGTGCGTACCTTGAGCAGTGCGCGCGGCGTTTCGCGCTGGCGCCCTACCTGCGCTTCGGCATGGGCCTGCAACGCGCGGTGTTTGATGATCAGCAGCAACGCTGGCAACTGAGCTTCAACAATGGCCGACAGGTCAGCGCGCGGGTGCTGGTGTCGGGCATGGGCGGCTTGTCGCGCCCGGCCCTGCCGGATATTCCGGGGCTGGACAGCTTCAAGGGCAAGCGCTTCCACTCCCAGCAATGGGACCACGACTATTCATTAAAGGGCAAACGCGTCGCCGTGATCGGCACCGGCGCAAGTGCCATCCAGTTCGTGCCGCAGATCGCGCCGCAGGTGGCGCACCTCGACCTGTTCCAGCGCACGCCGCCGTGGATTATGCCCAAGCCCGACCGCGACATTTCGCGCATCGAGCGCTGGGCCTTCAAGCACTTGCCGTTCACGCAGCGCCTGGTACGCGGCGCGTTTTACTGGGCACTCGAAGGCCGCGTCGTAGGCTTTGCCTTGCACCCAAAACTGATGAAGATGGTGCAGAAAATCGCTGTGCGCCACCTGCATAAACAAGTGGCCCGCCCGTCCCTGCGCAAAACGCTGACGCCGGACTACACCATCGGCTGCAAGCGTGTGCTGATCTCCAATGACTATTACCCGGCGCTGTCGCGCAGCAATGTCGCGGTGGTGACCGACCCTGTGGTGCGTATCGAAGCCGACGGGGTTATCACGGCCGACGGCATCAAGCACCCGGCCGACTGCCTGATTTTCGGCACCGGTTTCCAGGCCAGCGACCCCCTGCCCCGCGATTGCATCATCGGCCGCGACGGCATAGACCTGATGGACGCGTGGCGCGATGGCGCCCATGCGTACAAAGGCACCACGGTGCCGGGTTATCCGAACCTGTTTCTGATCGTCGGCCCCAACACCGGCCTTGGGCACAACTCGATGATTCTGATGATCGAGGCCCAGGTCACCTACATCCTCGATGCGCTCCAGCACATGCAGCGCCAGCGTATCGCCACGGTCGACGTCAAACCCGAGGTGGAGCGCGCCTACAACCTGCAACTGCAGGACAAACTCAAACGCACCATCTGGAATACCGGCGGTTGCCAGAGCTGGTACCTCGACCCACGCACCGGCAAGAACACCACGTTGTGGCCCGGCTCGACCTGGCGTTTCAAGCAAGTCACCCGGCATTTCGCGCTCAAGGACTATGTGGTTGCCTTGGCACCGCCGCACGCCATCCCCCACGTGATGACAGCGCCAAACGCCACTGCCGAAGGAAGCCTGTCATGAAGTCATTCAACGGCCGCGTGGCGGCTATCACCGGCGCGGCTTCCGGCATGGGCCGCGCGTTGGCCCTGGCGCTGGCACGGGAAGGTTGCCACCTGGCCCTGGCGGACAAAAACAGCCAAGGGCTGGAGCAAACCTTGGCGCTGATCAAGACCTCGACACTGTCGCCGGTGAAGGTCACCACCCAGGTCGTGGATGTGGCTGACCGCCAGGCCATCGAAGCCTGGGCCGCGCGCTGCGTGAGCGACCACGGCCAGGTCAACCTGATCTTCAACAATGCCGGCGTGGCGCTGTCGAGCACCGTCGAAGGTGTGGACTACGCCGACCTGGAATGGATCGTCGGTATCAACTTCTGGGGCGTGGTGCACGGCACCAAGGCGTTTTTGCCGTACCTGAAAGCCAGCGGCGACGGGCATGTGGTCAACACCTCCAGCGTATTCGGCCTGTTTGCCCAACCGGGCATGAGCGGCTACAACGCGACCAAGTTTGCCGTGCGCGGCTTTACCGAATCCCTGCGCCAGGAACTCGACCTGCAACGCTGCGGCGTGTCCGCCACCTGCGTGCACCCCGGCGGTATTCGCACCGATATCTGCCGCAGCAGCCGCATCGACGCGAACATGACCGGCTTTCTGATCCACAGCGAGCAACAGGCCCGCGCCGACTTTGAAAAGCTGTTCATCACCGATGCCGACCACGCCGCCAGGGTCATTCTGCAAGGTGTGCGCAAGAACAAACGCCGCGTACTGATCGGCCGCGACGCGTACTGCCTCGACCTGCTCGCCCGCTGCCTGCCTGCGGCTTATCAAGCCCTGGTGGTGTTCGCCAGCAAGCGCATGGCGCCCAAACCACGCACGCCGGTGTTTGAACCCAACGACGAACCCCGTCTCTGAACAGGAGCACGCACCATGCTACCCATCCGTCGCGATATCCGTTTTGCCTTGCCTGCCGGGCGCATCAAGGACTGGCATGAACAGGGCCCATTCATCACGCACTTCTTCAATGCGTTGTCGCTGCTGTTTCCCCAGGGCGAGCTGTTTTTCATGGACAGCGTGCGCCATTACCGCCAGCGCATCGACGACCCGCAACTGAAAAAACAGATCCAGGGTTTTATCGGCCAGGAAGCCATGCACAGCCGCGAACACGTGGCCTACAACGACCTGCTGCAAGCGGCAGGTCTGCCGGCCCATACCCTCGACCGGCGGCTCAAATTCATCCTCGACCTGCAAAAAAAACACCTGCCTGCCTCTTTCAATCTGGCGGTGACCATCGCCCTGGAACATTACACCGCGATGCTCGCGGAAATCCTGCTCAGCGACCCAACGCGCTTTGGCGACTCACTCAAGGGCTACCAACAAATGTGGTACTGGCACGCCCTGGAAGAAACGGAACACAAAGCCGTGGCGTTCGATGTGTGGAACACCGTGATCAAACCCGGGCCCGCGCGCTACCTGCTGCGCACCGGCACCATGCTGACCACCACCGCGCTGTTCTGGCTGGTGGTGTTTGATTTCCACCTGCGCCTGCTGGTTGCCGACCGCAAGGCCGGTGGGCACCTGAAGGGCTTCTGGCGCATGCTCAAGTTTCTGTACGGGCCCAAGGGCGTTTTCCCACGCATGCTGCGGCCGTGGCTGCATTACTTCAAACCGGGCTTTCACCCCTGGGACCACGACAACCGCAAGCGCCTGGCGAGCATTGATGGGTTGATCGAAGAGATCGAGCAGACCCAACGCGAATACGCGTCAGCTTCGGTTTAAACCTGAGTTGACGCGCGCTCGCGGACAAAGCGTTGCAGCTGATCGCCGGGCAGTGCCTTGCTGAAATACCAGCCCTGGATGAACAGTTCGGGGCCGGTACTCAAGAACGCCAACTGCTCGGCGGTCTCCACCCCTTCCACTACCACGCCCAGCTTCAGCGCCTCACAGAAACGCAGCATGCCGGTCAGCACCTGCGCGCCCTTGGGGTCGCGCTGGGCGACCACAAAACTGCGGTCGATCTTGATGAAGTCCACCGGAAACTGGTGCAGGTAACTCAACGCCGAAAACCCGGTACCGAAGTCATCGATATACACCTTGGCGCCGATCGCTTGCAGTTTCTGGATGGTTTGGCGGGTCACCTGGGTATCACCGACCAACGCGTCTTCGGTGATTTCCACCGACACCTGACCATGGGCCTGCGCAAGGATTTCCACCAAGCGCTCGCCGTAGGCGGCATCGGTCAGGGTGGCGCTGGAAATGTTGATGGTCATCGGCAAGGTAAACCCGTTTTTCTGCCACTTCTGGTACTGGCGCACCGCCTGGGAGGCCACCCACACATCCACATCCGGCATCAACCGCGCCTGGGCGAGCCATTGCAGGAACTCCCAGGGTGAGTGCACCGTGCCCTGGTTGTCACGCGCGCGCATCAGCGCCTCACAACCGGTGCACAGGCCGGTGCGAGTGGAGACCTGGGGCTGGAATTCGAGATAGAACTCATAGTCGCTGATCTGCTCGATGCGGCTCAGTTCGACGGCCTGACGGGCCAGGGTCTTGTGGGACGCCAGCACAGGGTCCAACTCCAGCAGGCGGCCCTTCTCTTCGAGGCCGCGAAAGGTCATGTCCAGCGACTTGAGGTACACCGTACCGCCTTCGCTGGCCTGGCGATGAATCGCGCGTACATACGGCGCATACACCAGGGTGCCCACACCCAGCAGCAGCACCTGCAACACCACGGCCGCCGCGTCACCGTGGGTGCTGAGGTAGGCATTGAGCAACACCGGCGAAGTCAGCGGCACGCTGGCCACCGCCGGTGACACCCAGCCCAGGTTGACCACCGTCAATGCCACCACGGCGTTGAGCGCCGGCACCAGCAGAAACGGGATAAACAAACGCGGGTTCAGGATGATCGGCAAGCCGAACAACAACACCTCGCTGACGTTGAATAACGACAGCGGCAAACTGGCCATTGCCAGCAAACGCATGGACTTGCTTTTGGAGAACAGCAGAATCGCCAGCAACAGGCACAACGCCCCGCCAGACCCGCCGATAAACGCGAAACAACCCAGCAGGCCATTGTTGAGCAGGTACTTGATCGGCTCACCCGCCGCGAGTGCGGCGCCATTGAGCACCACCGCCTGGTCCAACACATCGAACAATGGCTGCATGGCATACACACCGTGAATGCCGAAAAACCACAGCAACGAATTCATCAGGGTTACAAACAACCCGCTGCCATAAGGCGATTGCAGTGCATCGAGCACCTGCGGCCCCTGGAGTTGCGCCACATACGGGATCAGTAACAACAACGACAACACCACCACCAATACCAGCGCGGTAATCGCGCCCGGCACCACCATATTGATGGCCCCGCGCAGGTTATGGCCGACCAGGTCCCCATTGACCAGGCGGGTCCAACGAAAACGGTGCAGCCAGGCAATCGCCGGTACATTGAGCAGCGGCGAGGCGATGGCAATGAACAATACGAAGGTCGCCGAAGCACGCGGGTATTCGCGCAAGACAAACGTGGCGACCACCACATGAGCCAGGCACAAAAAAGCGACCGGTAATTGTGGCAGGCGGTGCTGGATCGCCAGCATGTAACCAATGGAGGCCGCCACCAGCAGCGGAATGACCGAACTGATCTGGTTGTGCAACCCCGACAGAAAGCCCACCACCTGCGGATCGAACCCCAGCACCCTGGCGCATTCGGACAGGATCAGGAAACCGGCCGACACCAGCAGGCACGGCAGAATCCACAGGAGCCCCTCACGTATGGCGCGCAATGATTCGGTACTGGCCAGGGCCGCCAGGCGCTGAGTCAGGAAAAGTTTGAACAGCGTTTGCACCATGCCCCGCCCCTCCGCACATCGCGCTCTGCCCCTGGTGGCAGCCCCGAAAACCTCGTGTAACGCTACACGGCCAGCTACCGAGAGCGAAAGGTTTTTGCCGCGCCACCCGCAATTATTCAGAATTAATGTCGGCCCTTGATGCTTGTCGCCTACGGTGAGTGAGCCCATGCTTTGGGTGGTTACTCTCGAACGGACTCGAGCCCAGGCCTTGCTCCGTGTGTCTTACCCGACATCCAGGTGCCTGCCCATGCGCCGCATACTGCCCCTTATGACTGGTGCGCTGCTGGGGTTTTCTGCGCCGCCATCAACGCAAACGAAACGAGTTTTCCCGACGCCCACGCCAGCGATCCGGCCCGTATCCCATGGAGGGACGGCGCCCCGCCGCCGCCGGACCGAACCCTGCGTGTTGAGGCGATGGCCCGCGACCTGATTGCAAAACCAGCGGCATGACCCCATCTAGTGATCTCACCTCATCAGGAGTAAGCCCTTGTCAGAACCCGGTGATAATCACCAGCGCGCCCTGGACCGTTTCTTGAACGAACACCCGCAGGTCTGCGCGGAACTGGACACCCTCAACCCTTTGGCGGCGCAAGCCAAAGGCGAAACCCTGGCGCAATACCGTGCCGAACGCCTGCATGAAGCGTTCGAAGCCGAGGCGGAACGTCAGAACCTGTTTGCCTGGGAACTGACCCTAAAACTGACCGCCGAATCGAACGAGGCCTTCGAAGCCCAGCGCCTCGAAGTGCACAAGGAGGTCGCGCAGATGGCGGGGTTGAGTTGGGATGAGTATTGTCGGCTGCATGATTTACCCGGTTGAGTCCAGGCTAGCTAAACCAGCGTCGGCGAGCACGCGCCATGACTTCGCCCAACTCCTCGACGCTGATCGTTCGGCGCTCAGGGTCCACTGCCAACGCCGCGCGTAACGCCGACCAGCACTGTGTCGGCAGTTGCCGAGGGCAGCACGGTCGTTCGGCGTCTCGACGCTCACCGAGACGTTTCCCATGGGCCAGTTCATACAGCACGCTCGCCACCCCATACAGGTCAGTGCTCGTGGTAAGCGCACCGCCCGCCAACAACTCCGGGGCGGCATAAGCAGGGGTCCACGCGTTGAACCTGCCCCGACTCAAACTCGGCAGTCCTGCCGCAACGGGTATCGGCGCATGCCCGAGGCCGAAATCGAACAAACGTACGCCCTCCTCACCCACCATGATATTGACCGGCTTCACATCGCCATGCAGCACGCCCTGTCGATGGACGTAAGCCAGGGCACTCAGCAACTGCACAGCCAAGGGCTGCAGCTCTCGCCAGGGTAAGCCGCCCGGACACTCCAGCAGCAGCCGGTCCAGGGTCATACCTTGCATCAACTCCATGGTGAAAAAAGCGATCTGGCTGCTGATATCCACCTCGAACGCAAACACCCGCACGACATGCTCATGTCGCAGGCTGCGGGTCAGGGCAAACTCGCTGTAAAGCAGCACATGAGCATCGGGGGCCAGCGTGAGACGCTCGCCAAGCACTTTGATTGCCAGATGGGCGCAGGGCTCGCCAAATTGTTCGTGCAACAGGTCGCGCGCACGGTAGACCACGCCCATGCCTCCCGCGCCCAACTCTCGCTCAAGGTGATAACGCCCAGCCAGCAAGGTGGGCGTGCCCGTCCCGGTGTTCATGAGCGCACCACCACAGCCGTCAGGTCATCCCGCGCGGGCCCTTGCAACACCGCCGTGAACAACCGGTCCACGACCTGTTGCGGCGTGCCTTTATCCAGAGCGCTGCCAAGCTCGACATGCGTCAATCCCTGGTACACGCCATCGCTGCACAACAGAAAGACGTCGCCGGGGTGTGTGCTCAGCTCCAGCACCTCAAGTTTGAGCGGATGCCGGGCCCCGACTGCGCGTGTCAGTGCTCTAGAGTCAGGATGAGCCTGGGCCTGCGCCAGGCTCAACCGCTGTTCATCCATCAATTGGCGCAGCAAGGAATGATCTCGCGACAGCTGATACAGCCGTTGGCTTCGCCACAGGTAACAACGGCTGTCCCCCGCCCAAATGCACGCGGCTCGACGCCCATCCAGCAGCAATACCACCACGGTACTGCCCATGGTGTCGTCGCTGCCCTTGGCAGTCGGTCGGTCTTCACCGCCCAAACGCCGGCTGAGCCTTTGCAGGCATCGCCGAACCGCTTCGATACGCTGGTCAAACGTGTCTTGGGCCGGCAACGCGGCAAGACTGTCGACCACCGATTGGCTGGCCATGTGCCCGGCCCGATGCCCGCCCATACCGTCTGCCACCACCCAGCAACCTTGCTGCGGGCAATCCAGGAACGCATCCTCATTGCGCTGCCTGGCCTTGCCTCGTTCGGAGCGCGCGGCACTGCTTGCAGGCGATGTCGGTGGAGTCATAACTGCTCCGGCAATCGGAACGTACGCCACGTGTCCAACTGAAATGCGCTGGGTACACGCTGGCTGACCAAGACATAGTTGGCACGCAAACCGCCGAGATCCGACTTGAGTATCTGCGCATCCCGCCCACTGGCAGGCTCGCGTTGCATCAAATCAAAGAACCGGAACAACGACCAGGCCCCGCTGTTCTTCTCGATGCCCAACGGCCGCTCCGCTCCTCGCTCCAAAACCAGGCTGCTTCGACCATTGTCCACCTCGCTCGGCCAGTGGAACGCCACGGGCACGATCGGCCCATGCCGGTATTCCAGCTGCTGCCCGCCAAAACTCAGGACCGACCGACTGACCGCCTGGTCCAGGCTGTAGGGTGCCAGCGTAAACCGAACCGCCATCTCGCCTTGGTCTTCAGCGAAAAAGCCCCGGCGGATGATCTGCGCTTTGGACAGTTGCTCCAGTAACGATCGTGACATCGGCAGGCTTCGGCCATCCAGGCCACGCAACCGGTAGCGTCCCCCCTCAACGCTGACAAACGGCCGCAGGTAACTTTCCTGGAACTTTGCCAGCACACCTTGTGGGTTGAAAAAGGCCTGAAAATCGCTCAGGGCAACGTCACTGCCCGCGTGAGCATTGAACGGGTAACGCTGGCGAATCGCCTTGGCATACAGACCGTACACTTCACTCTGATAATGTTGGTTCACATGCCGATAAGCATCATCAAACAAGTGTCGCCAACTGTCATCGGCAAGGCCTTCGATCCAGCCTTTGAGTGGCAGCGGCAAGCGCGCAGCGATATCACGCAATTGTCCCAACCCAGGCTGTTGCCCTTCCATGCGTTGCTTCACCATCTGAAAAGCTGCCCGCTCCGGTGAGCCCTCACGGTTCAGCGCCGCCAGTTGCAGGTGTATCGCGTCAAGCTGACGCAATGCCAGGGTCAACTCCGCCCCCGGGTTTTGCTGTTCATCAAGCAACTGATGCAGGGGCTCGAAGCGACGCTGCAACGCGCGTCTCGCGCCGTCATCACCGGCAAGGTTCGGCAGTTGACCGGCCAATACATGACCAACAGCCGACCGAGCGATTACCGCCGCATCAACCGCCTCGCGGGCCACGGCTGCCAAAGGGGCGCCGACGTCCAGCAAGCGGGTATTTTCACGCACCTGCTGTAACAGCAACACCAACGGCGACTGCGCCGATGTCAGGCTCGCCAACTGGTCGGTGTTTTGCCTAAGACTCTCGGTATCAAGCAACCTGATGCGCCCCAAGGCATTGCTCCAGACGTCGGCATACTCACTGAAATAGCGCTGTTCCAGTTCGATCATTAACCGACGCAAATCCATCACGCTGAGGTCGGTGGCCTGCCCCAGCACCCAGTTATCCTGGACAATCGCATTGATCAGTCGAGGCCCCTGCTTGTCGAAATACTGCACATAACGCTTGCTGTAGAATCCGGGAATAGGTTGGTCAGGCGCAGTAAAAACCGTACCGCCCGTTAGACGGTAGGGCTCCAGATTCAGCGCTTGCTCGCGTAACACGCGATACACCACGTCTGCCAGCGACTCGCCACGCAGCGCCTGGCGAGCCTGGGCCACCAATTCATCATTGAGTGTCGCTACAAACGGTTGCTCAAGCAGCCGGCCGAAGTGTTCATCCAAGCGGACCTGCACCGAGGCCTCACCGGCAAAGCGCTCGGACCACAGGCTCGCTACACGCTCCGCCAGCCAACGCGTATCACGGCGCTCGCGCAGGTTAAGCATCAGGTACGCGCGCAAGTTGTCCAGCAACCGCTCGCGATCCCCAAGGCTGGACCGCACTTGCTCTTCGAGCACAGACACGGTTTGGGCCATTAACTGCTGCAGAGCGTCGTTATAAGCACTGACCAACAGTGGGCGAGTCACTTCGCCCTGGAATAACCCGGCTCGCGCCAACACGCGCGCTTCTGCCACAGGCGGAAAAACCCGAGTCGCCGCCAGGCGCTTATCCAAAACAGGCAATAAGACCAGGGTCTGGTCCACACCTGCCTCGACCGGCGTATCGGTCTTAGCGAGCTGCGCCAACTCTTCCAAACGTTGATGGTTGAGCGAATAGCTGTGCATCCAGAGCGCGCCCGCTACGCCGATGACCAGTGATGTTGCGATCGCCAACCCCGCCTGCCGCCAACGAATTCGGCGATATTCCTGGGTATCGAGCCCCGCGAGTTCGGCTTCGGCGAAAATCACCTGGTTGAACAGGCCTTTTACAAAGCGTTCGCGCCGCTCACCCGCACTGGTCAGATAGAACCCCCGCAAACCGTTGATCCGCTGATTGCGATGGGCGGAAAATGCCACCTCGACAAACAGGCATAACCGTTCGCCAATGCGCGAAACCTGCTGCGGAAAATCAAGCATTCGGCCACGGCGTTCGACATTGCGCTCCTGGTGCAAGCGCACAATAAGCTCACCACTCAGCCGCTGCAGCAACGCCTCGAATGCCTGACGCACCTGCGCCATTTGGACACCGGTGCCGCTGACGGCGACGAGCTCACCCAGCACGCCGTCCGCAACACTGCCGTGCGGCGTATCAAAAAACTCGCTAAACCCCGGTATTCGGTCAGCGTGGGTCAGCACCAAATAGATCGGGATATCGACATGCAGCGTCTGCTGAATATCTTGTAAGCGGCTATGTACATGCCGTGCGTGGCGTTCCAGATCATGCTCATTGCTGCCCAGCAAGGTGTCCACCGATAACGCCACCACCACGCCATTAAGTGGCCGCACTCGGCGCCTGGACTTGAGCAGGTTCAGCAATGTCGTCCAACCTGCGGCGTCGACAGAGCTGTCGGGTTGGTCCAGATAACGCCCGGCGCACTCGATCAGTACGCCTTGATCAGCCAGGTACCCGTCACAGTAAGCAGCCCTGCCTAGCGACCTCGACCCGGATTGATCCGGCGGTAGCTGCACTCCGTTCGCGGCCAACAAGCAGGTCTTGCCACTGCCCTGCTGCCCGATCAGCAAGTACCAAGGCAGCTCGTTACGCGAGCGTGCGCTACGCCCAAGGTAACGCTGAGAGGTTTTCAAGGTTTGCAGCGTTTCCTTGAATCGGCCGCGCACGTGTTTCCGTTCATTCTCTATCAGCCCCAGATGTTGCGTGCGTGTCTGGTTGTCGAGTGTTCCGGCCCGGGCAGCCTGACGAGCACCCGCGATGACCATCGCCAGGCCCCACAGCAAAAACAACCCACTGATACTCAAAAGTCGGGCGGTAGAGCTTTGCCAGAACCGGTGGTCATCCACGGCCAGCAGCGGCCCAAAAAACCACACCACGGTTGCGCCGGACAGCACCAGCAACAAACTCCATACCCAAACTCTGCGCAGCACGGCGCCCGCGCCCTTGAAGAATGCGTTCATTCAATATTCCCAGCGTTACAAGGGCGTCAGAGTCAGTTCCGGCGCCGAAGATTTAAAAAGTTGCAACACACTTGCTCGCTCTTGCCCGAGCACCCAGGCAGCGCCCGAATACATCGCCAGCAAAGCGACCACACCGAAAGCCACAAACCAGCGGGCGGGGATCATGCGCGGACGCTTACGCCGTGCCTGCACCGACCGGGGGGCGAACATCGACAGAGAGGGAGAGTCGCCCCGGACATGCCTTATCTGTCGATACAAGGCATCTCGTACCTCTTCAAGCTGGACCTCTCCCCGCGCCATAACTCTGTATTTGCCTTCGAAACCCATCGACAGGCACAGATACATGAGCTCCAACATCGCCAGGTGCTTGACCGGATCACGGGAGAGGCGCTCCAGCAGTTGGAAAACCTTTTCGCCGCCAAAGGTTTCGTTATGAAAGCGGCTCAACAAACTTATCTTCGACCAGTCGCTGCGACTTCCCCATGCCGTAGTGACTACCGCTTCATCAATGACGCTGCACAGGACATAGCGTGCGGACACCACCTGACCGCTCTCCATGCCCTCGTGCAGGGCGCGGGCTTCGAAGCGGGTGATGCCTGCGGACAGGCGATCATTGAGTGTCTGCAGGTTTTCCCGACCAGCGCTGCGCTTCATTTGGAGCAGCTCAGACAGCGCATCCCAGGCAGCGGCTACCAGAGGGTTAAGGCCCACATTGAAAGGTTGCGCGCCTTGTACAGCGGCGGCATAGATCATTCGGTCCTCCAGTTGCTCAAAACGCGGGGGTGAGAGGAAGTCGGTTATCGGCCCCTGAGCAGGACCGTGGCCGTCACGATCAAGCAAGACGGTTTTTTCATCCTGCGGGTATTCACTTTCCATATTCATGATGTTCAATTCCTGATTGCCCAGAAGGTCAGCTCCAGCTCGGTAAATTCGCCGCCGACATGGAACGCAAAACCACCCGATTGCTCCAGCTGCACAACATCACGGGCACTGAGTTCAAGCATGAAATAGGTTTTACCGGCGTGAAACGGAATTTGGCGTGGCGCCACCGGCATCGGCTTTACCTTGATACCGGCAAGGTGCAGATTGACCAGTTCGCGAATGCGCTCCACAGGCCCAATCTTGAGATGGGCCGGCAACCGGTGGCGAAGCTCTTCAGAATCGCACTGAGCAGCGACCGCCAGGATGAATGTCGCGGTGCCCAGCAGCTTGAGATCCGCCACCGGGCAGACCATCACCCCGTACTGGCGTTGTTGCAGCACCAATTCCACAGCATGCTGCTCAAATACCATCGACAGCACGGTGCGCAGCCCCGCCATCAGCCCTCGAAAGCTTGCGCCTTGGTCGCCATGCAGGTAACGCACGTCAAGATTGGCGCGCTTGCTGTCACTGGCGAAAGTCGATAGCTCGCCCAATATCGACACCATCTCGCGATACAGCATTTGTGTCGGCACTTGCGCTTGGGTCAGGTAGTGACGCAACACCGGCTCGGTCCGGTTGATCAGTTGCAGCATCAGAAAATCTGCGACCTGCGCACCTGCGGTCACGCTGTTACCGCAAATACGCTCGGCAATGGCATCGCCACGGCTGGCCAACAGGCTGATCACTTCCTTGAGGCACGACGACACAAAGCAAGAGCCCTGTACATAAATGAACGTCGGCACAAAATCCGTATCCATTCTGACCCCCTCTTCGCAAGAGGCGTCCAATACCTGGGCAATCTTCAGCTTCACGTAGGCTTCATCACCAGGGTTGTCACCCAGCAACAATCGTAAATCAGGACGTGCACAACTGATCCGGCAAAGAGCGTCCAGCCCGGCATTCGAGTCACCGACATCGATCTCGCAGGCAATGTAGCGTGCCAACACATCGGGTTCACCCTGCGTTCGGGTTTCAACCTGGTTGTTGGTCGCCATCGGCAATGCGAGGTAAACCGATTGCTTTCCCGAGTTGGCCGGGACTTCCAGCACCAACGGCGCCATGGCGGCAGTCAGTTCGAAAAGACTGCCATCCGGTAAAACGCCGCTGGCCTGGTTGACGACCAGCTTGCCCAGGTTGAGGTACTGCAAGTCGACGTCCAGTGCCAGGAAACCCCAGGCGTCACTGCCAAGCAAGCGGGTTCGGTTGAGCTGCTGGTTGTAGTAACGGTCGTTGTGCTGCAGGTGCTGGGGGCGCAGCAACATGCCTTCCTGCCAGATGACTTTATGAACCGGCATGTCAATTCTCCACCACGCCAACGATCGGTTCGGCAACGCGAACACCCGACTGGTCGAGCACCAGATGGGCTCGCGTAACGTGCTGCGGGGCCAGCGGCACCACCCATCGCCATTGCACGTGGGGCAAGTCACGGTAAGCCGCCACCACCCCCACGTAACGACTTTGTGGTTCGCTCCTGAGCTTGAGATCCACCTGCTCGCCGGGACGCAACTCCAGTTCCTCGCTGTTCACCCAGTCTTTGGGCAGCGCCTGCTCGGCACGCCCATAAAGACTAAAAAAATCTGCGTGTTCGAATGCGACCGGATGCTTCAGCTCCAGCAGGTGCACCACCACTGGCGAAGGACGCCCATGCAGGTCAGGGTTAACCTGTTCGGTGGCTGTCAACGTCAGGTCCAGCTTGGTTAACGTGGAAAAGGGTGACACGCTGCTACAACCAACCAGCAGGCTCGATACAATCAACAGGGGTAAGGCGACACGGGGCATGACTATCATCCTGGGTATCCGGCGAATAACGCCGAGGCCAGGCGTACCTGCTCCTCATACGCCTTGGCAAAGTCGCCGTGCAAAGGCCGTGCGCTCAGCGTTTCTTCGTCGATCAGCCGTTGGTAATGACGCTGGTAGGCCCGCCAACGCGCCCTGTCGCTGAAGAACCTCGGCGCTTTGTCATGGCGCTCAAAACTGAGCAGCAGGTCGCCAGGCGCAAACGCCGCCTGTTGAGTACGCATCGCCGTGCGACACGCAACCAGCAAAGCAACCTGATGCACTTGCAATTGCCGATGGAGCTGAGCAATGACCGCCTCGGCGCTGCATTGCTCCGGCTCGTTCATCTCCAGCAACGATGCCAAGGCTGCGCTGATGCCCGCACTGTGTTTAAAACCGTTCGGGATCTTGATTGAAGCGCCAATACCCAGGTTCCACTCATTGCTCAGCTCATCGTGAGTGTGCAGGTTCTGTTGCAGCCCACTGATAGCGTGCCTCAGCAAACTCGCCACCTTGATCGCCAACGCCTCACGACCAGAGACATCCAACGTGACACCCAACGCTTCGGCAAACTGCGTCCAGAACGCTTCATCGACCGGGGCCGAACGCACGGCAGGCAGGATGGGCGCTATCACGTCGTCGAAAGTGTCCGCCGGTGTCGGTATAACCAGATGATCCTGTTCCACTGAACCGCGATACATGCCTGCCTCGGGAGCGCCTGCGGTGTCTTTCAATGCATCCAGTTCACTCGAACACACTGCATGCATCTGCTCGCGGTCCAGCTCGTGAACAGGGTCCAAGCCCAGATAGGCATCGTCGGGTATCACCCTGCTCTCGGCGAACAGCCCTTGACGATACGATGCCGTTCGCTCATTCAGTCGCGCCCTGACAGCGAATGGCCCCAATTGGAAGACATCCCCATCAACGATCAATCGCGCCTGGCCCTTTTGCAGGGCCTCGCCGCTGCTCAACTGGCAGATACCGTTGCTGCTGATATCCGTCAGGAAATACCGACCGTCACGATAACCAACCAGGCCGTGGTGGCTGGAAAGCAATCGGCTCGGATCTGGGATAATCCAGTCGCAGCCTGCCCCACGGCCGACGACGCCGCCAATACCGTCAAACACCTTGCGTGTTGGCGGCTCAACACTCCCGGCGTCACACACTTCAAGCACTAATTGCATGGCACGCTCCCTTTTCATTGGCCGCGACGGGTCGCTTGGGGGTCACCCAAAGGACGATAGTCAGCATCATCAAACACGTAGTTGGCGTTACAGCCGGTCAACAAACACAGCACAAGCACCACGACTTGCCATGGACGGTCAGGCATCAAATTTCCCCCAGAAGATAAGGCCGGCGGCGAATCGCAGCGGCCACAGGTACGCCATTCAGCATTCCCCACGGGACGCGCTGACAGGGATGTTCAAACTCGCAAGCCGGTAGAGCAGCGTGCGACGTGCGACCCCAAGTTCACGTGCGGTCCGCGTTCGATTACCACGGTTCTTGTGCAGGCAATCGATCAGAAATACTCGCTCTACCCGCTCCAGGCGCTGGCGCAGCGTTGCTTCGACGACTGCGTGAGCAGGCGCCGACGGCAGCAACAGATGGGCAGGCAAAATCACACCGTCATCGCAGAGCAACACTGCGCGTTCCACCAGGCATTTGAGTTCACGGACATTGCCCGGGAACGCATGACTGGAGAGCTGATCAAGCGCAGCGCTGGACCAACTGACCAGCGGCTTTGCGAGCGCTGCACACACACTTTCAGCGAAGTAGCGTGCGAGCAGCAGCACATCCCCGTCCCGCTCCCGCAAGGCCGGCAACGGGATTGGGAACTGCGCCAACCGGTAATACAGGTCTTCGCGAAAAGTGCCCTGGCTGACCATTGCCTTCAGGTCGCGGTGCGTCGCGGCGATGATTCGGACATCGACTTTGTGGGCGGTATTGGCACCCAGCGGGCGCACCTCGCCCTCCTGCAAAACCCTCAGTAGCTTGGCCTGCAAGGACAGTGGCATATCGCCAATTTCATCCAGTAGCAGTGTGCCGCCGTGGGCCGCGTCAAACAGCCCCGCATAGTTACGCTCCGCACCGGTAAACGCGCCTTTGCGGTAGCCGAACAGTTCACTCTCCAGCAAGCCCTCGGGAAACGCCGCGCAGTTTTGCACCACAAACGCCCGCGCACTGCGCGGGCCTGCTGCGTGAATGGCGCGCGCTACAACCTCCTTGCCGGTCCCCGTTTCACCACTCAACAGAACGGTAAACGGTGTATGCAAGACCTTGTCGATCAAGCGGCAAGTCTCATCCATCGCCGTGCAGTTGCCGATCAAGCCGTAGGCGTCGGTAGCAGGTGTGCTGCGCTGGAGAGCAGCAGTGACTTGCCCTGATTGTTTATGCCGCCACAGGGCTAACTGGCTGAAGGTAAAGCTACCCAGTTGGCCCAACGATGCGGCGTAGCCCTGCAATTGCGCCGGATACTGGCTGGCATACAGCAGCACACCACACACTGCCTTGCGCCGATTGAACAGGGGCACGCATGACAGCGAGTGCCAAGGCAGGGCCGCCTCAGGCAGGAAACAGCGGTCATAGGCGCTGTTGCGCAGTTCATCAATGGTCAGGGAACGATGCTGGTTCAGGACATAATGCAAGAGCTGTTCATTCTGAAAGTCCACGCTTGCTGCCAGGGAATCCAGTGATGACGCCCCGGCAAAATGCTGAGCTATCAACCCAAGCTGGCCGGTCGTTTCATCTTGCCAGTACAGTTGGCAAAGTTCGCACTGGCTCAGTTGCGCAACCGCCGTGACACAAAGGTCTGCCAGCGTCGAGTCATCACTCTCGGTCCCCAGACGGGTGAACCAGCTCAGCAAGCGGTCGGCGTAGACCAGAGGATCAGGCAACTGGTTAAACAGACTCTCCATCATTGGCTGAACTCACAGACCGGTACGCCGTTGCCATCCAGCGCTACATGGGTCATTGACACACACTCGCCAATGGCCATCGCACTGAGTAGACGATCCACAATGGGCGGTAGCAGATGGGACTCGATCCAGTGGTCGATGTACCGCGCACCACTGTCATGGTGAAGGCAGCGCTCGACCATGTGTGTAACCAGCTCGGGGGTATGGCTGAACACCAGCTTGCGCCGGTGCAGCCGTTGAGCGAAACGCTCCAGCTTGAGGCTTACCACGTCGCGTAGCCGTTCGCCCGCAAGGGGGTAATACGGCACAACGCATATACGGGCGAGCAAGGCTGGCTTGAAGTGGGCGCGCAACACTGGGCGAATCGCTTCTTCCAGGACCGCTGAATCAGGACGAAAGCCATCGGGGCACAGAGCCGTGATGCAATCGCTTCCCAAGTTGGACGTCATCAGGATCAGCGTATTACGGAAGTCGATTTCACGGCCTTCACCGTCATTGGCCAAGCCCTTGTCAAAGACCTGGTAAAACAGGTTCAGCACTTCCGGATCCGCCTTCTCGATTTCGTCGAGCAGCACCACTGAATAAGGGCGTTGGCGCACCGCCTCAGTCAGCACCCCGCCCTCGCCGTAACCGATGTAACCGGGCGGCGCTCCGATCAAGCGGGACAAGGCGTGTTTCTCCTGGTATTCCGACATATTGAGTGTGGTGATGAATTGCTCGCCGCCATACAGCAACTCCGCGAGTGCCAGGGCCGTTTCGGTTTTTCCGACACCACTTGGACCGACCAGCAAAAACACGCCCACGGGTGCCCCGGGGACGTTGAGGCCCGCAGCCACAGCACGCAGATTGCGGTCAAGAGCCTGCACTGCAGGTGCTTGCCCCAGAATTCGCCTGCCCAAGGCATCGGCGAAACCCAGGACCCTTTCACTGTGCTCAAGGGCCAGCTGTTCAACGGGAATACCGGTCCAGCCACTGATCACCTGCGCCACCACCCGTGGGCATACCTCATGGTTCAGCCGCCGCCGCTCACTCAGCGCCTGGCGTCGTTCGGCCGTTGGCAACTCAACGTGCGCAAGCCCCTCCCCTGCACTGCACGCATCAACCTTTGGCTGACGCGAAGAGAGTGTCCGCTCGGCCAGGGCTCGTTGTTGAGTCCAGCGGTGTTCGGCTCGCTCCCGTTCAAGCTCAATGGCTTCCAGACGTTGGATCAGCGCCTGCAAGGCCTGCTCGTCAACAGGCAAACCTGCGTCGCTATCCCGCTCGAGCGCCACGCGTTGCCGCATGCCCTCTGCCAACTCGGCACACAAACGCTGCAACGGTTCCGGCGGCGCTGTCAGGCTTATACGCACCTGAGCGCAGGCCGTGTCCAATACGTCCACGGCCTTGTCCGGCAACTGGCGTCCTGCCAGGTATCGAGCGCTCATCTGCGCTGCCGCCACGACTGCATCGTCACGTACGTAAACGCCATGGCTGGCTTCATACACTGGGACAAGCCCACGTAAAATGGAGATCGCCGCCGCCACGCTCGGCTCGGCCACCCGTACCGGCTGGAAACGCCGCGCCAATGCGGGGTCCTTTTCAATGTATTGTTTGTATTCGGACCAGGTCGTGGCCGCGATCGTGCGCAACTGTCCGCGCGCCAGGGCTGGCTTGAGCAAATTGGCAGCGTCGCCTCCGCCCACCTGAGCGCCAGCGCCCACCAAGGTATGTGCCTCGTCGATAAACAGGATAACGGCCTGCGATGAGGCGTTGACCTCGTCGATAACGCCTTTTAGCCGCCGTTCGAACTCACCCTTGATGCTCGCGCCGGCTTGCAGCAAGCCCATGTCCAACGTCAGTATTCGTACGCCCTTGAGTGGCTCCGGCACCTGTGAGGCAACCACCTGCAGAGCCAGCCCTTCGACGGTGGCTGTTTTACCCACTCCGGCGTCTCCGACAAGAATGGGGTTGTTCTTGCGCCGACGCACGAGGATGTCGATCAACTGGCGGATTTCCGCGTCTCGACACAGAACCGGGTCGATGCGTCCTTCGCGAGCCTGACGCGTCAAATCGTGGGTAAAGCGCTCCAACAGCGACTCACCCTGTGGCGAAGGAACGGCTTCCAATCGCTGGTTCAACACACAGTCGCGCACACGTTGCGTGTCCAAGCGACTCAATAATTGCTGATAAGCACTGCCCGCGTGCTGCAACGGATGGAGCAGGAGCGCCAGCAATAATGCCCCCTGGTCAACCTCGACTTGCCCCAATTCAAGGTGGGCAACCATTAACGCCTGTTGTAACCACTGCACGAGTGTCGCGGCAAACACCGGACTGCGCGATGCGCCTTGCTCCCCGTTGAGCAGCAACAGGGCCTGCAGCTCGGCGGGGGCAATCTCCGCGTCCGCCAGCGCCCTCACCAAAGGACCATTGGGGTGCTGCAGCAGCGTCTGCAGAAGGTCCTCGACCAGCACCTCCTTGCCGCCGCGCGCCACACATCGCTCGGCTGAACGCTCCAGGTCGAGGCGAGTCGCCGCCGTCAATGTGCGGATCAATTGTTGCAGGTCTACATTCATCATAATCATCAGTCCCTAATGAGAGTTGCTGGCCAGGGTGACCACGCCGTCAGCACGCTCGTACCCCAGCCAACTGGTCCAACCGAGACGACAGACGTTGCGTTCCCCGATATGCAATGGCCTCACTTCGCCGTCGGCCAACACCAGGCGCAGGTCATAGTCCAAGGGGGTTCGCACCATCAACCGAACCAGTGAACACAACGGCCTGTAGTCGTCGCCAGCGGGCAGGAACTCGTGAAAGCGCTGCCAGCTCAAGCCCTTGATATGCACTCTGAACTTGCCACTGCGGTCTGCGACCTGAAGCCCGAGCATCAGGTCCTCGCCGAGCAGGTTGTTCGCTGCGCCAAGCCGGTTGCGTTGCTGTTGGGCAATGGTCACGGTGCGAGCGACCCATTGTTCGATGAACACACCGCGGTGTTTGAAGTAGTGACGCAATACCGCCTCAATCAGGGCCGCCGAATGTGCCCGCAGGCTCAACAATCCCAGACAGGGCAACAGCCGCTTGCAGTCCAACTGCGCAGCGTCGCGAATCTGGCGGCTGCCCAACCCGACCAGTGCGAACATCTGCTCGGAAAACGCGTCGCTGGCCCCGGTGCGAAAACACGCCCGGTAGCGATATTTGCGCCAAATCGGCAGCATCAGCCTGTGCAGGCGGTGGTGAAATACATCAAGAAAGTCACGGCTGACATTCCCACTCGCCTGCTCTTGATAAAACGCAGGCAATGGCGAGCCGGCACCAAAAAGTCCGAGCACATTCAGGCGAAGACGTGCCCGTAACTGGTCGCGTTCGACAAAAAACTCCACCCGATCAATATCGTGCCCGGGGAACCCCAAGCTGGAGTTGGCCTGGAACTCGACCTTCTCATAGAGCTCGTCATCCTCCAGCAATGGATAAGCGTCGCGTAGACGCTCGATCACCTGCAGCACCGCCTGGAAGAGCGAATACTCACGAATCGATTGCGATAGTGCAGTCATAGCAGGGCCTGCTGACCCATCCGGGGTGGCCATAGATACACGTCTCCTTGTGTGCTGGTAACCCGCAGTTCGTGGTACGAATTAAGGCTGGCGTAAAGAGCAAAAAACTCATTGAGTGCCGAGGCGAAGACAAACATGTCGCCCCGGCTGACAAACCCACTGGGGTCAATGTTCAGGTCGACTCGCAGGCCACGTATTGGCAACCCACGATGCATTCGGTCGACGGCCTCGTGGCTGACAGATCTCAGTGCATCCAGCCTTCGTTGACTGATGTTGTGCGCCTGTCGATCGTGATAGCGCGGCAAGTCGTAGGTTTGGAGAATGACCTTCAAGGCCCGTGTATCGGTCAATGACAGGTAATTGAGCGACATGTTGCTGATCAGCTTCCAAAGGAAGTCCTGGTCCAGCGGCGGAGGGAAGCTCGCCGTCGGCGCGCAGATATTGCGAAACGTAAGAAATTCCGGCGTTTGTTCACACGGTTGGTTGATCTCACCAACCTGCAACAGCCGCGGTAAGCCATGGTTGGTGCACGTCAACTCAACTGAGAGTGTCTCCTGTTGATCTATGGGGCCAATACCGAGACTCAACCAGGTATCAAGCTCGGCGCCCTGCACCGAGGAACGTTGACGAATGCTGTAGCTAGGGGCTTGCATCGAAACGCCACTGTCGCTGTCATGTTCGAAGGATTCGAATGGCACGTACGTCTGGTAGCCCAGCCCACCGGGACGCCATCCGGTAACATGGTCAACGGAAAATACCGCAGCGTTGCCCCGTGCAATGCCACCCGGGAGCAGCAGGTAATCATCCTGCTTGCCATCCAGGCGAATCGGCACCGCATCCTGCTTGAACAGGTTGGTAATCGGCGTGCAATACAGCTTTACGTTATCCAGCGTGGGGCGATGTGGCTCATGTTCCTGAGTGTGCAATTTGAAGCGCAGCTCTACGCACCTGGCCTGCTTGAGGAGTTCGTTTGGTAACCTCTGCAGTGCATCCAAACCCAGTACATCGACAAACAGATACTTGTCCGCAAATGCAAAATACTCTTGCAGGTGGCGGTAGCCGCTGAAGGTGTTCGCCGGATAGGGAATCAGCGCCTGATCTTCGTCAAACCCCACAGGTTTTACTTGGCTGGCGGAAAGTCGCAGCGATAAAACCTGCCCGTCGCGACCATTGATCGCAAGCCCATCATGGTCAAAGAGCACCACCTCGATGCTTTCAAGATGACGTAACAGGCTCAGGTACAACCCTTGACTCACTTGTCGATCACCCGCCAGGTGCAAGCGCAATTGAGTGAATGCCCACTCACTGAAATTGCCCTCGACGCACATCTCCAGGCGCAGGTTGAGCGACGCCCGTGTTCCCTGTGACAGGTATTCCAGGCCACTCAGTTGCAACGGCATGACTTGAGTGGCGTAGCACGTTCGGAAGCGGCAGCGCTCACCGTTGACCAACACGCTTTCGACCGGTGTATCCCGATCAACACTCAGCGTGGTGCACGCGTGCTTCAATGGGTCAAACTGCAAAATGCTGAAGGCCGGCAATGGCCGCATGTAATTGGGCCACAGCAAGTGCATCAATGAATGGGTCAACTCAGGAAGCTCGTCAGCAAGCTTCTGGCGCAGGCGCCCGGTGAGAAAGGCAAAGCCTTCCAATAGACGCTCGACGTCCGGGTCCTGGCCTGAATCGGCAAGAAAGGGTGCCAGGGCGGGATTGCGTTCAGAAAAACGCCGCCCAAGCGTGCGCAATGCACTGAGTTCACTCTGGTAAAAGAGCTCAAAGGACATCAGGTAACACCTCGACCCGTCCACCACCCACCAGGTGTGCGTTAAACACCACAGGTTGGATGACACCATCGATGACGACGGTTGCCTCAATCACAAACGCCAGTACCAAAGGGTTGTAGGCACCCTCCCTCCTCCTGACACGTACATTCCCCAACCGAGGCTCGTACGCCTGGATAAAGCGTTCAATCGCCAAGCGCGATTGGCTGAGTGATTCATGCAGGCTCAAGCGCATGTCATTGAGGTCGGGCAGCCCATAATCTGGTAGCGCCTGGACACTGCCGGCACGCGTACTGAGCATTCTCTCCAGATGCGCGGCAATACACGCCACGCTGTCGGTCCTGGCAGGCACCAGACCGTCGAGACGCTCAAAAAGGCTGCGATAATCGGGTATCCCCTGACCCTTCCTCATTCTTTGTCGAGTTTGCCAACGAGGGACAGCGTAAAGTCCGCCCCCATGTACTTGAAGTGCGGTCGCACACTGAGGTTGACGCGGTACCAGCCGGGTTCACCCTCGACATCACTGACCACGATACGGGCAGCCCGCAATGGACGCCGCCCGCGAACCTCGGCGCTGGGGTTCTCTTGATCTGCGACGTATTGGCGGATCCATTTGTTGAGCTCCAGTTCGAGGTCGGTCCGCTCCTTCCAAGACCCCAGTTGCTCACGCTGCAATACCTTGAGGTAATGGGCCAGGCGATTAACCACCATCATGTAAGGCAACTGGGTACCCAGGCGGTAGTTCAACTCAGCGTCCTTACCTTCGGTACTGCCCCCGAACGTTTTGGGCTTCTGTACCGAACTGGCCGAAAAGAATGCCGCGTTATCACTGCCCTTGCGCATGGTCAGTGCAATGAAGCCCTCTTGCGAAAGCTCGTACTCACGACGGTCAGAGACCAGTACTTCGGTCGGGATCTTGGTTTCGATTTCCCCCATGCTCTGGAAGTGATGCAGGGGCAGATCTTCCACCGCGCCACCGCTTTGCGGACCGATGATGTTCGGGCACCAGCGAAACCGGGCGAAGCTGTCAGTCAGTCGAGTGGCAAACGCAAAGGCAGTATTGCCCCACAAATAGTGCTCATGACTGTTGACCACGTTTTCCTGGTAGGCAAATGTCTTGACCGGGCATTCAAGGGGATCGTATGGGGTTCGCAACAGGAACCGCGGCACAGTCAGTCCGATATAACGCGCATCCTCGCTCTGACGAAAGCTTTGCCACTTGGCGAATTGAGGCCCTTCGAAATGATCCTTGAGGTCCTTCATGTCAGGCAGACCGGTAAAGCTTTCGAGTCCGAAAAAGTTCGCGCCTGCGGCAGCGATAAATGGCGCATGGGCCATGCAGGCAACGCTGGCGGCGTACTGCATCAGCTTCACGTCCGGTGCGCTTGGCGAAAGCGAATAGTTGGCGATAATGGCGCCCACCGGCTGCCCGCCAAACTGACCATACTCGGCACTGTAGATATGTTTGTAGAGCCCGGACTGAGTGATTTCCGGCGAATCTTCGAAGTCATCCAGCAGGTCCTGCCGTGAGACATTCAGTAGTTCGATCTTGATGTTCTCGCGAAAATTGGTCCGGTCGACGAGCAATTGCAAACCTCTCCAGGAGGCCTCCAGCGCCTGAAAATCCGGATGGTGAAGAATCTCGTCCATTTGCTGGCTGAGCTTCACGTCAATCTCTGCAATCATTCGATCAACCAGGCGTTTCTTGACCGGCTCGCCGCTGTTGTGCGGCTTGACCAGCTCTTCGATAAACGCCGAGACACCGCGCTTGGCAATGCCATAAGCCTCGTCATCCGCACTCAGTAGTGTCTGGGCAATGATGGTGTCTAGGATGCTGTGTTCTTCGGTGACTTGTGTGGATAGCGGATGCTGTTGGATCGTCATGGCGTCAGTGTCCTTTTACTGAAAATGTCAGGCGGTGGGATCGCTCAATCCCAATTCAGTCAATACCCGGGCTCGGGACCCGTCATCCGCCAAAGCCCGCTCTATGGCCTTGCGAAAACTCGGCGTGTTGCCCAAGGGCCCTTTGAGCGCCATAAGCGCTTCACGCAGTGCCATCAGTTTTTGCAGCTCCGGAATCTGCTCGACCAAATTCGCCGGGCTGAAGTCTTTCATCGAATTAACCCGAACCTGGATAGCCAATGCGTCCACATCCGCAGACTCCTGGAGCCGGTTGGGCACACTCAGCGTCAGCTCCAACGCCTGCTTGGCCAATACGTCGTCAAAGGTGTTCTTGTCGATGCCGATGGGCTTGCGGTCTTCGAGCTTGCGTTGATCCTCGCGCTGGGTGAAATCGCCCAACACCAGCAATTTCAGCGGCAGTTCGACTTCTTCCTGGGCACCGCCAACGGCTGGCTTGAAGGTGATATTGATGCGTTCCTTGGGTGCTACCGAACCGTCTTTGGCCACGGTAAATCTCCTTTTCCGAGTGGATCGAAGGCCTATTCAAGTACCGCTTCAACATCGAAGTGGCACAGCCTTCGGTGGGTGTCTTCCTTACGCTCACGTACGGTTTTGCTTTGCGGCAAAAGCTCGCAACAGCGGTACAAAAGCTGGGCTACGTGGAGGGCCAGATCTGGCTCCCAACGATCCAGCCCCGCACGTTGCAGTTCGTGATCCAGGCCTTCGAGTTGCACCTTCGCCAACGCTTGCTTGCCTGCCAATACACACAACCGAGCCAGGGCCAGCCGCCAGTGAAAACGAGCACGCTCGCTGCGAGCGGCGTGCATGCCCTGCTTGAGTTCGCGCACCGCCGCCTTGAGACCGTCTTTGCGTAACGTCGGCATGACGTCCTGCAAGGCTGCCTCCCAGGGTTCGGTATTGGCATCAACGACCTCGCCGGGCGGCGCAGGTGGCTGCAAGTGGCGAGCGACCTGCAAAGTGATCCAGTCGCGGGTGGCGCTATCAGCAAACGGCACGCCGTCGTGAAACCTGAACTCAGGCAGATGTGGCAGACGCTGCAGTAACAGCGCAAAGCTCACTTCCAGTTCGGTCATTGCCAGGTTGGCCTGCAAAGCCTCAAGGCACTCCCAGACCATGCGCAGGCCGTCAAACCAGAACAATGCGCCTGCCAGACTGGTCTCAAGTTCCAACAACAGTTCGCCGTACTGCCCCTGGGCAAAACGCTCCCGATAGCGCTTGAGCTTGTCGGACGCCGGGCCGCGCAGCACCGTGAGGCGCTCGCTGTCAGCGTCCGGGTAGCCGTTGAGTGCCAGCCAGGTCAGTGTCCGGTTAAGGCGCATGGCGCGCAGGTCGGTGGCGTTCTGGCGCAGCCACCAGTGACACAAGGGCCGGGCTTGTTCCTGCAGTGTGCGCAGTAACTTATGTGCCTCTTTTTCGTTTTCTACCGAAGGCTCGGAATTCAGTAACCGGGTCGCGGCCTGCTTGACCTGAGCCATCACGCCGGTTGCAGCCACAGCATGGGCTTCCCCTTGCTCTGCATGCGCCAACCGCTGCGCCAATTGCCGGCGCACGGGCAACAGCAGTGGAGCCTCATCACTCATGTGCGCAGACCAGAGGTCATCAAGGTGTGTCAGATGCTCAAGCATGCGTCGGAACAATGGCTGCTGATCGTTGAGCGGCAAGCTTTGCGTAAACAACGGTTCAAGACGCAGCACCAACCAGCCAAAGGCTGCACCACGGGTACGCAGCTTTTCCGGGTAGGCAACCGCCCAATGATGCTCACAGAGATGACGCAACACCCCCAGCCCCGCCAACAGACCAGGGAAAGATTCACGCTGATATAAGGCCCAGGTCAACCAGGCGGCCACACGTAAATCCTTGGTGTGCTGGCGCAGCAGACATTCACTGATTTGCGTCACTTTGAGCCAGTCCGGCTGAGCGGTGACATGAATCGATTGCAGCTTGCCAAGCTCGGATTCAAGGGCTTCATATTCACTCGAAAAACGCATATCGCTGCCCGCAAAATTAATGTGCGAGCAAGGCAATAAAGCAAGTTCAAGGTAATAAGCACACAAAGCGCCTGAATAAACCATTTTGAGCCATGCACCCTATAAAAAATAACATCCGCCGAAACAAGCACACTTACCCACACAACTAGCCGCGCTCCGAATCCCACTAAGCCTTTCACGAGATTCGCAAACCTTAGCCATGCATAAAATATTCAGCAAGCATCGAATCCGCACTTAAGGAATTTCCTACACCCTGCGTAACGACTGGGCTGCGCATCATTTTGCGCAGATCAAATTTGCCAAAACCCTTAATTAATTCACGCAACCAATAACCGCCCACAACAACACGATGAGCAACTTAGTGCGCACTTCTGCGCAGCCTATTTCACTTAAAACCCAATAAACCACCCGACGACTTAGTTAAAACTCCGCCCTCATCACGCCACCTTATTGTTTTTGTTGCGCTTATTATTTTCAGGCACGCTTTTTGTTATAGGAGGTTGCCCACCCGGCACAATCGCCGCAGGGAATTACCTCAACTACCCGGCAAGGAAACCCGTCATGCCAACACCCGCGTATCTTTCAATCACCGGTGTCAAACAAGGTCTGATTACGGCAGGCACTTTTACTCAGGACTCGGTAGGCAACATTTATCAGGAAGGCCATGAAGACCAGATACTGGTCCAGGCATTTGCTCATCAGGTGATTATTCCCCGTGATCCGCAATCGGGTCAGCCAACAGGCCAGCGGGTTCATAAACCGTTGATGATCAGCAAGGTCTTCGATAAATCATCGCCCCTGCTGTTCAGTGCGCTAACCAGCGGCGAAGAAGTCAAATGCCGGTTGGAGTGGTTCCGCACCTCCTCGGCTGGAACCCAGGAGCACTACTTCACCATCGAACTCGAAGGGGCGACCATCGTGGACATCCAGTCGCGCATGCCCAACTGTCAGGCACCTGAAAACGCGCACTTCACGCATCTGGAAGACGTGCACTTCACCTATCGCAAGATCATCTGGACTCACGAGGTGGCGGGTACTTCCGGCTCTGATGACTGGCGTAGCCCGGTCGCCGGCTAACCCTGGAGGATGCAGGAACCGGCGCCATGGAGGGCGCCGGTTCTGCCAGGCGGGTTGTTACACCATCGCCAGCGGGTGCTTGCGCTTGGGGGCGCCAAACACACGGTCGATGGCATCCAGATCGTGCTCGTCCAGCACCAGTTTCGCGGCGCTGGCGTTGAGCCGCACATGCTCGGGACTCACCGCTTTGGGGATCGCAATCACGCCCTCCTGGCGCAGTACCCAGGCCAGGGCGATTTGTGCGGGTGTGGCCTCGTGTCGGTGGGCGATCTGCTTGAGCGTCGGGCTGGACAGCAGCTCACCGCCCTGGGCGATTGGGCAGTACGCCATCAACGGCAAATGGTGCTGTTGCCACCATGGCAGGAGGTCGAACTCGATACCACGCTCTTCGATGTTGTAGAGCACCTGGTTGGTGGCACAGACTGGGGAGGCAAGTTCCTGCAGGTCGGCGACGTCAAAGTTGGAAACACCCCAACGGCCGATCTTGCCCGCCTCGCGCAGACGCTCAAAGGCTTCGACGGTTTCTTCAAGCGGGTACTGACCGCGCCAATGCAACAGGTACAGGTCAATGTAGTCGGTACCCAGGCGCTGAAGGCTGGCATCGCAGGCACGGGGAACGCCCTTGTGGCTGGCATTGTGAGGGTAGACTTTACTGACCAGGAATACCTGATCGCGCTTGCCGCGAATGGCCTCGCCGACCACTTCCTCGGCGCCGCCTTCACCGTACATTTCGGCGGTGTCGATCAAGGTCATGCCCTCGTCGATACCCAGTTGCAACGCGGCGACTTCGGCTCTGCGCTGGTCTGGGTTTTCGCCCATTCGCCAGGTTCCCTGGCCGATGACAGGAACGGGAACACCGGCCAGATCAATGGTACGCATAACAACCTCCTGATGAGTTCGCGGATTAACAGTGTGGCACTGACCGGACAAAAGGGTTCAATCGAAGTATGGTTAGCCTTTTCCAAGTCGCCAGGACGGACCTGCAATGCTGTTTGTCGTCATGCTCGGGGGCAAGCACCCACGGGCTAAAATCGAAGTTCACGATGTGGTATTCGCAGTCGCGGATACGCTGCAACACACCTACACCCAATTGCGCGACGGCTGGTTCGGCAGCCCTAAGGGTGTGCATATCGATGCGTGGATGGCCGTCGATGGCGTCGACGGCTGGAAAGTCGAACTCAGCCAGATGGCGCCGCCTGCCGACGCGCATCACCTGTACTTCATCAACCTCGGCGGCTACGAGGCCAACGCTTTTGGCGAGGCCCATCATTACCTGCTGGTGGTCGCCCGGGACAAACAGGAAGCCAAGCGCAAGGGGCAGCGGCAAATGTTGCAACACTGGTCCCAGGCCCACACCGATGGCGTAATGGATATCGACGACTGCTTGCCGATTGATCTGGTGGACGGTCGCTATGTTCACCTGGTGCAAGGCCCGCACCAGCCGATCATCCAGCACAACGACTACATCATCCTGCCGTGAGCCCTCACGCGTCGGGCATCAGGGCTTTACCAAACAGACGATTCCCATGGGTTTCCCCCTGGAAGGTATACGTCGGCGCACCCAGCAGCGCATAACCGCGCCGAGGGTAAAAACCCAGCGCGCGCGCATTGCCCACCCACACGGTCGCCCACAATAACGAGGCGCCGCCGAGCTTGGCGCGCTGCTCTGCCGCTTGCAGCAATTGATAGCCGATCCCCAGGCCGGTAAATCGCTCCTGTATATACAGGCGTTGCAGTTCGGCAACGTCAGACGCCTCGATCATCGAATGGCTGGCGGTGAGTTTGACCTGGGCAAAACCAACGAGATGGCCATCCGACTCAGCCACCACCAGCGAGATATCGGGCTGCGCCATCAGTTCGGCGATGGTCTGCGGCGCAAAGGCCTGCAACGCTTCATTGGCAATCGAACGGCGAATGCCCTGCGTCGCGTAGGTATCAAGGAACACCTGCATACCCAGCACGCCAATGCACAAGGCGTCCTCGGCAATGGCATTACGAAGAGTGATTTCAGGGCGGTTGGCAGCAGACATTGAGCCTCCGTATTCGTGGGTCCCAAAGAGCTACGTTTTACCACGAATGCCGGTAACAGCAATTGCCACTGCCGATGTGCCACAGTAGGGTTGATCCCTCGCCCTATCCGCAGGAACCCACCCTGCGCTTTTTTTCCGACCCCGATGCCGTTGCCCGCTACGCCGAGGGCCCCGTGCGCCTGGTGCCGGGCTTCGATGGCTTGCAGCGCATGACCACCCTGCTGCTGCGCGAAGCGGTACCCGCTGCGGGCAATGTGCTGGTGCTCGGCGCCGGGGGCGGCCTGGAGTTGAAATGTTTTGCCGACGCAGAACCGAACTGGCGTTTTGTCGGTGTGGACCCGTCGGCTGAGATGTTGAAGCTGGCGCAGGCGACGTTGGGCCCTTTCAATGCGCGCGTGCAGTTACATGAAGGCTATATCGATACCGCGCCGTTGGGGCCGTTTGATGGGGCAACGTGCCTGCTGACCCTGCATTTCATCCCCAAGCCAGAACGCCTGCAAACACTCAAGGCGCTGTGGCAGCGGTTACTGCCCGGCGCACCGCTGATTGTGGCGCACCATAGTTTCCCGCAGACACCGCAGGAAAAAGCCCGCTGGTTGAAGCGCTATGCAGCGTTTGCAGTGGACTCGGGCGTGCCGGCGGAAGATGCCGAACGGGCGATTACGGCGATCAGTGCGCAACTGCCAGTGCTGTCACCCGAGCAGGATGCCGCCCTGATGCAGGACGCCGGGTTCGAAGACGTGGCGTTGTTCTACGCAGGCTTCAGCTTCAAAGGATGGGTGGGCTACAAGCCACGCTAGCCGCTTTACCAACTGCCTGACGCCCCACCGCCACCACTGGAACCGCCGCCACCGGACGAGCTGCTATCGGAACTTGAGCGACTGGAACTTGAGCTGCTGGCGCTCGAACCACTGTCACCGCCAGACCTTGAACCGGAGCCCGAACCTGCAACGCTCTGCACAAACAGAATAAACGCGGCGAACGAGGCCACCGGTATCGCGACGATCCAGCCTTCGTAGCCGCGCCCCACCAGCCAACCGGCCAACACATAAATCGCCACGACCACCAGCGCACGCACGCGGAAGAAGCGCGGGCTGTTCTTCCACGACGCCCTGATGAGCAAAAACAGCCCTGCGTACAGGCCCAGAATCAATGCGCCGCCTAATGGCCATAGCAGCCAATGGACCAAGTTGACGTTCATCAACCGATCCGCCATCAATACTCCGCCGATGTACACCAGCAAGCCAATCACGCCGTAAAACACTCGGCGCGCCAGCCACAGCGCACCGAAGGTCGCACCACCAATCAACAGGGTCAGCGGCAAGAGCAACAGGTAGACCGGCCAGTCCCGGCCGCCACCGTACATCGTCAGCAGCAGCGTCACCACCAGCGTAGCAATCAACGCCAGGCGCCAATGCAGCTTGCCCGCAGCGATCAGCACACCGCCGACGGCGCCGACGATGAACGCCAGCAACACCGCGATCGCTTGAGGGTTAAGCCCCGGCGGTGCCACGTCGGGCAGGTCGCCTCCGTCCACCAGCAGCGTCAGATCGTCGACCGCCTGTTGAATACCGCCCGCGTAGTCGCCCTGGCGAAACGCCGGAGTAAGGTGTTCTTCAATGATGCGGTGCGCCAGCAGGTCGGTGACGGTGCCTTCCAGGCCGTAGCCCACTTCGATACGCACCTTGTGGTCATTCTTGGCGACCACCAGCAGGATGCCGTCATTGACGTCCTTGCGCCCCAGTTTCCAAGCACGGAACAGTGGGTTGGCGAAGTCTTCGATGCTCGCGCCGCCCGTGGTCGGCACCAGCAGCACGGCAACTTGCGCGCCTTTGCGCTGCTCCAGTGCCGCGAGCTGAGATTTCAGGCGATCGGTAGTGCCGGTGTCCAGCGTATTGGTGAGGTCGATCACCCGTTGGTCGAGGGTCACCTTGATTGGCGAGGTATCGGCCAGGGCCGTATTCAACAGGGCGAAAAATACTAAGGCCAATACACTCAAGACCGATTGCCGCAAACACAGCCGCATACATTGTTACCTGAAATTTCATCCTGAAGGGCCTGACTTTACCTTATCGGCGCTATAACGCGTGACCCCGCGCCTGTGACTATTTAAACTGCCCATTACGGCAAAATAGCAAAATGCCATCCATGAGAACGCCATGAACCTGAAACATCGCAATAACGTCAGTGTGATGGGCAGCGGGTCGGCGACCCTGGTGTTCTCGCATGGTTTCGGCTGCAATCAGGCGATGTGGAATTACCTCGCGCCGCCATTCATCAACCGCTTTCGCGTGGTGCTCTATGACCTCGTCGGCGCCGGGTTGTCGGATGTCAGTGCGTTCGACAAGGCCAAATACAGCGCGCTGGATGGCTACGCCCACGACTTGAACGAAATTATCGACGCCTTCGCCAGCGGCCCGGTGATTTTGGTCAGCCATTCAGTCAGCGCGATGATTGGCACGCTCGCCGACCGCCTGGCCCCCGGCCGTATCGCCGCCCACGTGATGATCGGCCCTTCGCCGCGCTACATAGATGACGTTGATTACGTCGGCGGTTTCAAGCGCAGTGATATAGACGACCTGCTCGATACCCTGGACAGCAACTACCTCGGCTGGTCCAGCGCCATGGCCCCGGTGATCATGGGCGCCCCCGAGCAACCAGGGTTGAGCGCCGAACTCAGCGACAGTTTCTGCCGCACTGAACCCGATATCGCCAAGCAATTCGCGCGGGTGACCTTTATGTCGGATAACCGTCAGGACGTGATCGGCCTGACCACGCCCGTATTGATCCTGCAATCGAGCGACGATCTGATCGCGCCGGTAGTCGTGGGTGAGTACCTGCACAGCGTGCTCCCCAACAGCACCTTTTGCCTGGTGGACAACGTCGGCCATTGCCCGCACATGAGCGCACCGCAGGCCTGCGCAGCGGCGATGGAAAATTTCCTGGGGCCGTGGGGCATGGCCCATGTCGGCTGAGCTGTTCGACAGCGCCGCATGTGCCCTGGCCGTCACCGCCGAGGACGGCACGATCCTGCATGCCAACGCACGACTCGGGGAATGGCTGGGGTTGCGCAACGCCGAGTTGCATGGGCGGCGCTTCCAGGACCTGCTGACCATCGGCGGGCGGATTTTCCACCAGACCCACCTGGCACCACTGTTGCGCATGCATGCCAGTGTCAGCGAGGTAAAGCTCGACATGCTGCACCGCGATGGGCACAAGGTGACCGTCTTGCTCAACGCCCGCAAGCGCGCACAGGCTGACGCCGTGGTGCATGACCTGGCGTTGTTCGGCACCACCGACCGCGACAAGTACGAACGCGAGCTGCTCAATGCGCGCAAGCTCGCCGAAGCCTTGTTGCAGCAAAAAAGCACTGCCGAAATCGCGCTGCATCAGGCCCAGGCCGAGCTGAGCGAAGCCTATGCTGTCGCCCAGCGCCGCGCTTTATTTGCCGAGCAGATGATGGCGATTGTCAGCCACGACTTGAAGAACCCCCTCACGGCCATCCGTATGGCGTCCGACTTTCTCAGCCGTAGCGAGCGCACGCCCAAGGAACGCCAGTTGCTGGGCCATATCGCCCAGTCGTCCGAGCGCGCCCAGCGGATGATCGCCGACTTGCTGGACTTCACCCAGGCCAGGGTCGGCCACGGCATCAGCGTCAAGACCACCGCTGTGGACCTGCACGGGGTGATTCAACACGCCGTCGATGAGCTGCGCGTGGCCTTCCCCACCGCCACGTTGAAGCACCACACCGAAGGCACGGGCGCTGCGTGCCTGGATGCCGACCGTGTGCAGCAGATCATCGGCAACCTGGTCGCCAACAGCGTGGCGTATGGCGACGTACTCATGCCGATCACGATCACCTCACGCCTGGCCGACACTCGCTGCGAAGTGGCGGTGCACAACTACGGCGCAGTGATTCCTGAAACCCTGCTGGCCGGGCTGTTCGAGCCTATGACCCGTGGCACCGACCAGGGCAGCGAGGTGCGCAGCGTCGGCCTGGGCCTGTATATCGTGCGCGAACTGGCCAAGGCGCACGGTGGCGATGTGACAGTAAGTTCCTGCGAGAACACCGGTACAACCTTTACCGTGACGTTCTAAAGCACGTAGGCCGCGCCCTGCATAATCGGCTCCACGCTGCCGGTCAAGACGACGCCGCCCTGCCCGTCCCACTGCACGGTGACCGTCCCGCCGTCGCACTGCACTTGAACCGTGGCATCGAGCAAACCGCGCCGGATCCCATTGACCACCGCCCCGCAGCAGCACGAACCAGAGCCCAGCGGCACGCCACCACCACGTTCCCAGATGCGCAGGCGGATATGCTGGCGGTCCACCACCTGCACAAAATGCACATTGGTCCTGGCCGGGAACAATGGATGCGTTTCCAGCGCCGGGCCCACGGCTGCCACATCGAGGGCGGCCAGGTCATCGACGAAATACGTGCAGTGCGGGTTGCCCATGCTGCACGCCGCCGGCGCGCCGTCGATGGGCAAGGTGCGCGTGTCGATCGCCGCGGCCAGCGGCACTGCCGCCCAGTCCAGTGAGGGGGCGCCCATGTTCACCGAGACCTGCTGCGCCGCCGCCCGCACGCAGGTCAACAAGCCCCGGTCGGTGCGCAATACCACCGACTGGCTGCCGGTTTCATGCATCAAGCGGTCGGCCACGCCGCGGGTGGCGCTGCCGCAGGTTTGCAACGGCGTGCCATCGGCGTTCCAGAACTTGATACGCGCGGCGGCGTCGGTGCAGTCGAGTACCACGGCCAATTGGTTGAAGCCGATGCCGGTATGGCGGTTACCCAGCCGACGGGCGATCTGCGCGGTAATCGGGTCATCCTGACCGCGGCGGTCGATGATGATGAAGTCATCGCCATGGGCATGCATCTTCACGAAGGGCAAGGTCATGGGCTGTCCTGGGTTTCTACGGGGTTGGCGGCAAGCATACGGGAGTTTCATCAACGCCGATTCGGCTGCATGCTAGCGTGGGCACGATCGAGTCCTGCTGAGCCGACCATGAAAACCACCACCGTCGCCATCACCGCACTGCTGGCCGTGCTTTCCCACGCGGCCATGGCGGCTGCGCAAACACCGAACCTGTGCCAGCCGGCCGCTTCGAACCCGACGTCCAAAGCGCTGCTGGCCGCCGCCCAACGGCAGTTGGCCGACTCGCCCGCGCCGTTGCCGCATTTGCACACCGAAGGCACGCTGCCAAACCAGGGCATCCGCGCGCAAAGCATTGCCGCCGAGAAGGACTGGCCGCTGATGCGCCAGGCGGCACTGGCCTGGCGCATCAGCGGCGATCCGCGTTACCTCAAGCAAGTCGACGACTACCTCGCCGCATGGGCCGACGTGTACCAGCCGGACTTCAACCCCATCGACGAAACCAACCTCGATATGCTGATCACGGCTTACGCGTTGACAGCCGATCACTTGCGCCTGGAAACCCGCGCGGCCAGTCGCCGTTTGATCAGCACCCTGGGCAACGGCTATATCGCGCAGATCCAGCAATTTCACGGGCAGAAAAAAGGCACCCAGACCAATAATTGGCAGAGCCATCGCGTCAAGCTGGTCAGTGTGGCTGCCGCGGCCCTCGGCGACCCGGCCATGCTCGAACACGCCCATCAATTATTCAAACAGCAGGTCGCCGATAACATCCTGCCCGACGGTTCGGTGACCGACTTTGAAGACCGTGACGCCTTGCATTACGTGGTCTACGACCTTGAGCCTCTGGTGCAAGCCGCGCTGGCGGCCAAGCCCTACGGCGGCGATTGGCTGAACCTCAAGGCCAAGGGTGCCTCGCTGGCCGCAGCCCTGGACTGGCTGGTGCCCTACGCCACGGGGCAACGCAGCCATCAGGAGTTCGTGCACACCCACGTGCAGTTCGACAAAGACCGCGCCGCCGTAGGCGAAGCCGGTTACAGCGGTACCTGGCAGCCCAACAGCAGCGCGACGCTGTTCTGGCTGGCCGCACAACTGGACGTGCGCTATCTGCCCACGGCGACGCAATTGGCTGCGCACCCGTCGGACTGGATCAGCGCCTGCTATTTAAAGTAAGCGCGGCTAGACTGGCCGGCGACTCTCATCAAAGGATTGAGCATGCTTATTGTATTCAGCGGCCTGCCGGGCACCGGTAAAACCACGATTGCCCGTGAGCTGGCACGGCGCACGCGCGCGGTGTACCTGCGCATCGATGTGATCGAGCAGGCGCTGCGGGCGTCGGCGGTACTCGCCGGCGATGTCGGCGCCAGCGGCTACAGCGTGGCAAATGCGCTGGCGTTGAGCAATTTGCGCGTGGGGCAGACGGTGATTGCGGACTGCGTGAACCCGGTCAAGGAAAGCCGGGAGGCGTGGAAAGCCGTGGCGGCGGCAGCCGATGTTGAGTGGGTGAACATCCAGGTGGTGTGTTCTGATCAACACGAACACCAACGCCGAGTGGAAAGTCGCGCTGGGGATATTCCCGGGCTGTTCCCCCCGACTTGGCAAGCGGTGTCAGCGCATGAGTACGAGGCCTGGGAAGAACAGCCGTTGACGCTCGACACCGCGCGGATGACAGCGGATCAGGCTGTCACCAGGATCTTGGCGCATATCGCCTAGAGCAAGGCGCCCATCGCCTTCATCAACACCGGGTCACGCCCATAAATATCCGGCGCGTACAGCAGCCCGCCCTGGCGGTCGACCTCCACGGTCCAGTACCCCAACAGCACCGGCACGGGCGTGGCCAGCCGGAATTCATGGGTCATGCCGGTCGCCAGCAACTCATCGGTGCGCGTGCGTTCGGCCGGGGTTACCAGCAAGTCACGCAGCAACATGGGCTGCTCAACCCGCACACACCCCGAACTGAACGCGCGCGGGCCTTTGGTGAACAACGGCTGGCTCGGCGTGTCATGCAGGTAGACCGAATACGGGTTGGGAAAGCGCATCACGATCTTGCCCAACGGGTTGCGCGGGCCGGCTTCCTGGCGCAGGAGAATATTCCCGGGGCGCGACCAGTCCACCTGGTCGGCCGTGAGTGGGTGACCTTGGGCATCGAGCACTTGCAGGTTTTGCTGGCGCAGGTATTCGGGGTTGAGCCGGATGGCGGGGAGCTTGTCCTCACGCATGATGGTGGGCGGGATCGTCCAGGTGGGGTTGAGCGTCAACCGCGTAATCCGTGACTTGAGCAACGGCGTCTGCCGCTCCGCCCGCCCGACTTGCAAGCGGGTTTGCCACACCGGGATACCGCTCTGATAAACACTCAGTTGTGCGGCCGCGACGTTGACCACCACCCCTTCGGGCTCCAGGTCCTGGGCCAGCCAACGGAAACGTTCGAGGTTGATGCGCAGCTGGTCGCGGCGCATCGCCGGGCTGATGTTGAGCTCGGCCACGGTGCCCGCACCGATCACACCGTCTGCCTGCAATGAGTGGCTGAGCTGGAAGGCCTTGACCGCCTTGACCAGTTCGTCACGGTATTGCGTGCCGTTGCCGGTCGGCACCTTGGCCAGGTACCCGCCGTTGTAAAGACGCCGCGCGAGTTCGGGTACGCGCGGGTCGTCCATGCCGGGGCGCAGCAACGGGCCGGAGGCGACCGGGTCCCAATGCGGCAACGGTTGCAGGCGCACGGTGGCATAAGTACTGCGCAAACTGCGGTAGAGGTCGGCGCTGGGGCGCGCCTGGTCAAACGCCAGGGCCAGGTCGTGCAGGCCGGTCGCGGCAAAGGCCAGCACTGCGGTGTTGGGGTCTTGCAGCGGTGGCTGGGAATGCCACAGCGGCTCGAAGCGCGACTGCTGCAAACGCCCGTAGTGCAAGTCCTGCAGGGCTTGCAGGTATTGCTGGCTGGTGCCGATATCGCTGCACAGCACGTTGGCCGTGGCGTCTGTTGCGGGCAGGCTATAGTGGCTGGGGTCCAGGCCGTCGTCAGCCAGCAACCGCAATTGGGCTTGCAAGGCCTGGCGGCGATCAGCGGCTGACCACAGCGGACTGTCGCCCTGCTGCTGGTAAAACGCTTGCAAGCGCAGTTGGGCCGCTGCGTCTATTTGTGGGGCAAGGCCCGGGCAAACGCTGGGTAACTGCGCGAGGGCCAGTTGCATCGGGCTGATCGATACAGGCGGCACGGCGTCTGCCGGCAGCTCATCGGCTGTCGCGACCAATGGTGCAACGAGCAGGCAAATGCTCAAGTAACATGCGTGTTTTTTGAACAATTGTCTTAACTCCAATCCACAGCCGGGGATGTACTGTAGATGCTGACTTTTATATGCCGCTTCGGTTTGATCACCGTAACCCTGGCTACGCTGAGCAATGTTGCGCTCGCGGCCAGTGCCACGTCTCCTTCTTTGTATAGCAGCCTGGCGCGCTCGGCTCCAGAACTCAATCCCACCGTACTGAAAAGCGCCTTGAGCGCCGTGCAGTGCGCGGTCAATAACGGCGAGGAGCGCTCGGAGCGCCTGGCCGTTATTGACTACTCCCAGCCCTCTACCGCTCGTCGGCTGTGGATCTTCGATTTACGCAAAAAAACCCTGGTGCTCCGCGATCTGGTGGCCCACGGCGCCAAATCCGGGGAAAACTTCGGCACCCAGTTCTCGAACCTTGAAGGCAGCCACCAATCCAGCCTGGGCTTGTTTCGCACCCAGGAAAGTTACCGCGGCGCTCACGGTTACTCGTTGCGCATGGACGGCCTGGAGCCGGGCTTCAATGACCAGGCCCGCGACCGCGCCCTGGTGATCCATGCCGCCGACTACGTCAACTCGGCGTGGAGCAAGCGCGAAGGCCGAATCGGCCGCAGCCAGGGCTGCCCTGCCGTGCGCCCGCAAGTGGCGCGCCAAGTGGTAGACAAACTCAAGGATGGGCAGTTCATGTTTTCCTGGTACCCGGACCAGCGCTGGCTGAAGTCGTCGACCTACCTCAACTGCAAGCCCCAACAAGTGGCGAGTAGTCGTACAATCCGTGGTGGTTAGCCTGTCCTCACCGATAAAAGAGAGCGTCGCATGCTTCTACATAAATCCACCTGGATCGAGATCGGGCAGTTTCTGGAGCGCAGCCGCACGGTGGTGATCCCCATCGGCTCCAACGAGCAACATGGCCCTACCGGCCTGCTGGGCACCGACTGGATGTGCCCGGAGATCATCGCTCATGAGGCGCAGCAGCACGCTGACATCCTGATCGCCCCGACCTTCAATATCGGCATGGCCCAGCACCACCTGGGCTTTCCCGGCACCATTTCGTTGCGCCCGTCCACCTTTATCGCCGCGATTGGCGACTGGGTGCGCTCGTTGGCCGGGCACGGTTTCGAGAAGATCCTGTTTTTGAATGGCCACGGCGGCAATATCGCCACCATCGAGGCTGCGTTTTCCGAGCTGTACGCCGAGGCCAGCTATGCGCGCCGCCCGGCCGGGTTCGCGCTGAAACTGGTGAACTGGTGGGATCTGGAAGGCGTCAACGACCTGGCCCACCGCCAATTCCCGGTCGGCCACGGCAGCCATGCCACGCCGTCGGAAATTGCGGTGACGCAGTGGGCCTACCCGGAATCGATCAAGTCCGCCGAGTATTCACCGCAGATCGCCAACACAGGGCCGATTCGCGAGGCACTGGACTTCCGCGCACGCTTCCCCGATGGACGCATGGGCTCGGACCCGGCCCTGGCGACCGTGGAAAAGGGCGGCGAGTTGGTCGCGCTGGCGGCTCAAGGGCTTGTCAACGTTGTCGACAGCTTCAGCAGCGAAGCAAAACCTTAAGCCGTAAGCAAAAAAATGTGGGAGCGGGTTTACCCGCGCCCACACTGGCAGCGGTGAGGCCTGATGTTACTTGCAGTCCTGCGCCGCCGTCTCCAGGCGCGACGGCTTGAGCGCCGAAGCCAGCGGCTTGCGCTCATACACGAAGACCTTGCTGCCCTCTTGGGACTTGTAGGCTTCCAACACATCATCGGCGGCAATCTTGCTGGTCAACACGACTTTGGCGTGGCGCGAATTCTGGGTCACGGTCGATGTGATGCCGGACTTTTCAAGCTTGGGCAATACGCACTGCAGATAACCTTCAGGGGTCTTGTCGGTTTGCAACGTCAACGTCGGAGCGTTGGGAGCGGTAATACAGCCGGTCAGCAACACGGAAGCAAAAGCCAGGGCCGGGACGAAAAAAGAGCGCATAAACATTCCTGAAAATAACCAATAGGGTTCACATCAATCCACGCGTCAACCTGCGCGAACCAGGGCCTTGAGCGACACATCAAACTGCTTCAAGGCATCAAGCTGTACATCACGCTGCTGTTCAATCTGCGCAGCAATCTCGGGCGCCGCCTTGTCCAGCACCCACACCGACGGCACCTGTTTGAGCACCGAGCCTTCGGCCTTGGCGATGTATTGCAGGTTCGCATCGTAGAACCGCGCCACAAAGCGCGCTTCAACCCGGTCGTTGCGCTGGGTCAGCAGTTGGTTATGGGTATCGAGCACCACCACCACATCCGGGTGAGCCTGCACCAGCTCATCCAGGCTGCTATAGACAGTCACGCTGCGAAAAGTGCCCTGCAGCGAGTTCATCAACCAATCAATCGCCAACTCCGGGTCGGAGCTATTGACGAACGCCTCGCGGATGCGCCCGTCGAGGGCATCCTTGGCGCCGTTCATGGCCATGGCGTGGTAGCGTTCAAGGTAGTTGAGGTTGTCGCGGGTGTTTTCGCTGTACAACACCCCCACCGACTGCGCGTGCTGCAGGGAGTCTACGCTACCGATGAGTGGCAGCAAATGGCCCGTACGCAGATCATCGGCAATCGCCGGGTTGGCCAGCATTGTGGTGCCGAGCATCAACATGATTAAACCCAACTGGATCATCGTCCTCATCGCGCATTTCCTTGAACAGCGTCTCGATGGCGTGATTGTCCGCTTTTCGCATAAAAACAGAACTTGCGATCCTTGATGGTGACTATCATTTGAACCGATAGTGTCGCCTACCCCGATCGTCATAAAACTATAAGGACCACGCTATGAAGCCCTACCAGAAAACCTTCGACCGCATCCGCGAAGCCGTACTGCCGGAGTTTCGCGAGCGGGTCGCCGATTACCTGGTCGATTATGAACACGTGTTGCAGGACGAAGCCGCGGGCGCCGACAAGCGTTACGCCAGCGCCCAGCAGCTGCGCGGTTACCTGCGCGGCCTGAACACAACGCGGGTGCTGGGCATGGCGGATTGGGAAGACCTGGACCGGCGCGTCGCCCAGGAATCGCAAGAAACCGCTAAAGCGCCGGGCGTTGCAGGTTGACCCACGCCTGTACCGAGGGCCGCTGCCACTGGTGCCGGGCGTAGGCGACCAACTCGTCAGGCACGCGGTCACCGCCGAGGATCAAGCGATTGAGCATCACGGCCAAGTCCACGTCAGCAATGGACCATGCGCCGAACAGGTTCACCGGGTTGCCCGCCAACAGCGTCTGCGCCGCCTCGATCAACTTTTGCGCCGCCACTTGCGCCACCGGCGACAACGGCGGGGCTTTTTGCCCGCAAAACACCACCAGGGTCGAGCGCTCCTGGCGAATCGGCAACAGGTCGCTGCGCAACCACGCCTGGACCTGTCGCGCCCTCGCCCGCTGCCTTGGGTCCGCCGGGTACACCGCAGTTTCAGGGTAGGCCTGATCCAGGTACTCACAGATCGCCGAAGACTCCGACAGGGCAAAGTCTCCCTCCACTAACGTCGGCACGCGCTGGGTCATGGACAGCCGCGCAAACTCCGCGGTCTGGTGGTGCGCCGCGTCGAGATCAAGGCAGACCGTGTCGAAGGCCAGGCCTTTTTCCCGCAGCGTGACGAACACCGACATCGCGTAAGGGCTGGTGAACATTGAATCAACGTAAAGGCGCAGCGGGCCATGGCTCATGAGCAGTCTCCTTGTGTGAGCCGTCACGCTACGAGATCTGCGCAGAGAAAGACAATGCAGGGATTTTATGGGGGCATTCCTGGCGGGAATAGCAGCAATGGTGGCAAGATCATAGCGAATAGCTACTCTGCGAAATCGGCCACGCCGTTCGTAGTTCTTCAAGGAATGATCAGCTTATGAAACAAGCAGTTGTCGTCATCCACGGCATCGGCGAACAACGCCCGATGGACACTTTACGCGGCTTCGTGGAAGCGATGATCCCGACCGACACGCCGGGCGGCACGCCGTTCTACTGGAGCAAGCCGGACCGGCTTTCGCGCAATTTCGACCTGCGCGTTCTGAAGTCGTCGGGGCGCACCAGCACGGATTTCTACGAGTATTACTGGGCCCACAAGATGCAAGGCACCAAGGTTGGCCACCTGCTGGGCTGGCTGTGGGATATTTTCAAGCGCCCGCGCCGTGACATTCCCGATGCCATCGTGCCGATCTGGCGCACCACCCGCTGGACGGTGATGATGCTCCTGCTGCTGGTCGCGACCGGCACCCTGGCCACGGCCTGGGGCGAGTTCGATCACGGCGACAACCCTTTTGCCCTGGTTCCGCTGCTGGTCGCCGCCATCGGCCTGGGGTTGCGCTATTCCGCGCTGTCCTATTTGGGTGACGCGGCACGCTACCTCAGCCCCAACCCGCAGAACGTCGTGGTGCGCGAACAGATCCGCGCCGATGGCGTTGAGTTGCTGCGCGCCCTGCACAAAAAGGGCGACTACGACCGCATCATCGTCGTCGGCCATAGTTTGGGCAGTGTGATTGCCTACGATATCGTCGGCTACCTGTGGCATGAACATCACGACCAACTGACCAAAGTCATCCCCAGCAACCGCGAACTGGCCAGACGTTATGCCGACCACGCCGCACTGCAACCGGTGGTCAAGGAAGCACTGCCCAACGCCGGCGCGGCCCTCGACGGCAGCCTGGGCAGCACGTTGAGATTTCGCGAACAGCAGGCCGAGGCGTTTATCGAGCAGCGCGGCCTGGGCAACCCATGGCGCATCACCGACCTGGTCACTGTCGGCAGCCCGATGGCCCATGCCAGCCTGCTGCTGGGCCGCAGCGTGAGTGATTTCAAAAAACGCATTGAACGCCGCGAAGCCCCGGCCTGCCCGCCCACCGAAGACACCCAGGGCTACGGCTACAACGCCCGCCAGCCGGTGATGCTCGGCCAGAAACCGTTCACCCCGCACTACCTGCACCATGCGGCAGCATTTGCCGTGACGCGCTGGACCAATCTCTACTTCCCGGCGCCCTTCGGCCTGTTTGGCGATGTCGTCGGTGGCCCGGTCAAGCCAGTGATGGGCGCCGGCGTGCTGGACCTGCCGGTCACCGTCGGCAAGTGGCAAGGCTGGCTCGCCCGCTCCTGGCTGAGCCACACCCGTTACTGGAGCGAGCGCGGCGGTGCCCAGGGTTACCTCGGCACGCTGACCGAGGATGCCAACGCAATCAGCCACGGACCACGCCCCTCGGCCACCGAAGCGTTGCGCTGGGCGGTCGACCTCAAGGGCCTGCGGCGCTTTCGTCCAGCCCCCGCCGAGGCCGCCCTGGCGCAGGCCGAGCCCTAACCTGCGAAGCCGCCAGCCTCGAGAAATTCATGCTCCTGTGGCGTGGTTGCTCTTGCCAGCACCGCGTTGCGATGGGGAAAACGCCCGAACCGTTGGATGATATTCGCGTGCTCATTGGCCCAGTGGCGGGTGCTGGCATCCAGGTGCTGGTTCAACGCCACTGAACGCTGCTGATCCGCCGGGTCTTCCGAATGCTCGAACGGCAAATAACAGAACGCACGCAGTTCGGGCTCGATCAACTGATCAAGCCCGGCCTCGACCATCCGGTGTGCGTACAAACGCGCCAGCGGGTCGGTGGCAAACATATGCGCGGTACCGCGAAACGCATTGCGTGGGTACTGATCCAGCAGGATCAACAAGGCCAGCGCGCCGTGAGCAGAACCCAGCCAGCCTTCCAACTCGCGGCGTGCCGCCTGCATGTGGGTCGCGTGAAACCCGTCGCGAAAGGCCGCGTCGAACGACTCGTCCTTGGCGAACCAGCGCTTGGGCCCGGCCTGCTTCCAGAACTGAATCACCGCCTCAATGGATTGCTCGTTGATGCCTGCCATCTTTACCTCCACTCAACCTGTGTCGTTCATTATCGACGCCGACAGACTCGATTAAGTTTCTCGACCTTAAGTCGCGCCTGCTTCGAAACGAACGCGCCACCGCACACAGGGTTTAGCTCAGGCCAGCTCAGCCCGCAGTTGACGCGCCGCCGCGACCATATGGATCAGCGCCGCTTCAGTCTCCGGCCAGGCGCGAGTCTTCAAACCGCAGTCCGGGTTGACCCACAGACGCTGCGCCGGAATCCGCTTGGCCGCCTTGCGCAGCAAATTAACCATTTGCGCCACATCCGGCACGCGTGGCGAGTGGATGTCATAGACACCCGGGCCGATGTCGTTCGGGTAAGCGAAGGCTTCGAACGCGTCCAGCAACTCCATGTCCGAACGCGATGTCTCGATGGTGATGACGTCGGCATCCATTGCCGCGATGGACTCGATCACGTCGTTGAACTCGCTGTAGCACATGTGGGTGTGGATCTGGGTTTCATCGCGCACGCCGCTGGCGAACAGACGGAACGCTTCGCTGGCCCAGTCCAGGTAGTGCTGCCACTGCGAGCGACGCAACGGCAGCCCTTCACGGAACGCGGCTTCGTCGATCTGGACGATCTTGATGCCGGCGGCTTCCAGGTCGACCACCTCGTCACGAATCGCCAGTGCCAGTTGACGCGCCTGCACTTCGCGGCTCACGTCTTCCCGTGGGAACGACCACATCAGCAGGGTCACCGGGCCGGTCAGCATGCCCTTCATGACCTTGCTGGTCAGGCCTTGGGCGTAACGGATCCACTCCACCGTCATGGCCTTCGGACGGCTCAGATCGCCAAAAATCACCGCCGGTTTCACGCAGCGCGAACCGTAGCTCTGGACCCAGCCAAAGCGGGTGAACGCGTAGCCGTCCAGTTGCTCGGCGAAGTATTCAACCATGTCGTTACGCTCGGCTTCACCGTGCACGAGCACATCCAGGCCAAGGTTTTCCTGCACTTCAACGGCGTGTTTGATCTCGCTGTGCATGGCTTCGACGTATTCGGCCGCGCTCAGCTTGCCGGTTTTGTAGGAATGGCGCGCCAGGCGGATCGACGCGGTTTGTGGAAACGACCCGATGGTGGTGGTCGGGAACAGCGGCAGGTTCAGGCCGGCACGCTGTTTGTCGATCCGCTGGGCGAACCGCGACTGGCGCTGGCTGTCGTTGGCGGTAACTGCCGCCACACGGGCTTGCACCGCCGGCTTGTGAATACGCGGTGAAGCGGCGCGGGCCGCTTGTACCGCGCGGCTTTGCGCCAGGGCGGCGAGCACGCTCGGTGCGTCGGGTGCGTTGACGGCCTGGGCCAGCACCGCGACTTCCGCGCACTTCTGCAGGGCGAAGGCCAACCAGCTTTTCAGTTCACCATCCAGCGTGTCTTCACGGCTCAAGTCAACCGGGCTGTGCAGCAGCGAGCAGGACGGTGCAACCCACAGGCGATCACCCAACTTTTCATGCGCATGTTGCAAGGTCGCCAGGGCTTTTTCCAGGTCGCAACGCCAGACGTTACGGCCGTTGACCACCCCCAACGACAACACTTTATACGCCGGCAAGCGGTCGAGGATCGTCGGGTATTGATCCGGCGCGCGCACCAGGTCGATGTGCAGGCCGTCGACCGGCAGGTTGGCAGCCAGGCCGAGGTTCTCTTCGAGGCCGCCGAAGTAAGTGGCAACCAGCTTTTTCAGCGGGTCACGCTGGATCAGGTTGTAGGCACGCTCAAACGCGTTTTTCCACGCTTGTGGCAGGTCCAGCGCCAGGATCGGCTCGTCGATTTGCACCCACTCAACGCCCAGGTCAGCCAGGCGCTGGAAGATCTGGCCGTACAACGGCAGCAGGCGCTCAAGCAGGTCGAGCTTATCGAAATCGCCGCCCTTGGCCTTGCCCAGCCACAGGTAAGTCAGCGGGCCGATGACAACCGGCTTGACGTTGTGGCCCAGATCACGGGCTTCCTGCACTTCTTCGAACAGCTCATCCCAGCCGAGGTGGAACGGCTGGTCGACGCTGAATTCCGGCACCAGGTAGTGGTAGTTGGTGTCGAACCACTTGGTCATTTCCTGGGCGTGGGCACCGCCGCAGCAGCTGTCACTGACCCCACGCGCCATGCCGAACAAGGTGTGCAAGGTGGCTTTGCCATCGGCCGGGCGGAAACGTTCAGGGATCACGCCGAACATCAGCGAATGTGTCAGTACCTGGTCGTACCAGGCGAAGTCACCGGCGGGCAGCAGTTCGATTCCGGCCTGTTTTTGCAGCGCCCAATGGGTTTTGCGCAGGTCACGGCCGACGGCACGCAGGCCGGCTTCGTCGAGTTCACCCTTCCAAAACGCTTCCTGCGCTTTTTTCAGTTCACGATCGCGTCCAATGCGCGGAAATCCAAGGGAATGAGCGACTGCCATGACATACAACTCCAACGTAAGTATTGATGGCAGCCATTGTCGACAGAGTCTGATAATGAGACAAACTCATTTTATTTCAGACCAACACAAGATTTGCTCATGTTGAAGTCAGGTGCAGGTAGAACGCGTGAAACATGAAATACGCACACACCGCCAATGCCACTCCCATGCAGCGGTTGAACACAGTAAACGCCGACGTCCCGCCGATTCGCCGTCCCAGCAACGCGCCGAGCAACGCATAAACCCAAGGCGCGCCAAACGCACCACACGCCAGTAATGCCGACACTCCGGCGATGGACGCACCGCTGATATGCGCCGCCGGCAACATCACACTGGTGATCGGCAGCACTGCCATGATGCCTTTGGGGTTAAGCAACTGAATCACCAGGCCGTTCCAGAACGTGAGGGTTTTGCTCGGCTCGCTGGCAGCGTCCTCGACAACCGTGCGGGCAGTGAACACCTGATAGGCCAGGTACAGCGTGTAAATGCCACCCGCCAGCGAGATATACGGTAACGCCGCCTGGGAGATGAGCGCCTCACCGGTGTACCCAAACAGCACGAACAGCAACAGCATCGCGCAGCCTACGCCGATGAAAAACCCGGTTGAGCGTCGGAATTTGCCGGTAAGCCCGGCATTCAGGCCCATGAAATTGACCGGGCCCGGGCTGTACATGACACTGAAGGCGTAGAGAAAAATGTCCATGGAGAACCTGCCGTAGTAGAAGTCCGGCGAGTCTATGCAGCGGTTTGCGCTGAATCTTGTACGTTTGTGGTTCACCGCTGGCCGTGCCCCTTCCATCGCGCATACCATGCCTGAAAACAAATACTAAAATGAGCCCCCATGATCAAAGCCAGCCTGCGCACTCACCTGACCCTGTGGTTTGCCGGTTTGTCGTTACTCACACTGCTCAGCGTGGGTTCCTATGTCGGGCATATCGCCACGGAGCAGATGAAGCAGGCCAGTGGCAACACGCTGCTCAGCACGGCCCGCTCGACGGCGGCGCTGCTGGCCGTGCAATTGCGTGAGCGTCAACTGGAAGTGTCCTTGTTGAGCAAGGCACCGCTCATGCGCCGGGGCAACCTCGACGTGCCGGATATCCTGACCTTGATGGAACTGCGCACGCAATCGCGCGCCGAATATGCGTGGATGGGTGTCGCCGATGCCGACGGGCGTGTGCGGCAGGCGGTCAACGGGCTGCTGGTCAATCAATCGGTGCAACAGCGGCCGTGGTTTCAGGCGGGCATGCACGCCGAGTACACCGGTGATCCCCACGAAGCCCTGTTGCTCGCCAAGCTGTTACCCAGTGCGGCGAATGGCGAGCTGCAGCGCTTTATCGATTTCGCCGCGCCGATTCGCAATGCCGAGGGTGAGACGATCGGCGTGCTGGGGGCCCATGCTCACTGGAGTTGGGTGACCCAGATCGTCAATTCCGCGGTGATGCAAAAGGATGCGATCCCCGAGGTCGAGGCGCTGATTGTCGACTTCGACGGCCGGGTGCTTTACCCGGAATTGCTCGCCGGCGAACACCTGCCGCCCAACCAGTTGAGCCCACCCTCCGGCTGGTCCACGGGCAATGGCTATGTCACCGCCTCGGTGGCGGTGCCTAGCCCATCGAATGCCAAAATGACCTGGTACATCATGGTGCGCCAACCGTTGGACGTCGCCCTGCAACCGGCGCGCACCCTGCTCCACAAACTGTTGCTGCTCGGCTTGCTCGCGGCGATTGTCTTCGTACTTGCCGCCTACTACGTCGCGTCGTCACTCAGCCGTCCCATCGAGCGCCTGGCCAAGTCGGCCAAGCAAGTGCAGGACCAGCGGCCCGGCGCCGTCTTCCCCCAGGAACACGCGGTGCTGGAAATCGCCCAACTGGGCCGCTCCATCAGCGGCATGACCCAATCGCTGCTCACCAAAGAGCGCGAACTGCAGGACGCCAACGCGTCCTTGGAGGCCACGGTCGCCCAGCGCACCGCCGACCTCACCCGTGCCAATGCCGACCTCTTGAGCCTGGCATCACACGACGCACTCACCGGCGTCTACAACCGCCGCCGCTTCGATGAAAAACTCGCCGAGAACGGCCTGCTGTTCCAACGCACCGGCCGTACCTTTGCCCTGTTGCTGATCGACGCGGACTACTTCAAGCGGGTGAACGACACCTATGGCCACGCGGTGGGCGATGACGTGCTGTGCCATCTGGCGGCATTGATCCAAAGCACCACCCGCGCCACCGACTTTGTCGCGCGTTACGGCGGTGAAGAGTTCGCGGTGTTGCTGCCGGAAGTCGAAGAGCCCGACAGCCCCGACGTGGTCGCCGAGAAAATCCGCGCCGCCGTGGCGGCGGCAAAATTTCCGACGGTGGACCATGTCACCGTGAGTATTGGCGTGAGCATCGCCCTGCCTGCAGACCGGGATTCTTTGGCGCTGCTCAAGCGCGCGGATATGCAGCTGTATGAAGCCAAAGCGGCGGGCAGAAATCGGGTGATGTGAACGTCGATAATCCATCCACTGTGACCAGCGGCTGATTCACCACAGTTCCCTGTTGCGTTGAGTCCAAGGCCGTCTGATTGAGCGGGGAATGTGCGTGATACAGGCCAGCGAAGACCTTGCAATACAAACGTTGGGCGAACTCCCCCAGCAGATCCACGTCCTGGAAGCGCAGGCCGTTGCCGAAGGGTTCCGGTTTCTGACGCGGCTTATCACTGAATGGGAAAACCACTCGAATCGATTTGAGCAACCCGGTGAGTGCCTGTTGGGGGGCTTTCATCACGGCCAGTTGATTGCCGTCGGCGGTCTGTCCTGCGACCCGTACGCCGGCCCGAGGATCGGTCGGCTGCGCCGCGTATACGTGGCACCCGCGATGCGCGGCCGTCGTATCGCAACGGCCTTGGTAGCGCAGCTACTGGAATACGCAGCGGTTCACTTTCAGGCCGTGCGCCTGTTCACCGATACACCACAGGCCGCGCACTTTTATCTGCGCTGCGGTTTTCAACCCATCGATGACGACAAGGCGACGCACGTAAAATCACTCACGCCCTTGAACGCACGCGCCTCAACACAGCCGTGAGGCGCGGTGCGTCCACCAGTTACATCAACGGAATCGAATAGCTCACGAACAGGCGATTCTGATCCTGGTCGCGCGCCACATCACTGCGCGACATGCCGTTGCGCCAGCCGAACCCGACGTTTTTGAACGTACCGCTTTGCACCACGTAATCCAGGGAAATATCCCGCTCCCACTCGCTGGCATTGTTGCCGGCGGTGGTGAGGATATGGTCGCCCTTCAAATACATCACCGACGCCTTCAGGCCCGGCAGGCCCAGCGCGACAAAGTCGTAAGCGTATTGCGCGAAGGCGGTGCGTTCACCGGCCTGGATGAAGGTCTGCACCGTGCGGTCGGTGTAGAGGTACAGGCTGGCGCCACCCTCCCCTTTGTTCACCAGGCCACCCTGATTGAGTTGGGCGAAGTTACTGTCGTCGGAGACTTGCTGGTAACCGGCGGTGATCGCATGAGGCCCCAGGGAATAAATGAAGGCGGCGCTCCAGGTGTTGTTGTCGATTTCGCCGTTACCGTTCTTGGTATAGCCGCCGAACTTATAACCTTCGGCGCGCCCGGCAGCGCTGCTGTTTTTACCGTCGGAGGTGGTCTTGAAGTAACGCAGGTCGGTTTTCAGTGAGCCGTAGTCGCCCAGCGGCAACACATGGATCAAACCGGCGAAGTGTTGTTGGTAATAGTCTTCAAGGTTGGCGTAGTAATACTGGACCAGCAGGTCCTTGTTCACTTGGTAGTCGGCACCGGCGTAGTTGAATTTATTGCTTTCCCGGGTGCCGCCCGCCGCTGCCAGGCCGCTGCTGTCGCTGGAACCACGGCCGGTGGTGTGTTGCAGTTGACCGCCGATCAGGGTCAGGTTGTCGATGTCTTTACTGGTGACCTGGCCACCTTCGAAGGATTGCGGCAACAGGCGGCCATCGTTGCTCACCAGGATCGGCAGGTTCGGCCGCAGGTAGCCGTAGCGCAGCTCGGTCTTGGCGAAACGCGCCTTGGCCGTCGCGCCAGCACGCGTCCAGCTGTCCGCCGCTTTGCCGTCATCGTTGGGGATCATCGAGCTGCCCACGTGGCGGCCAGCGCCGCTGTCGAGGGTCACGCCGAGCATGCCGACGGCGTCAAGGCCAAAACCGACGGTGCCCTCGGTAAAGCCCGACTGGTAGTTGAGGAGGAACGCCTGGCCCCACTCTTCGGTCTTCGACGGCGCGGCGGCGCCGTCACGGTTGTCGTTATTGAAGTAGAAGTTGCGCAGGCTCAAGTTGGCTTTACTGTCACTCAGAAAATCGGCGCTCGCCAAGGGGCTCAGAGCAATGCCCAGGCTGCCGGTCAATACGCTTAATACATTCAATGTGGCTTTCATCAGGACGAACTCCGGCGCGGAATCCAGGTTCCGGGCGCAAAAAAAGGCAGCAGGAAGCACGCGACCCCACTGGCGTGTGGCCGGTGCACTAACGGGCGTTTAACTACTTAGTTGAGCGAAGTGAACCTCCGTAGAACCTCAGTCAATCAATCCATGAGCGTCATAAAACGGGTACGGCCCCGGGTAATCCCCGAACACGCCGTTGTGGCTGATCAAGCCTTGCTGCTCATCCCAGCGGTGCAGCAGGTAACCCGCCGGTTCCAGGTTGAAATGCGCGGGCGCGGCGTCTTGCAGGTCGAGCACGATCTGGTGGGAAGTGCCGGGGCACACACAGCTCAAGCTACCGCCGAAACGCCGTTGCATGGGCCGATGCAAATGCCCGCACAACAGGCGCTCCACGTGCGGGTGACGGGCAACCACGCGCTCCAAAGCGCTGGCGTTGATAAAGGCTTCGCGGTCCATATGGCCAATGCCGCTGACAAACGGCGGGTGATGCAGGATCAACAAGGTCGGCGCAGCAGGACGCAGCGCCAACTGTTCGTCGAGCCACTGCAACTGGCTGTCCAGCAACTGGCCGCCATGGCCACCGGGAATGGTCGAGTCGAGGCCGATCAGACGCAGCGGATGTTCGTCCACCACCCAATCCAACGGGCCCTCGGCCGAGGCGGGCAAATAAGCGTGATCGCGGAAGGCATCCAGCAACGGCGCGCGGCTGTCGTGGTTACCGGGCACCAGGTAGCACGGCATCTGCAGGCGTGCCAGCTCAGGGCGCAGCACGGCGTATTCGTCGGCGCGACCGAAGTCCACCAGGTCGCCGCTGACCACCACAATATCGGGCCTGGGGTCGCTGGCGTTCAGATGGTCGACGGCTCGGCGCAGCGCGCCCAGGGTATCGACAACGCCGTAGGTCAGGCGATTGCCGGCTTTAAGGTGCAAGTCGCTGATCTGCGCAACAAGAAACGGACGGTTCACAATAGGTTCTCACGCATTCAGGGTGAACAACATGTGCGGCGCAATGGCCAGGGCAATCGGCGCGCCGACGGTGTGCAAGTGGTTGTCGCTGCAGTCCACCAGCAGCGGTTGCGGCCCACCGATGTCCACCAACAGACGGCTTTGCGCGCCCTGGAAGAACTGCGCCAACAGGTGGCCGTGCAAGTGCCCTTCCCCCTCCATCACGCGCAGGTGTTCGGGGCGGCAATACACGGTGCCGGGGCGCTCGGCGGCGTGCCACGGCAGCTCACCACCACAGACTTTCAGGCCGTGGGCGGTGCGGTCGAGGACCGCAAAGGCATTCAGATTGCCGACAAATCCGGCAACGAACGCGGTGGCCGGCTGCTGGTAGATCTGCCGGGGGCTGGCCAGTTGCGCGACACGCCCCTGTTCCATCACCAGGATGCGGTCGCCCAGGGCCATGGCTTCGCCCTGATCGTGGGTGACAAAGACCGAGGTGATGCCGAGCCCACGCAACAGTTGGTCCAGCTCACTGCGCAGACGCTCGCGCAATTGCGCATCGAGGGCCGCCAGGGGTTCATCCAGCAACAGCACTTTAGGTCGCGGAGCCAGCGCCCGAGCCAGGGCCACGCGCTGACGCTGCCCACCCGAAAGCTCATGGATGCTGCGCTTGCCGTGCTGCTGCAAGCCCACCAACTCCAGTAACTCTTCACAGCGCTTGTTGCGCGCCGGCGCCGACATGCCGCGAATCTTCAAGCCATAGACGATGTTGCCGGCCACATTCAGGTTAGGAAACAGCGCGTAATTCTGGAACACCATGCCCACGTCGCGACGCTCGATGGGCAGGCGGGTGACGTCTTGATCGCCGAAAAACACCTGGCCCACGTCCGGGCGCTCCAGGCCGGCAATCAGGCGCAAGGTCGTGGTTTTGCCACAGCCGGACGGGCCAAGAATCGCCAGGGTTTCACCGCCTTCGACAGTCAGATTCAAGTCATGCACGGCCACGGTGCCGTCGGCAAATGCCTTGCGACAGCCCTGCAACCGGATAGTGATAGCGGTCATCGACGCTCTCCACGGGACAAACGAGCACTGATGGCCTGCAGCGCAACCAGCAGCGGCACGATCATCAGCAAAAAGATAAGGGTGTAGGCGCTGGCGATTTCCAGGCGGGCCGAGGCGTAGCTGTCGGCCAGGCCCACGGGCAGCGTTTTGGTCATCGGCGTGTGCAGCATCCAGGTCAGGTTGAATTCACCCAGGCTCAGGGTGACCACCATCAGCACACCGGCGAGAATCCCCGCCCGGCAGTTCGGTACCACCACGCTGAAGAAGCGTTTGATCGGCCCGGCACCGAGGCTCGCCGCCGCCTCCTCCAGCACCGGCAGTTGCTGGCGCTGCATCACGGCCATCACCGGGCGCACCAGAAACGGCAAGGTGAACAGCACGTGGCCGACGAGGATGAACAACCAACTGCTGCGAAACGTGCCGAACTGGCCGTAGGTCAGCAGCAACGCCAGCGCACTGGCCAACCCCGGCATTGCCACCGGCAGCACCATCAGCTCCTCGAAGGCGCGACTGAAGCGGTTGTTCATCCGCACCAGGGCATAGGCCGCAGGTACGCCGATCACGCCGACGCACACCGCGCAGGCCAGGGCCAATTGCGGTGACAGCCACACGGTCGGCGAATAGGCCTGCCACACCTGGATCAGCCAGTCGAAGGTCAACCCACTGGACAGGCCGACAAAGAAGTTGCGGGTCAACCCGGCCAACAATGACATCACCACCGGCACCAACATGAAGGCGCACACCAGCAGGGTAAACAGCAGTTGAATCACAAACAGCGAAGAGCGTTTCACAGGACTGTCCCCGCGTTTTTGACCAGCCGTCGTGTCAACAGCAACACGGCCCAGGTCACCGCACCGAGCACCACCGACAGGGCAGCGGCGACGGCAAAGTTGGCGTAGTTGGTGAACACGTTGTAGATCGCCACCGGGGTGACGTTCAGCCGCGTGCCCAACGTGAAGGCCGTGCCAAACGCCCCCATCGAGGTGGCAAAGCAGATCGCCCCGCACGAAGCCAGCGCGGGGGCCAGGCCCGGCACGATGACGTCGCACACCACGCGCCAATGGCCGGCCCCCAAAGAATGAGCCGCTTCTTCGAGGCTGCGGTCGAGGCTCTCGCACGCCGCCATCACCGTGAGAATCACCCGTGGAATCGAGAAGTACAGATAGCCCACGAACAGCCCGGCCAACGAATACGCAAAGATCCAGCGCTCACCGGCCAGTTGCAGCCCCAAGGCGGCGAACAGGCCTTGGCGCCCGGCCAGCAGGATCACCAGGAACCCCACGACCACGCCGGGAAACGCCAGCGGAAAGGTCAAGAGCGCCACCAGCGCCGAACGCCCGAAGAACTGCTGGCGCGCGAGAAATACGCCGCTGATGCCGCCGATCAGTAACGCGACCGAGGTCACCACCAGCGCAAGAATCACGGTTTGCCCCAGGCTGCCCAGGTACTGCGCACTGCTGAGCACCTGCCAATAACCGCTGCCCAGGCTGTCGCGGCTTTGCGCACCGAGCACCACCAGGTGCGCCAGCGGCAACAGCCAGAACGCGAGCAGCACCGCAAACGCCGGGGCCAACGCCCAGGCGGCGTGTTTTGCCGATGCGGCCACTTACTTGACCTCGTTCAGGTAACGGGCGGCGAAGGCTTCCTGCACAGCGGCCATTTTTTCGTAGTCGACCACGCCGGCACGCGCATAGTCGCTGTCCGGCAGGAACTGCGCGGCCACATCCGCGGGCATTTTCATCGGCCGTACCGGGCGCAGGTAGGCCTTGGCCCAGAGTGCCTGGCCGGCGTCGGACAGCACAAAGTCGAGGACCTTTTCCGCATTCGCGCGGTGCGGCGCGTTAGCCACCAGGCTCATCACGTACGGCACGCTGATGCTGCCCTCTTTGGGGATCACGAAGGCGACATTGGCGTTGTCCTTGTAACGCGCGCGGTAGGCGTTGAAGTCATAGTCCACCAGGATCGGCAGCTCGCCGGACAGCACCCGCGCATAAGCGGTCTGCTTGGGCACGATGGGCGCGTTTTTCGCGAGCTTCTGAAAGTAGTCGATAGCGGGCGCGAAGTTGTCCAGGTCGCCGCCCAGCGCGCGGTTGATCGCCACGGCAGAGACGTAGCCGACAAACGCGCTGGACGGGTCGAGGTAACCAACCATGCCTTTGTACTCAGGTTTGAGCAGGTCGGCCCAGCCTTGCGGCACCGGCAAACCGCCCAGCGCGTCGACGTTGACCATGATGCCCAAGGTGCCGGAGTGAATCGCGAACCAGTGGCCGGCCGGGTCCTTCAAGCCGGCGGGGATCTGTTCCCAGCCTTTGGGTGTGTAGGTGTCGACCACCTGGGCTTTTTGCGCCTGCAGGCCGAAGGTCACGCCGTAATACACCACGTCCGCCACCGGCGCAGCCTTCTCGGCCACCAACTGCGCCAGGGACTGGCCGGAGTTCTTGTTGTCCAGCGGCACCTGCACGCCGGTGCTGGCGGCGATGGCCTTGAGTTGGGTGCCCCAGTCCGCCCAGTCGGGCGGGCAGTTGTAGCAAATCGCGGTTTCGGCGGCCTGGGCCAGGCTGGCCGCACCGCACAGCAGCACGGCTGCCAAAGTTTTACTGAACGCGCGCATCAAGCGTCTCCTCGTGGGGTTGAGTGCTTTCGCCGGGCCGGATATGGCAAGGCAGACAATGGGAAATCGGCGATTGGCCGGCGATCTGCGCCAGCAATTGATCAATCACCGTGCTGGCGAGCAGCGCGATGGGTTGCACCACGCTGCACAGGGTCGGGTGCATCTGCGTGCCGAGCGCTATGCCGTCGAAGCCCATCACCGACAGTTGCTCGGGCACATGCCAGGCGTTGCGGCGCAACTCGGCGATCAGGCTGATGGCCAGGAAATCGTTGGAACACACCAGCGCAGTCGGGGCCTGGGGGCCGTGGAGAAAGGGCGCGATGGCCGCGAACTCGGCCTGGGTGTGGGCCGGCATCTCGATGACCGGGCGGGTGTTGAGCCCGTACGCTTTCATCGCGTCGCAATAGCCCGCGTAACGCAGGCGAGCGCGATCGGACTGCAACGCGGGGCCGGCAACCATGCTGATGCGGCGGTGCCCCGCGTCGAGCAAATACCGCGTGGCCAGGGCCATGCCCGCGCGGTTATCGACTGACACCGCGCTGTAGTTGGGGTTGCTCGGTTGGTGATACGCCAGCACGAACGGCGTTTGTTCGCTGGCGAGGCTGTTGAGCACGCTGTTGCTTTCGGCGTCGGTCACCGTCAGCACGAGGCCGTCGACGCGTTGGCGCAACAACTCTTCCACCACCACGCTTTCGCGTTCGCTGCTGTAGTCGGTGGTCGCCAGCAACAGGCTGTAGCCGCGCAACCGTGCCGCACGCTCCATGGCCTGGAACTGTTCGGCGAACACCGGGTTGAGCAGGTTGGGCACCACGACGCCAATCAGCTGGGTGGTTTGCAGGCGCAATTGGCGGCCGAGCAAATTGGGCCGAAAGCCCAGCTCACGAGCGGCGGCGAACACCTGCTCACGGGTGGCCGGGCGCACCTGGTCGGGTGAAGCAAAGGTGCGGGCGGCGGTGGCGCGGGATACGCCAGCCAGCCGTGCAACGTCTTTCAAGTCAGTCATTGTCACTCGCTTGAGATCGATCTCATTGGTGAGGACAGTAACGGGGGAATGTGGCAGGAAGGTGGTGGGCAGATGACGGTTTGATGTCAGTGAAGCCGGCAGGCGCCGGCGACCCTGCGCCTATCAGGGATTGCGGATCAACCCTTGGTCGAGCGCAACCGCGAGGATGTCTTGCGCGCGGACGTTGACCCAGGTGGACGCATCCGGCTGCCCCACCACCGCCAACCATCGCCCCACCATCTGATCGCCGAGCGCATACCCCAACCACTTGGGCTTGTCCGCCGTACCAAAAAACCACGCATTGTGATCGTAGTACGTTGCCTCCAGGGCGCTCAGGTCCACCGGCTCCGCTCGCAACGCCTCAAGGCTGAACGCCCTCTCCCACGGCTCCGGCTCGCTGCCCAGTAGCTGGCGCACAAACTGCCCGGCCAGGCCTTCACTGACCAATGCTTCGCCCAACGTCCAGCCATACCCAGGCCCGGCCATGCGCAGGCAATGATGCACCTCGTGTATCACATGCCGATGCACCGCGCCGTGTTTCAGGCTGGCGGCAAAATTCGGATTATCCGGATCAAAGGTCATTGAGAACATCGTGCTGCGGTAGGCGCGTCCCACCAGGCCCAGTTCCGCGATGGTTTCACCGGGCAGCCGCTGAATCAGCGCATCCAGGCGTGGCGCTGGCATCCACCTGGAAATGGCCTCGTAGGCGATCTCGAATTCTTCCGTCAACGGCTTGCGAAATTCGCCCAGGGCGCCCGAAGCCTCCAGCCAATGCAGTGTCCATGCGTCCATTCTCACCTCTCGTCGCTTCCACGTGGCGTCGTCACTCATGCGCCTCATCATACGGATGGGCTGTCATATTGGCAGGGCATATTAAAAGCGGCGCGCAAAATCCGCCCGCTAACCTTTCGATCTGATCCAAGTGCGGGCACAATGCGTGTCCTTTTTTGGCAGGCACCGCCGCAGGCTCTCAAAAATGATCAAAACGCCGTACTACCTCATCGACAAACAGAAGCTTCTGGTCAACATGCAGAAGATTGCCTACGTGCGCGAACAGTCCGGCGCCAAGGCTCTGCTGGCGCTCAAGTGCTTTGCCACCTGGTCGGTGTTCGACCTGATGCAGGAATACATGGACGGCACCACCTCGTCGTCGCTGTACGAGTTGAAGCTTGGCCGCCAGAAGTTCGAAGGTGAGGCGCACGCCTACAGCGTGGCCTGGGCCGACGATGAAATCGAAGAGATGCTGGATAACTGCGACAAGATCATCTTCAACTCCATCAGCCAGCTGCAGCGGTTTGCCGAACGCAGCGAAGGCAAGACCCGCGGCCTGCGTGTGAACCCGCAGGTGAGCAGTTCCGACTACCTGCTGGCCGACCCGGCGCGCCCGTTCAGCCGTCTGGGCGAATGGGACCCGGTGAAGATCGAAGGCGTGATTGAGCAGATCTCCGGTTTCATGTTCCACAACAACTGCGAGAACGCTGACTTCAACCTGTTCGACCAAATGCTCAACACCATCGAAGAACGCTTCGGCGCGCTCCTGCACAAGGTCAACTGGGTCAGCCTCGGCGGCGGCATCCACTTCACCGGTGAAGGCTATGCCATCGACGCCTTCTGCCAGCGCCTCAAGGCGTTCTCGCAGAAGTACGACGTGCAGGTGTACCTGGAACCCGGCGAAGCAGCGATCACCAACAGTGCCTCCCTGGAAGTCACCGTGCTCGACACCCTCTACAACGGCAAAAACCTTGCCGTGGTCGACAGCTCCATCGAAGCCCACCTGCTGGACCTGCTGATTTACCGCCTCAACGCCAAGCTGGCGCCGAGCGAGGGTGAACACACCGTCATGGTGTGCGGCAAATCCTGCCTGGCCGGGGACATCTTCGGCGAGTACCAATTTGATCGTCCGCTGGCCATCGGCGATCGGCTGTCGTTCATCGACACCGCAGGCTACACCATGGTCAAGAAAAACTGGTTCAACGGCCTGAAAATGCCGTCCATCGTAGTGAAACAACTCGACGGTACAGTCGAGGTGGTTCGTGAATTTGGTTACGACGACTACCTGTCCAGCCTTTCGTAAGCTGGCGGATAAAGGAGAGATAAAGCAATTGAAAAAGAACGTTCTTATCATTGGTGCAGGAGGTGTCGCCAAGGTGGTGGCCCACAAGTGCGCGCAGCACAACGACGAACTCGGTCGTATTGCTATCGCGTCGCGCAACATCTCCAAATGCCAGGCCATCATCGACAGCGTCAAGGCCAAGGGTAGCCTCAAGGTTCCCGCCCAGATCCAAGCCTTCGCGCTGAACGCCCTGGACGTGGAAGCGACCAAGGCCCTGATCCGCGAGACCGACTCGCAGATCGTCATCAACGTAGGTTCCGCGTTCCTCAACATGTCGGTGCTGCGCGCCTGCATCGATACGGGCGTTGCGTACCTCGACACCGCCATTCACGAAGAGCCGGGCAAGGTCTGCGAGACCCCGCCGTGGTACGGCAACTATGAGTGGAACCACCTGGAAGAGTGCAAACAGAAGAACATCACCGCCATCCTTGGCGTGGGCTTCGACCCAGGTGTCGTCAACGCGTATGCCGCGCTGGCGCAGCAACAGCATTTTGACCGCATTGATTCGATCGACATTCTCGACGTCAATGCCGGCTCCCATGGCAAATATTTCGCCACCAACTTCGACCCGGAAATCAACTTCCGCGAGTTCACCGGGCAGGTGTGGAGCTGGCAGAACAGCCAGTGGACCAGCAACACCATGTTCGAAGTCAAACGCACCGATGACCTGCCGGTGGTCGGCTCGCAAAACCTGTACCTGACCGGCCACGATGAAGTGCACTCGCTGTCGAAAAACCTCGACGTGCCCAACGTGCGTTTCTGGATGAGCTTCGGCGAACACTACATCAACGTGTTCACCGTACTGAAAAACCTCGGCCTGCTCTCCGAACAGCCGGTCACAACCGCCGAAGGCCTGGAAGTGGTGCCGTTGAAAGTGGTCAAGGCCGTGCTGCCCGACCCGTCTTCGCTCGCCCCTGGCTACACCGGCAAGACCTGCATCGGCGACCTGGTCAAAGGCACCAAGGACGGCCAGCCGCGTGAGATGTTCATCTACAACGTGGCGTGCCATGAAGAAGCCTTCGCTGAAACCGACAGCCAGGGCATCTCCTACACCGCCGGCGTGCCACCGGTCGCCGCAGCGCTGCTGGTCGCGCGTGGCGAGTGGGACGTTAAACACATGGCCAACGTCGAGGAGCTGCCGGCTGAGCCGTTCCTCAAGGCGCTGGACGTGATGGGCTTGCCGACTCGGATTAAAGACGAGAACGGTGACCGTGCCTGGGATGCAATTGCCTGATAGGCGATCGCTGACTGAACAAAAAAATGCGCCCCACGGGGCGCATTTTTTGTTTGGGCACATGAGAGTCGTCAGAACAATGGCGATCCAAATGTGGGAGCGGGCTTGCTCGCGAAAGCGGTGTATCAATACCGAATACGTTTACTGACACCCTGCATTCGCGAGCAAGCCCGCTCCCACATTTGGGGCTCTCGCATCACTGCTGCTCAACCGTCCGGCTTGAAATGACATCCTGCGGCGCCAGCAACCAGTGCCGCGTAACAGTCCATCCCAAAAAGACCTTCGCGCCGTCCTCAGTTGCATCGTGCTGATGCAACACTTCGCCGGCGCAAACCTTGCGCAAGCCACTCATCACCGGCAGGAATGTCTCTCGAAAAGCCACTGGCTGTGTGGCGAAACAAGCCTCGACTGACGCCATGGCATCCCTGCGCTCACCCTCATCAAGCATCGCCAGATAGAACACCATCTGACGCCAGGCATAGGCGGTATTCTTGAGCATTATCAACCGAGCATGATAGTGCTCAATCCGCACCTGCTGCCGTTTGCAGATCCACTCAAAACACACCCGCACCATGACGCCTAATCTAGATTGCAGCAAAACTTTCAACCCAAGCTCTTCAAACAGTAACGCGAGATTCTGCGTGGTTAAAATCTGCTGTTGCTCAAGAATGGTGCCGTTGGTTGCCGGGTGCCACGTACCCAACTCAACCCCTGCACGCTTTGCACACAAGGTCGCAAAGGCATCGCTTGCCACTCGCGCACGTCGTCGCCCTCTGGTATGAAGGCTCGCCAGTTCATCGGTATTAATGTCGTAGTAACGTGTGTAAAGAGAGCCTGCCAGCACCCGGCCTGCTCGCCTGGCAGCATCGGCAAACTTATCGGAAAACTTACCCATGAAGATATCTGCAGCGACCTCCTCCACAAAGGGCAGGTCCAGTTCCGCAGTGTCCGCCAGTGCTGAAAACTCCTGGAGAAGTTTGTTAGGCAGGATGGCGTAGGGGAAGGCAGAAAGCGTCAACGCCGACGACTCAACCAGCGCTTGTTTGGCTGCTCCCGCCACCACAGCGCCGGACTGGCGGTCACCTTCAATGACGGCAACCCAAGGCAACTCACTGAGGCCAACCTGACGCTGAAGGTTCAGCAGTAATAACGAACGCCGTCGACGGAACGCGCGATAATTAGAGGCGTATACCATTCTCAGCGCTTCATCGCGCAACCCCGAGCTACTCAGTTGCGCAGTCATCGCGGGCAACACCCGCGCGACGGTATCACCTGAAGTAATCAGCCCATGCTCAATCAATTCACTGATCGTGCCACTCCGGGACCGTCATAATGCTGAGGGCAAAAAAACTCTAAAGAACTGTCAATTCTCACAGGTTACTCAATCCACTAACTGCGCTAGCTTAGCCGGTCGAGAGGTCAATCATCGATTGGCTTACACATTCATCATGAGCGAAAGGACTCGTCCATGAGCCGAAAAAAAACCGCAAACCGCAACACTTCGCCGATCAAGCCACGCGCACGCAACCGCTTAGGCATCACCGCCCACCTGCCCCGCTGGGTGTTCGTGCTGCTCATCGCACTCTGCGCCCTCGGCGCACTGCAAGAGCGCATCCGCCGCGTACGGCCGGTGTACGCCGTGCTGCTGTACGTTGGCGTGTTCATGTTGTTATGGGCGGGCTGGATACGCTGGTTTGCGCCTGGCTCATAGCTCCCGGGCCTGCCCCTCGCTATCAAAGAAATAGATATTCTCGTGCTTGTAACCCCACCGCCCGCCCCGTTCGCGGACATGCGGCTCGAAGGTAAAACACGCCACCTCATCAAGACGCCGGTGATTGCCCGCTTCAATGTAAAGCCGCTGATCACGCCGCTCGCAGAGGCTGTGGCCCACATTGGCGGCAAAATCCAGGTTCTCGAAACCGGCCGTCTCGATCAAATCATTGGCAAATTCATACAGCGCATTGAAGGTGGTTTCAGGCCTCACAAACCGCCGCATGCGCTCATGCAATTCGCGCTCGGTCGCATGGCCACGGCTGAATTCAACACCGATCGGCACCGCCCGGCAAACGCCCTCTTCCATGTAAAACGACCGAGCACAATCGCCCCAAAGGCTGCCGGACCTTGGGCTCAGGTCCACCGTTATCAGGTTGTGGGTTCCCACCGGTTCCTCTGCAGGCCGATAGTCACGGCCAGACACGGAAAGCAGGCTGCGCGAACCGAGCAATACAAAGGCCGGGCAGTCGTAATACCACGTGTCCGGGTAGCCGGCTTCGGTGAGTAACTGTGCGGCATTGCGGGCGATGGAGCTTTCTGTCGAGTCGGGCGTGATGCTCGCGATGAGCCGCTGCAACACCCTCTTGGCTGCGGTTTGGACGACATCATTCGGCGGTTTGGGCATGGTCGGTATTTTCCTTGAGTGGGTGTGGTTTAACCCGATCGCAAAATCGTTCGACGCCAGATGCTCTCGGATATTTCCCACAGGGGTTTCAGGTTGTCGGTCGGAAGTGCGCTGACTAACCTCTCGTCGTCGCTGCCAATTCAGCGACCGGATTTGACCGTCCGACTTCAAAAGAACAAATGCGCCAACACCGATCTTGGGCGTTTTTTTTACGTCTGTTGTATCGTGTCGCGGCAGCTTTACGCGGGATACCTTCGGGTATGCCGGTTTTGTTCCTTTGGCCGGTCGGTCAACCCGCGTACAGCTGCCACCCTATTTCGTATGACCGCGAATCGTGGCAGCTCCATTTACAAAGGAGCTTCACCATGATCAAAGACAGCCCAAATCCCCCCGACCAGCAAGACTACGATACCAGCACCCTGCACGCAGTGGCCTACCGTGCGATCAACCACTACCTCAACCCCGGCAAACCCCTCCCAGAACCGAGTGAAGGCCTCTTCACCGTGCGCGCCGACCTGGGCACCGAAACCCTGCTGGTCAACGCATCGCAGGACCTGGCATCCATCAGCGACATCGCCAACCACCTGGCTTTCGAAATCGACGGCTCCCAACGCAATGTCGCGCTGGGCATCTGCCGGATGCTCGAAGGCGTACAACTGCTGGTCGACAAAGCACTGAACGTCGCCCACCCGACGGCCTGAGATGGACGAGATAGAGCGCCTGAGCTATCTTCGGGCGCTCTATCGACAGACCCGGAACAGGAAGTTACCGCTTGAGCACGTCGCCCCTATTGCGAGGCCGCACCTTTGCCCTCCTCGCCGGCATTGCCTTTATCGCCGTCGACCAGTTGGTCAAACTGCTGGCCCTGGTTTCACTGCAAGCCAGCAGTTTTAAAATCGGCCCTAACCCGATCAACCTGGCGCTGGAACTGAGCCTGAACCCCGGAGCATTCCTCAGCCTGGGCGCGGCGTTGCCGCCGCAGGTCAAACAACTGATTTTTATCGTCGGCGTGGCCATCGTGGTTGCGTGGGCACTGGGGTGGTCGCTGTCCAATTGGAGCCAGCCGCTGCGCAAGGTCTTGCCGCTTTACGCGATCGCCTTGGGCGGTATCGCCAACTTGATCGACCGGGTATTTCGGGACGGGCAGGTGGTGGATTACATGGTGTTGAACGTCGGGCCGACGCACACTGGCGTGTTCAATATTGCCGATATTGCGATCACTGCCGGCGCAGTGTTCCTGATGCTCGATCTGTTCGTGAAGCCGCGCAACGCTTAGGTATCAATGGGGATCTACGGCCCCGCCGTAAATCCCCCAGCCATCAAAACACCGACCACCCAATCCGCTCACTCAACAACTCCAACGCCTTCATCCCCGCCAGCGAGTTCCCCGCCGCATTCAGCTCCGGCGACCACACGCACACGGTAAACTGCCCTGGCACCACCGCGACAATCCCACCGCCGACGCCACTCTTGCCCGGCAAACCGACGCGGTAAGCAAAATTGCCCGCCTCGTCATACAGCCCGCTGGTGGCCATGATCGAGTTGACCTGTTTGGTCTGGCGCGCGGTCAAGATCTGCTCGCCGCTGTGGGCGCTCGCGCCCTCGTTGGCGAGGAAGCTGAATGCCTTGGCCAAATCCAGGCAGCTCATCTGCAACGCGCAGTAGTTGAAGTAACTGTGCAGCACCGCGTCCACGTCGTTGTGGAAGTTGCCGAAGGACTTCATCAGGTAAGCCATGGCCGCATTGCGCGCGCCGTGCTGGGCTTCGGATTCGGCGACGACGCTGTTGACCAGAATCTGCGGGTTACCCGACAGGCGCCGCACAAAATCACGCATCGACAGGATCGGCACGGCAAAGCGCGACTGGTTGATATCGCAGATCACCAAGGCACCGGCGTTGATAAACGGATTGCGCGGGCGGCCGCGCTCGAATTCCAACTGCACCATGGAGTTGAACGGTTGCCCGGAAGGCTCGTGGCCCAGGCGTTCCCAGATGCTTTCGCCGCCATGGTCGATGGCCTGCACCAGGCTGAACACCTTGGAGATACTCTGCACCGAGAACAGGGTGTCGGCATCACCGGCGCAATAGGCCGAGCCGTCGTTGCCATATACGGCAATACCGAGTTGATTGGCGGGCACATCGGCCAGCGCGGGAATGTAGTCGGCGACTTTACCCTGGCCGATCAGTGAACGAACTTCGTCGAGGATCGACTCGAGCAGGGCCTGCATGTCTTGTCCGGTCATGTTTCTTTGAATCAGTGATAGCGGGGCGCGGAGGATACTTCAATGCGCCCGAAAGCCCCACTCTATCTCTACCACCCGCTCGAATATCACGAGGTAAACCACGCGCCGCCCCTGCTGCTACGCCAGGTGGATAAGCGCCACTTCGGCTGCTCGGCAATGGTCGAGAACGGCCCGTTGGGCCGGACGATTGGCATGGACTGATGCACGCCCTGTAATCCATGTGGGCGGTGCCGTTTAGAAATGCGCCACATCCGACACCTGTTCATCCAGCACATCCCGCGCCAGCGCCCATGCGCGGTCCCTGGACTCCACCACCAGTAACGGGTAGCCCCAGGCCTTGCCGAACGTAACGGCGAACGGCTTGAGCGCCAGGCGCTTGGCCGCGCTCGGCTCGACCTGGATCATGCCTTTGACATAGGTGCGCAGTGCCTGTTTGTTTTTCTTCATCCAGAGCGAGGCGTGTTTGCGCTCTTCGTGGGAGTGTTCGTGGTTGCTTTCGTCGACGGCTTTTTCGTGCAGCAGTACGAACGCTTGCTCGCGCGCCAGCAGGCGTTCAAACATCACGAACGCGTCAGCCGGGCCGCCTTCGTTGGGGGCGTCAAACACGATTTTCACCACGGGGAACGTCGAACTGTCGAGGCGCATGGCAGAGTTCCTAAATGAGAGTAGATCTCACTATAGGGTTCATGTTGCTGGACGGCATTGCATAAAATAGCCAATATATTTCGCAATTCAGCCAAGCAGTTGACCCGTCATGCACCGCCATCGCCTTGATCAGCACGACCCGTCAAGGGCCAGAGACGCCGACGTGATCCCGCGCGCGGTGGTGGCGGTGGGCGCTACGAGCACGTCCAAGCGCTGGGAGAACGCCCCCCACGCTCATCGCAAGGGCCAGTTGATCTACACGCTGCGCGGGGTCATTCATTGCCAGATCGAGGCCGGTATCTGGATCGTGCCGCCGCAGTGCGCGCTGTGGATTCCCGGTGGCCTGTCGCATGCCGCACGGGGCTCCGGCGAGGCGGAAGTGTATTGCCTGTTGATCGATCCGCAGGCCGCCAGCGCCCTGCCCGCTCAGGGCTGTACGCTGGCGGTGTCCGGCCTGTTGCATGAGCTGATCAGCAAAGCGGTCAGCTTCCCGCACTTGTACGAAGAAGACAGTGCGCAGGGGCGCCTGATCAGCACACTGCTGGACGAACTGGCGCAGGCCCCGGTCGAAGCCCTGCACCTGCCCATGCCCCGGGACCTGCGGCTGCGGCGCCTGGCCGACAGCCTGCTGGATGACCCGGCAGACAAAGCCACGCTCGGCCAGTGGGCGGTGCGCATAGGCATGAGCGAACGCAGCATGACGCGGCTGCTGTTGCAGGAGCTAGGCTTGAGTTTCGGGCGCTGGCGCCGGCAGTTGCATGTGATCCTGTCCCTGCAACGCCTGGCCAGGGGTGAAAGTGTGCAGCGGGTCGCGCTGGACCTGGGTTACGAGAACGCCAGCGGCTTTATCACGATGTTCCGCAAAACGGTGGGCCAGCCGCCGGCACGATACCTGGCGGACCGCGCCGGCGCGTCGAGCGCCACGGCGCCTGCCGCTATTGCCCTGCACCCCGGTCCATGATCAACGCTGAACCGGAATCCGAATGTCGCCACCCTTGCATTGGGTCTTGACGCTTCTGGGGCAGCCGGCAAAACGCAGTTCCTTGCTCAGGCACACGCGCACTTCAGACAGCACCTTGCCCTTGCAGATGACGGCCATGCCATGGTTGCCCATGGCCGGGTTGCTCTGGCGGAACAGGTTTTCAATCGCCTGCGCATCCAGGTCATTGGGCACGTTGAACGGCTGCAATTGCTGCGGGATCTGCACGGCCGCCAAGGCCGTGTCGGTCGCGTCCAGATAGCGCGACGCATCCAGCCCGCTGCAGGTGCCGTGCTTGGCCCACTCATGCTTGAGCAAGGCCTGCGTGGGGAAAATCAACGCGCCTTTGGCCAACTCAGCGGCCGACAACCGCGATTGCGCATCACACGACGCTGGCCAGCCGCCTTTGGCGTATTGCGGCCACAGCCCATGCAGCACAAACCCGTAGCCTTTGCCCGAGCACTGCTCGTTACTCGGGTGCGTCAGGCAGAACGTCGGCGACCATGACAACGACAGCACATAGAAATCAAAATCGCCCGCCGGCCGTTGCTCCCGTGGTGCTGCTTGCGTCGCCATACTGGCCAGCACCAACCCCAGCGCCATAAAGGCTGCCTTGTAGTTCATCGATCCATTCCTTGAAAACGTAAGCGACCAGTGTGGGCCCTGGCCCGTGCCCACCGACAGTCGCAGAAGCCACGCCCGCCCTGGGAAAATCAATCAGGACGGCGCGGATTGCGTAGCAATACTTTGTCCAGAATGCGGTCGGTCTTCAGCGCCTCGATCGCCACCGATGGATGCTCAGCGTCCCCGCGAATGTGCGCGTTCATGGCCTGCACGTGATGCCACTGGATATGCTCATGGCAAGGCACTGCCAACACTTCGTTTACCTCACCTTCAAGACGCAACGGCTCGTCCTCGAACACCGCAAAGGTGATGCGGCCCGTGCTGCCGATCAGTTCGACGCGGTCTTCGCGACGATCGGCGACGAAGTTCCAGCAGCCCATGCCCAACGCGCCCGAGCTGAAGGTCCAGCAGGCCGTCACCGCGTCCTCCGCCGCATACTGCCCCACCTGACGGGCGGTAAAACCGGTGACTTCGACAATATCGCCCGCCAGGTACTGGAACAGGTCAAACCCGTGGCTGGCGAGGTCGGCAAAGTAGCCGCCGCCGGCGATGGCCGGGTCGGTACGCCAATTTTCGGCGCTGGCATCGGCGGGCGCCGGCGGCTTGCACAGCGACCAGGTCACATGGCGCAACTCACCGATGCGCCCATCCCGCAGCCAGTCACGCACCTGCTGAAAACGTGGCAGCGAACGGCGGTAGTAGGACACGAACAAATGCAGCCCGGCGCGCTCGAAGGTGCGCTGCATCAACGCGCTTTGCTCGGCGTTGAGGGCCATGGGTTTCTCGACGCAGCAATGCTTGCCTGCCGCAGCCACCATCAGGCTGTATTCAAGGTGACTGTCGGGCGGCGTGGCGATGTACACCGCGTCCACTTCGGGGTCGTCGATCAGTGCCTGGGCGTCGGTATAGAAACGGGCAATACCGTGGCGCGCCGCATAATCGCGCACAGCGGCTTCGCGGCGCCCCATCACGGCCACCAGCGCAGAACCTGGCAGTTTATAGAAAGCGGGTCCACTCTTTAACTCAGTGACACTGCCACAGCCAATCATGCCCCAACGTACGGTATTCATCAGTTGTCCTCGTCCGTTTTCATCAAGGGGGAAGTATCCACATCACCACCCGACTATGCCACCGCCGATTAGCATGACAATTGCATTACACTTTTATGACAGGCATTCAGCGAAGGAGGTGTAGACCTTGAAAATACGCGCAACCGTTATTTGCAAACATGAGGAGCGCATCCTCTTTGTGCGCAAGGCCAGGTCAAAATGGGCGTTGCCGGGCGGCAAGGTCGAGCGTGACGAGCGCCCGATCGGGGCAGCCGCACGCGAGTTGGAAGAAGAAACCGGGCTGAATGTGGACGGCTTGCTGTACCTGCAGGAATTGAAAGCCCGCGACACGGTGCATCATGTGTTCGAAGCCTCGGTGGTGAACATTGCCGATGCGCGCCCATGTAACGAAATCATTGATTGCCGGTGGCATGCGTACAGCGCCATGGACGAACTGGACACCACCGACGCCACCCGGCACATCGTCAAATCCTTCGTGCGTCGCCTCTGACGCCGCGCCTCACCCCGCCCTCCGTTTTCTGCCGTTCGACAAAGGATTTGACGAACGCGGCAGCGGCTGTACGTCTTGCCTCGGCCATCCAACCGCTTTAATCCGCTGATTGTCGTGCGCACGGGCCTGCACCGGACGTCACGAATGTTGGGGATTTCGGTGTTGCATCAAGTGGGTATGGCGAGGTTGCAGGTGGACAGTGCGCTTAGGTCGCAAAGACCGAGTCGCCTGCATCGCAGGCAAGCCAGCTCCCACCGCTGACCGGGCCTGATTCAGGAGCCAGGTCGTCACCTGCATACAGATCAAGAACGCGGTCTATTCCCCGCGACCTGGGGGAGTTTCTCCTTGGTTTTACCCTGCCCGCGCTGGTACAGCGCCTCGACCAGTTTCTGCCGTTCATCCTGGGGCAAGTTGCTCGCGAACTGCGCCAAGGTGGTATCCACCAACGCCCGGAGCGCCACGTCCGCCTCGCGCGCCTTGGCCAGTTCGGCGACCAGCACCGCGCGGTCCAGTGTCGGCGCTTCGAGTTGCTTGATCACACCCAGCCGCGCTTCGCGACCGGCCATGATCAGCGGCTGGCTGTCAGCACGGTTTTGCCGCAGCAGCTGGCGCAACTCCTTGCGGCGCTCTGCCGGCAACTTGATCATCGCCTGGCGCAGGCCATGCTGGTTGACCACCGCTTCGGCGGGCCTGGCCGTCGCCATCCACTGATACAGGCCGCCACCTACACCGCCGATCAGGAACACGTTGAGCAACACCGAGACGACCAGCCAGGGTTTAAGGGACTTTACGCTCATTGCTCGGTTTCCTCGGCGTTGACAGTGAAGACGACGTCGGCATCACCCTGATCGAAGACACTTGGCAGCACTTCCGATGACAGCATTGGCAATGGCCCGCTCAACGACGCCACCAGTACCCCGGCGGCGATACCGGCAATCCCCACACCGACCAGGCCGGCGGGCGATAACCAGTTGGCATAGCGCGACCAGAAAGAGGCGCGGCGCGGCGCGGATTGGCGAATCTGCCGAGCCAGCGCCGGATCCGCGCAGGCCAGTTGATGGCTGTCCATCTGCCTGTCCAGCCAGCCCGCCGCGCACAACGCCGCGCGCGCGCTGGCGTTACCGCTGTCGAGCAACGCCTGAGCTGCGGCTTGTTCAGCGCTGGGCCAGCGATGCAGGCTGGCCCCGTAGGCATCAGCCAGGTGCGCAAATCGTTCGGGTGTCATGATGTTCCCCTTCCTGGGCGGGCAAGCCCGGGTGTGTCGGCAAGTTGGCTGCGCAACTGGCGTCGGGCCCTCGACAGCAGGCTCTCCAGTGCCTCGACGCTGATATTCATCAGAGCCGCGGCGTCGATGTTCGACAGCTCCTGATAGTACTGCAGCACAATGGCTTCGCGCTGGCGCTCGGGCAAGGTCGCCAGGGCGGCGGCCATGCGGGCGCTGCGGTCGGCGGTTTCCAACTGCTCATCCGGGGACGGTGCGCTGTCCGCCAGCGTCAACGCCTCGTCCTCATTCAGCGGGCGCTCCTTGCGTCGGCGCAGACGGTCATGGCACAGGTTGAGTGCCACCCGGTGCAGCCAGGTGTCAAACCGCGCTTCACCGGCGCGCCAGTTGGCCGCCTGGCGCCAGATCCGCAAAAAACTTTCCTGGGCGACGTCCTTGGCTTCGTCGGCATCGCCCAGGATCCGGCTGGCGAGTGCCAACAAACGCGGCAACTTGCGCGTCACCATTTCGTTGACGGCAGCAGGCTCGTTGTTGCTGATACGCGCCAGTAGCTCAACGTCAGGATCAGTGTCTTTCAATCGGGCAGCTCTCGGTCCGCAGGCTAAGGATCAAATTTCAGCGGACCCAATGGCCTTCGCGCCAGTACCAGTTCGGGCCACGGGATTCCCAATGCCCAGGCTCCCAACGGGCATTACGCATCACCGGCTGCCAATGGCCCGGCACCCATGCATAGGCACCGCGTTGCCATTTCCAGTGGCCACGGTCCCACGCGTAGCCCGGGCGTTCGGCCGGGATCACTTCCACACGCTCGGCCGGAGGCGCCTGGCGAATGATCACTTCGGTCTGGGCAAAGGTCGGGGTACTGACAAGCGCGGCAAAGGCCAACGGGATCAACAAGGCATAGCGCAATTGGGCCAGTGTTCTCATGGCAACTCCTCCATACGGCGAACGAAAATGCTCGCTGCTGATGGGTTGAACGGTGCCTGGCGGAAAATCCGTCGCACGTCGCGCAGCTTTTTTTCGAGGCCGCGGCTCAGAGGAGTATTGCGCAGGGGATGAGCAGGTTTGATGAAATGTGTGCAAGCACCGCGACGGATGTGCGCAGGTGGCGGCGTTCAACCGGTAACGCCGCACACACCATGAGGAAATACCATGTCCCGTCGACTTTATAAGCTGGCTGCCGCCCTGTTGATCGTGAGTCTCAGCGGCTGCGTGATCCTGCCGGAACACCGGCATTGCTGCTGGCGCTACTACGGCGCAGTGTCCACGCCCAGCCGCACCGTCAACGGCTAGCCCACCGCCGCAAAGCCACGGCGCCCGGCCTTGATCTCGGTGCGCAGTTCGCCAATAAGGTTGGAGATGGAACGGATACTGTCCAGGCCTTGGGGCGACACCCGGGTGAGCAGCAAATCGACACGCCCGGACGCCGGTTCGAACACGCTGATACGCAGCGAGCCGTCGCTGTTGAGGCTGCAATCACAGGCCAGCGGCAGGAAGCCCACGGCCATGATGCGGTTGAGTTCAATGATCGAAATCATGCTGAGCCCCCCGTCCCTGGGTTCTACCCTGTTGATGTGATGCAACCAGCATAGATAGGGTTGTGCCTGCTACTGAGCAATTAATTCAAAAGTGATACCTGTGCCGCATTTTGCCCTGTAAAAGCGCGTGCGCTGGCGCCAGAAACCCAGCACACGACCTCTCGTCTGCCACTTTGGCGAAGGCTTGACTCACGGCGTGGTTCAAAAGACGCTCTTGGCATTTAGCCATCACTTGAGCCGCCCGCCATGAGCATCAACCCACCGAACCAGCCGGATAGTGACGTGTACAAGACGCTGCTGGAGTCGACCAGGGCGATCCCCTGGCGCATTGATTGGCAGACCATGACCTTCAGCTATATCGGCCCGCAGATCGAAGCGCTGTTGGGCTGGACCCCGCAAAGTTGGGTCAGCGTGGATGACTGGGTAGCTCGCATGCACCCGGACGACCGCGAATACGTGGTGAATTTCTGCGTGTCGCAATCGCGCGCCGGCGTGGACCATGAAGCCGACTACCGCGCACTCACGGTGAACGGTGACTATGTGTGGATTCGCGACGTGGTGCATGTGGTGCGCGAGGGCGATGAAGTCCAGGCACTGATTGGCTTTATGTTCGATATCAGCGAGCGCAAGAAGACCGAAGAACACCTGATCCGCCTGCAAAAACAACTGGAGGAGTATTCCTTCCAGGACGGCCTCACCGGCATCGCCAACCGCCGAATGTTCGACACCGTACTCGAACGGGAGTGGGCCAGCGCGCAGCGAAGCCAACTGCCGTTGTCGCTGATTATTCTCGATATAGATTTTTTCAAGCAGTACAACGACCACTACGGCCATATCAAGGGCGATGAATGCCTGCGCCAGGTGGCCCGAACCTTGTTACTGGCGGCCAACCGGCCACGGGATTTCATTGCACGTATCGGCGGCGAGGAGTTTGTGTGGTTGCTGCCGGAGACCGACGCGGCATCAGCCAGGCAGGTGGCTCAACGCTGCCTGCACCTGATCCGCCAGCAGCAGATCGAACACGAATGTTCAGCGGTGTCCCCACTACTGACACTGAGCCTGGGGGTCGGCACCCATGTGGTTACGTCGAACAGCGCGATGTTGGGGTTTGTTGAATCCGTCGACAAGTTGCTGTACCAGGCCAAACGCAATGGACGGATGCGTGCGGAGTTTGCCGATATTGAAAACTGACACCGAGGTCAAACGCCGGGCAAAAAAAATCCCAAGTAGCTGATGGAAACTTGGGATTTAAAAATGCATAAACCGTGGGAGGTGAACGCCCGGCAATAATACCCACTGTATAAACCTGTAACAAGATTATTTTAATCCTTTCGTCGGATTAAAAACGCCGTAAGTCATTCAATAACCACACAATTTTCAGGGTCCACAAGACTCGTTGTGCCACTTTTTGGTGCAATGGACGGTGATAACCCCGACTAACTAGCGGCTGTAAGTCCGCTATTAAAATAGGGTTATTGCCTATAACGGCGCGACACTTTCGGAATAACGCTTGTTCAGTTGCTTACAGACTTCGGGGGACTCAAAGCGTGCAGGTGATGCCGCGCGAGCCACGTTTTCCAGATGTTTGCAGAGTGCCAGGCGCTCTGCTGCCTCTAGGCGATCACGGTCTACCTGAGCGTTAAAGCGTATAAAACAGATGCCGAGCAGCACCGCGACACACAGAACGCCGATCGAAAAATAGCGAAAGCTGTTGGCCGCAGCGGGTTCAGGTAGGTTCATTGTTTTGCGGCGCCCTGCTCTTTTCATAACGCACATCGTCGCCGTCGACCTGTCCCACCTTCGACCAACCCAGTCGCTGGTAAAACCCATTGGCCCTTATTTCATCACGCCCATCCGTGACCAGAAACACGCTGTCGTGGCGCTCAAACAAGGCGGCTTCAGCCACCGCCATCAGTCGGCGGCCCAAACCACGGCCCTCGTAGGCTGGGAGTACAAACATCGCGAACACCTCGCCTTCGGCCAGGTCGACCATGGAAAAAGCGGCGAGCACGCCATTCACTTGCGCGACCCATATACACGGCGCTTCGCGGATGCTGTCTGCCAATACCTGCGGCGTGATACCCAGGTCGGCCAGCTGTTCATGACTCAAGTGGTTTTGCCGCACGGCGGTGCGGATGGCAAACACGGTGTCGATATCCGCGAGCGTCGCCAGCCGTATAAGGGTTTCCATAGGCGCCTCCTCCCCACAAGCACGCAATTGTATGCAAATAGAAACCTATAAATTGTCGTGGTTTTGTAAGAGACAGCGCGCGACTACAAGGAATCTGTCTGCTGGCGACGACGGAACTGCCCCGGCGCCACGCCGTGGGCCTTACGAAAACAGCGGGAGAAATACGCTTGATCAGTAAACCCACAGCGCTCGGCGATCACACCGATCATTTGCGCGCTGTTGAGCAATAGGGTGCGCGCCAACTGCATGCGACGGTCAAGCACCCACTGGGAAAAGGGTTTGCCGGTTTCCTTGCGCAGCAGATGGGTGAGGTAGTTGGGTGACAGGAACGCAGCCGCCGCGGCGTCGGTCAGGTTGAGGGTCGGCTCGTGCAGGTGCTCGCGGATATAGCCCTGCAGGCGTGCCAGGGCGTCTTTTGCGACCGCGCTGTGTGGCGTTGTTGGCGGCCAACGCCTGCAAGGGTTCGGCGTACTGTTCGCAGACGAGGCCGATCAGTTGGAACAGATAGCCTTTTAGCCGCTCACGCGCGCCGAACGTGCGCTGGGCGTCCAGGGTGCGCATATGGGCGAGCCAGGTTTTCACGTCGTCGAAGGCCGCGTCGTCGAGAATGAAATCCAGTTGTTCCTGGAAGCGAAACGGCGACAACTCTGGCGCCTGGCCGATGGGGATGTCCTCCAGGTCCAACGGATCGCAAGTCAATTGCGGCAGGAAAAACCCCTGGCTGAAGTTGATCAGCATGAACTCGCCGTCTTGCGGGTGGGGAATCACATGCAACCGATGGGGCAGGATAAACGCCACGGCTTTGTGCGGAAACGCCCGCACCGCGCCACCAATATGTTGCACGGTGTCGCCGCCCAGGTTGATCTGGATCTGGAAGTATTCATGCCGATGCGGGCTGGTCAGCGCCGCCCGCCCGCGTTTATCGCGGATATAGAAGTCGGGGCGGTCGCTGCGTTGTTCCATGCCATAGGTGGTAACGCGGGTGCCTGGCATAACGGTCTCTCGGGTGGCCTGGGCACCACTTTAGCCTCAACCTTGGCCGAGGGTGAAACTCAACGCGCCCACGCCGTCGATGCCGGCGGTGACCCCATCCCCTGGCTGCAACACGCCGACGCCCGCTGGGGTGCCGGTAAAGATCAGGTCGCCGGCCTTGAGCGCCACGGATTTCGAGGCGTGGCTGATCACTTCACTGACCGACCAGATCTGATCGGCCAGGTCGCCGACCTGGCGCTGCTCACCATTGACCTTGAGCCAGATTTTGCCGTTTGACGGGTGGCCTACTGCACTCACCGGCTGCAACGCAGTACAGGGCGCCGACTCATCAAAAGCCTTGGCCCATTCCCACGGGCGGGAGAGTTTTCGCCTGGGCCTGCAGGTCACGGCGCGTCAGGTCAATACCGACGCCATAACCCCAGATATGCGAAAAAGCCTGTTCCGGGCGGATATCCACCCCGTCTTTGCCGATGGCCACCACCAGCTCGACTTCGTGGTGCAGGTCTGCGGTCAACGGCGGGTAAGCAATCACCCCTTCGGCCGGCACCACCGCGTCCGCCGGTTTCATGAAGAAAAAGGGCGGCTCGCGATCCGGGTCATGCCCCATTTCACGGGCGTGCTCGCTGTAGTTGCGGCCCACGCAGAAGACGCGACGCAACGGGAAACGCGCGTCGCTGCCTTGGATGGCCAGGGATGGGGTTGGCGCGGGGGTGAATACGTAATCAGTCATGGCCTGTGCCTCTTGGTTTACCTGGCGCCAGTATGGCGAGGCCCGCCAGGGCAAAGTTGGACAGGTCTACGCAGATTTTGCACTGGCCAGTGCAAATCGCCCGTGGGTCATTTGCGCGCCACTTTGTAACGCAGGCAATCCTGATAAAAACTCTGCCGAATCGCCTCCGGCTTAAGCCGTGAACGGCTGTCATACGTCTGTTCAGTGATGCCCATCGCCATCATGCGCATCCACGACTTGCTGAACTTGATGGTCTGGATCTTCTGCCGCGCGGCATACAGCGACACGCCCGACAGTTTGAGTTCCTGAGCCCTGGCGGCGGTGCCTGCGCCCCAACTGCACATGTACTTGTCACCCTCGCGCAGTTCCCGTGCCTGCACAGCAGCCGCACCGCCAGCCAGGGAGCAGGCGATCAGCATCATTCCAACAGTGCGCATTTGCATCCCCACCTAACCACCTGAAAATAAAAGTGATTCTGGCGAGAATTTTTTTACAAAGGGGCCATTAAATTGCCTTATCGACGACTTATCGCTGCTGATAGGTCGCACTCGCGCGGTTATCCCGGCAGGCATAGACCGCCGTGATGTCGAGGTGATCGTTCTGGCTGGCGCAATGAGCTGGGTCGCTTAATACACTAACAAAGAGTCTCTCGATCATGACTTCAACGAGTATCTGAAATTAGGAAAGGCCAAGAAAATCCCGGGTTCCATGTCCAACTTGTACTTTATTCAACCATGAGCGCTTGGCTTGATGAACGATCAGGCATTCGGCCACTCACCCCCACGCCACCACCAACAACCCCACCCCCAACACCAAACACAACGGCGAATAAAAATACGTGTCCAACCTTGCAAACCTGGACCCACCCACCTTCTTGAAAAACCCTACCAACTCCGAATCCCCAATCGCCCTGGCAAACATGACCAAGGCTATCGCGCTGATCCCCCACTGCAGTGCGCCATGGGACACCGGTGAGAAATACAGCCCGGCCCGCAGGCAGACCAGCAAAGCAATCGCCACCAACCCCATCGCGACGAGGAATGTGCCGAGTGCCGAGGGCTTGAACGCTGGCCTTGGCCCGCGGGCGAATTCGCCGGGCAGTTGGGGAATGGCCGCAACGCTGCCGAGTTTGCCACCGGCGGCCCAGTACAGGTGCACCATGCTGATGCAGGTAAAAACCCCGACGATCCACCGTGCGATGACAAAGCTCATGACTGGCTCTCCCTGAAAGGTGCGCATGAGGATAGTCGCCCTGAGATTTTTTGTAGGCATTTCGTCGGAGGCTGATGGTAAAGTGCCGCCCCATGAAAATCGCCCGTACCGACCGCTCGCTCATTGCCTGGATGCTTTATTGCTGCGTCCTGTTCAATGTGTTCGCGTGCAGTATTGGTCACGGGCAGATGCTGGGGATGCAACTCAACGGCATCGGTGGCCAGTTCTGTACAGTGGACCCGCGCACCCAGGCGCCGGCGCAGACTAACTCCACGGATGAGAACCTGCCGACGCTGTCCAAGGCGTTCGGCTGCCCGCTTTGTTCGACCGGCGGCATGGGCCCGGCACTGAGTTCCAGCCTGAATGTGGCGGTGCTGCCACAACCTCACGCGCCACCACCGGCCGTGGTTCTCGCCGCCGACATCCCTGCCCGCTTCACCTGGCCCACGGCCAACCCTCGCGCGCCGCCCGCGTTCGCCTGATTCCTTCGCTTTCCGATCTGCACCGGCCACCGTTCCCATTGGGGAATACGGGCGGCTGTGCGTTGTTTTCAAGCCAAGTTTTTCAGGATTCAACCATGAAACATTTACCCTTGTTGGCGGGCCTGTTCGGCTGCCTGCCTGTCGGTGGCTGGGCGCTGGAGTTAGCCCCCACCACCATTGATGGCGAACAATCCACTGAGCCGGGGCTGGCCCTGGATCAATCCAGCGGCATGGCTTCGCGGCTGGGCTTAAGCGTGCGGGAAACCCCGGCGTCGGTGGCGATCGCCACTCGCAGTGATATCGAGCGCCATGGCGCCAAGACCTTTCGCGATGCGGCCAACACGTTGCCAGGCGTCAACGCCAGTGCGCCGCCCGGGTTCGGCGGGTTTGTGTCGTATCGTGGCTTTACCAGCAGCCAGATCACCCAGATGTTCAACGGCATCAATGTCGCCACCGGCTTGGCGCGGCCGGTCGATGCGTGGGTTTACGACCGGGTGGAATTGGTCGGTGGCCCCTCCTCCTTGATCAACGGCGCCGGCTCCGTGGGCGGCTCGCTGAACTACGTGACGAAGCTGGCGACCCGTGAGGAACAGGCCGCCGAAGGCCAGCTCACGTATGGCAGCTACGACACCGCCGGCATGGCCTTTGGCCTCAATCACGCGCTGACCGAACCGGGTGCCGAGGTGCAGCATTACGCGCGCCTGGACGTCAGCCGTAACACCAACCACAGCTACATCGACCGCGACCAGCGTGATGCCTGGAGCCTGGCGTTTTCCCTGCTCAGCGACCTTACGCCCAACCTGTCCCACACCCTGGCCCTGGAATACCAGGATGAACACGAAGACAGCCCGTATTGGGGCACGCCGGTGCTCAATCCCAAGGCCGGCGAGTTGAAGATCGACAAACGCAACCGCTTCAACAACTACAACGTTGCCGATGGCCGTTACGAACAGCGCACCCTCTGGGCGCGCTCGATCATCGACTACCGGATCAACGACAGCACCACGCTGAAAAACACCCTTTATCACCTCGACAGCCAGCGCGACTACCGCAACCTGGAAACCTACCAATACAACACTGACAATAGCGCGGTGAACCGCTCGACCGCTTATCAAGTCCGGCATCAGGGCGAGCAGAACGGCAACCAGTTCGAGCTGCGCCATGACGACACATTCTTCGGCCTTGCGACAACGTGGTCGGGCGGCTTTGAGTACAAAGTCAACAGCACCACCAACAACCCGCTGAACGTGCCGGGTAACAGCACGGTGGACCCGAACAACTACAACCCTGGGCATTTCTACGCTATCCCAGGCACCAAGCCTGGCTTCGTCAAAGACAAAACCAACCAAGTCACCACCCAGGCACTGTTCGTGGAGAACCGTCTGGGCCTCACCGATAAACTCTCGCTGCTGACGGGTTTGCGTTACGACGCTATCGACCTGGACGTCACCAATCACCGCAGCATCACCGCCACCAACCCACGGCATTTCAAGCGCAGCTGGGAGCCGGTAACCGGCCGCGTGGGCCTGACCTACCAGTTCATTCCATCGGCCAATGTGTATGTGCAATACAGCACGGCGGCTGAACAGCCATCAACCACCACCCAGGTCTTCGACGTGTCGACCGGCAAGCAGTGGGAAGTGGGCAGCAAGTTCGATTACCTCGACGGTCGCGGCTCGGCCACCGTCGCGGCCTACAAGATCGAACGCAAGGATTTTGCCGTCACCAACCCGTTGGACCCGAACAACAGCATCCCGGTGGGTGCCCAGACCTCCAAGGGCATCGAGCTGGCCAGCTCATTGCGCATCACGCCAAGGCTGCTGGCCGAGGGCAACGTTGCCTGGGTGGACGCCGAGTACGATGACTTCAACGAGAAAGTCGCCAGCGGCGCGGTGGTCTCACGCAAAGGCAACACCCCCACCAACGTGCCCAAGCGCGTGGGCAACCTGTGGCTGACCTATGACGTTTCTGAGGATTGGCAAGGCGGTGTGGATGCGCGGTATGTCGCTGAGGTGTTTGCGGACAATGCCAACACTCAAACGGTGCCGGCCTACACGCTGTTTGGGACGTTCCTGCGCTACAAAGTCGACTCGCACACGTCAGTAACCGGGCGGGTGCGTAACCTGACGAATGAGGTGTACGCCGAGTTTGCGCATGTGTCGCCAGCGTATTACCTGGGCTCACCAAGGACCTTTGAGGTCGCGGTGCAAACCAGGTTCTAACGCTGCTTTGCGCTTAGAACGGTGGGAGCGGACTTGCCCGCTCCCACCTTTGGATTTCCATTCCAAACAACGACCATCGGTTACTTCAGGCTCGCCTGCACTTTCTGCGCCACGTCTTCCGTCAACCAAGCCTTCCACACCTCAGGGTGCTCTTTTAGAAATGCCTGAGCCACATCCCGTGGCGGCGTGTGGTTCTCACTCATCGATGCCAGCGATTTATTCAGTGGCTCGATCGGGAACTGAACCTTGGTAAAAAACTCGGCAATCTGCGGGTGGTCTTTTTGGAACGGCGTCGACACACCAATACTCAACTTGGACGCCAGCGACCGAGTCGGCCTCGGATTGGGGTTATCCGCGTCGGTGAGGGTCTTCCAGGCATCGGCGTCAAACGGCGGCTCTTGCAACTGGATCAATTTGTAACGCCCCATCAAGGGCGTCGGTGACCAGTAGTAGAACAATACCGGTTTGCCTCGACGGATCGACGACGCAATCTCGGCATCGAGTGCCGCACCGGAGCCGCTGCGGAAGTTCACGTAGCTGTCGTTCAGGCCGTAAGCCTTGAGTTTCTGTGCGTTCACCACTTCCGACGTCCAGCCGATCGGGCTGTTCAGAAAGCGCCCTTTGCCAGGGGCCTCGGGGTCCTTGAACACGTCCTTGTAACGCGCCAGGTCCTGCACGGTCTTGAGGTCCGGCGCGAACGGCTTCAGGCCTTTGGCGGGGTCGCCCTTGACCACGTACTCCGGCACCCACCACCCCTCGGTGGCACCCTTGACCGTATCGCCCAAGCCAACCACTTTGCCTTCGGCTTCCGCCTTGATCCAGACCGGACTGCGGCCGGCCCACTCTTCGCCAATCACCTGGATGTCATTTTTCGCCAAGGCGGTTTCCAGGGTGATGGTGGTGCCGGGCAAGGTGTCGGTGGGCAGGTCATAGCCCTTCTCGACGATAAACCGCAGCACCTCGGTGATGAGGCTGCCGCTTTCCCAGTTCAGGTCGGCGAAATGCACCGGTGCCTGTGCGGCCGATATCGGCAGTGAGGCCACCGACAACCCCAGGGTCGTCAGCGACGCCGCCAACAGCGATCTCAATCCTTTCATGCCTTTGCACCTCGCATTTTCACAGCCATCGCGGAAGGCTTTGCTGCGGATGCGCGAAGCCTCTGAATAGTTAAGTCAACTCAACTGTAGTAGAGGTTCCGGGAGAGCAAAAATACACGCGGTGTCTGGCGACTATTCGCTGGCCTTGAAGGTCACCAGTTCGCCCTTGCGCCACTTGGCGGCCTTACCGGTCACGGCCTTGAGGGTTTTGGTCAGGCCTTCCTGCAGTTGCTCATTGGCGGCAAACACCAGCATCACGCTGTGGCCTTCCTTGAATACGATGCCCTGCCCTTCAGTGGAAGACACGAAGGCGTAATCGCCCAGGCCATACACCGTCAACTTGATGTCGCGGAACTTCAACTCGAACTTGCCACCTTCACGACTCGGCAGCACGGCCGCGCGGAAATGGTCACCCACCTTGAGCTCCAGGCGCGGCTTGTCATCCACGACCAACGCCGTTTCGGTATCGATCTCGGCGATGTAGATGCCTTCCGGTGTCTGTTCAGTGATGTAAACGAAACGGGATTGAAACTGCTTGACCAACTTTGCGCGCAAATCACCCAGCACGAATAACGCGTGCATATCCAGATTACTGACTGCCAAGGAAACGCCCCCACATCAAAAAGAACGCCGACCGCCAAAGCGGGCAGCACAAAAAAACGATCCGCCGCCACAAAAAAGTGCGCGTAGCCACGATCACACATTCGTTAAAATACTGAAGAGAACCCGCTGCTACGTCATGAGACTAGTACAGGCGTGCGCGATGGACCTTATGCAAGGTCATCTGGCGCAACAGACAATCACAGATTCAACGGCCCGAGAACACGGGCCGATCAGCTTCAGAGAATAACCCAGTTAAAAACGCAATTTCCGACAACCTACACATAACAAAATACCTGGTTTGGAACCAAGCATCGGCTGCCGACGACAATACTAAAACAGCAACACGGGTTAAAACCACCCGAAACGCTGCTGGTGAGTCAACAAGATTGATCGACAGGAGCTGGCCATGCAATCACGCCCACACGACGCTACGCCGTCCCGCACTCGTTCATCACGTCACGACGAGCGCCAATACTACTGCCTAGATTACCCCAACGGGTACCCCAATGCCGTTCTTTACCAAGTTGTACCGGCCGGGCGCAGTTTCTTTCATATTCTGGAAGTGACCAGCGGCAGGATCAGAGGTTTTCGCAGCACGCACGCTCAGGCCTGCGAATTGGCCAAACAACTCGAAGCCAGCCTGCACGCCACTTACGGCGGGTTCGTTTCGTCGTCTGGATGACTTTACTGCGCCGTCGCCCGTCAACAACTGCCATACTGCCCCGTCCATTGAAGTTTGCCCCCAGCGGGTCAGGTTTCATCAGTGCAGTTACCTAGAAGGGAAGGCTATACGTGACGGAATTTGATATTGGCGAATTTTTCATCCATGGCGATGCGAGGGAAGTAGACGGTGAGTTTCAAGCGGTGATCATCATGCGGGCCAAACCACCGCTGACCACGGTCACCACGCATCAGGTAGAAAAAGATCGTTGGTTCAAGACTGTCGACGCCGCCGCCATCGCGGCAAAGGATGCCGCCAGGGCGCTGAAAACCGCCGTGGACTCGGGGGCACTTAATTCCTGAACTCTGCCGCGCCCAGAGCCTCACATGCACAACGACCATCACCCTGCATGGAGAATGATCATGGACGCGCCAATCCCAACCCTTGAAACCCTGTTTGAACAACTCGGCCTGGATTCAAGCCCCGAAGCCATCGACGCATTCATCGGCGCACACACGCTGGATGAAGACGTCAAGCTGATCGATGCCCCTTTCTGGACGCCGCAACAGGCGGCGTTTCTCAAGGAAGAATTGCGCGAAGACGCCGAATGGGCCATCCCGGTGGATGAACTGAACCAGCGTCTGCATCAACCGCACTAAGCTCCGTCAATGCAGGCTGTCTGACTGTTCCAGGCGCATCAGCGCCTCCCAGGCAGCCCTGCACTCCTCGGCTTCATCACGACTGGCGAACGCGGTGCCGCGTTGCTCGCCATTGAGCAACACCACCCAACAGGCTTTCTGACCCAGCGCACGCAGGGCTTGTGGTACGCCACTGCCGATCATCACGGCGACATCAACCTTGTTTTGCATGGAGCCTCTCCGCCACATTAGTTAGCTGCCTAACAATGTTGGCCATGCTACGGTTTTATTCCAGTTGGAAAAAGCTATCTGCGGAATAGCTCCATTGCATAAACAGCAACAATCCTAACGCTCGGCTTTAGCACCCTCCGGTTTATAGCCCAGGCGCAAACCACCCCAATGCCTGCCCCTGACCATAATCGGCACTGACAAGTCGTGCATCAATTCGCCGGTATCACGGGTATAGGTCTGTAACAACACCGCTTGTTGATGGCTGCCGCAACGAATGCCAGTGCGGTCGTCGAATTTGCGTTTGGTGCGGTTCTGCAGCGCATCGACCTGATCATCACCGGTGAGGGGGAGAGAGAACGCCTTATTGTGCGTTGGCACATAGCCCTGAGGTGTGCAGGCAATGGCGAACACCAGCCCTTCATGGCGCGGCAGCAACGCCTCCTGGATCGCCGGTAAGACTTGGTCGGTGTAACCATCAAAACGCGTGTGGTATTTGCTTGGGCGGGTATTCGGGATCGGCGTGTAGCTGCGGTCAAACAAGTCCTCCAGGCTGATACGGTTTTGCAGCAGATCAGCCTCGAACTGTTCGGCAATGTGCGTGGCCCCTTCACGGGCCAGGTCGTAGATGCGCTGGTGATAGTCATCCAGGCCGACCTCAGCCAGGCGTTCGCTGATGGTTTCCGCCTGCCCTTCCATTTGCACGGCGACATCAGCCAGCTGCCGGGTTTGCTCGTCGCTCACCGTCAAGTCGCTGCGCATCTGCTCCACGGCGTGGAACAGGCTGTCGAGTTGCGTACGGTTGGTGTCGGTGCCCTGCGCAATTTCATGGACTTGCCCTTCCACATCCGCCGCCAGGCTGGCGATGTTTTCCAATTGCTCGCCGGCGTGCTCCACCTGCTCGACGCCGATGTGCAGGTCCGCCGACAGTTGGCGAATCTGCTCAACCACTTGAGTCGTGCGTTGTTGGATATCCGCAACCATCACCCCGACCTCGTCGGTGGCCGTGGCGGTGCGTCCGGCGAGGCCACGCACTTCATCGGCGACCACGGCAAAGCCGCGGCCGTGCTCACCCGCACGTGCCGCTTCAATCGCCGCATTCAATGCGAGCAAGTTGGTCTGGCTGGCGATGGATTGGATCACCAGGGTCACGCGCTGGATTTCCTCACTGCGCTGGCTCAAGGCTTCGATCAGTTCACGGCTGGCATTCGCGCGCTGGCTGAGCTGGCGCATGCGGGTGATCGACTGCGCCAGCACTTCACGCCCTTGCGTGCTGCACTGATGCGCCTGGCTGGCCGCGCTGAGGGCTTGGCGGCTGAGCTGGGAAGTGACCTGTTCGGTGCCGATCATCACTTCGGCATTGCTGACAATCTGCTTGGCGGCGCTCAGCTGCGACTGCACCCGCGCCGCCAGTTGCTTGACCGAATAGGCCACGCCGGCCGCGGAAAGCGCGTTATGGCTGGTGGTATAGGAAAGATCGCGGGTCAGTTCGCCCACCGTGTCGGCGGCCTGGGATGGCTCCACGCGGGGCGCACGGGGTTTAAGCGCAGGCAGCCAGATGACCAACAAGGCCAGTGGCACGCAGAGGTACAGCGGCAAACCGGCAAATGCCAGGCCCAGCAATACCAGGACCAGGGCGGCGCTCTGCACAAGCTGCGTCGGCCAACCGGGCAGCACGCGCGCCACCGTGTGCGGTGGCACTGCTGCGCCTATCAGAGATCCGTCTCCAGCCATCGTCGTTACCCCGCTGCTTGTCATTATTGTTCACGCATTAGACGCCAGTATTGGGCCATTATCCATGGGCCTTTAGTGGAGTTCCTGCAGTAGATCAATAGACAGGGGTGTCGACGGTATTTCTGGACACCGCATGCACGGTGTCCACGTTCAGCACAGCAGCCTTCAGCGTATCAGGCTTGACGCTGGTGCTTGTCGATCTGCTCGTGGCGCTCTTGCGCTTCGATGCAGTATTTAGTGGTCGGGCTGATCAGCAGGCGCTTGAGGCCGATAGGCTCGCCGCTGTCGTCGCACCAGCCAAAAGAGTCTTCCTTGATGCGTTCCAGCGCGCGCTCAAGCTGCGGCAGCATACGCTGGTCGCGGTCGATGGCATTCACCAGCCAGGTGCGCTCTTCTTCCACGGAAGCAGCGTCAGCCGGGTCAGCCGGGGTGTCCAGGCTTTCGATGGCGATGCGGTTCTGCTCAATGCGCTCGTGGTGTTCCACCTTCATGTCTTGCAGCAACTGCTCGAAAAAAGCGTGCTGTTCGGCATTCATGTAGTCATCCGCCGGCATGGCCAGCAACTTTTCCTTTGTCATTGATTTCTCTATAAAAAATACGTGCATTAAGGCGAATAAGGGAGCTTCCCGGAAGGCCTGTGCAGGTCTCGGAAAGGCGCCATCCATTTCAAGCGCCACCCGGCACTCAATTTACGAGGGGCGGCAGTCTAAGGCCGACTTGAGGGCTCAGCAACTGAAAAGACAGGCATTTTTTCCCAATTAACCCCCAAAGGCACCAGGACGGGCTTGGCGAATGGTCATCGGAGTGCGTTTATAGCAAGAAATTCAGTCTTGTGGAGCTATATAGAAGACAAACGGTTAGAACTCATCGGCGCAGATCCAACTGTGGGAGCGGGCCTGCTCGCGAATACTGAGTGTCAGGCCGCGCATCGGGCACTGATACAGCGCTTTCGCGAGCAAGCCCGCTCCCACACGTTGCTGCTTTGCCAGTTGTAAATCTGCGTTAGCGCTTAAGCTTGCGCTTGTTGCGATACTGGTCGATTACCACCGCCACCACGATGATCAGGCCCTTGATGATGTCCTGGATGTACGCATCCACCCCGACAAAGGTAAACCCGCTGGCCATCACCCCGAGGATCAACGCGCCGATCACGGTGCCGGTGATGCGCCCTACCCCGCCTGCCAGGCTGGTGCCGCCGATGACCGCTGCGGCGATCGCGTCCAGTTCATAGGACATGCCCATGCCGGCCTGGCCGGTAGCGGCACGCGCCGACGCGACAACCCCGGCCAGGCCCGCCAACAGCCCGGCAATGCTGTAGACGATGATCAGATGGCGCTTGACGTTGATCCCCGAGGTGCGCGCCGCCTGCATGTTGCCGCCGATGGCGTAGGTGTACTTGCCGTACTTGGTGTAGCGCAGGGCGATATGGAAGATCACCGCCACCACCAGGAAGATGATCACCGGCATCGCACCATGACCAATCGCCGTGTAGGAATCCGAAAGCATGCTCACCGGTTGGCCTTCGGTGTAGTAACGCGCCAGGCCCCGCGCCGAGACCATCATGCCCAGGGTGGCAATAAACGGCGGGATCCCGGTTACGGCGATGATACTGCCGTTGATCGCCCCCGCCAGCAGCCCTACCCCCAGGCCCATCGCCACCGGAATCCACACCGGCAAGTCGGTCAGGCTGGGGAACACCGCGCGGGAAAAGTCCGAGGTTTGCGCCAAGCTGGCGGCGATCATCGCCGATAACGCCAACACCGAGCCGGAGGACAGGTCGATACCGGTGGTGATGATCACTTGGGTCACACCAATCGCCAGCAGCCCGATGATCGACACTTGCAGGATCATCAGCACCAGGCGCTGGGAGTTCATCAGGAAGCTCTGGTCACGCACGATCCAGCCGAACAGTTCAAACACCAGGCCGATGCCGATCAGCACCAGGAAGATGCTCAGCTCGGTGGGTAAACGCCGACGGTGCTTGACCGGTGCCGTGGCAGGCTTGTTGTCTGTTATTGCGTTCATAGCCAATCACCTTCTTATTCTGTGCTGTTCGTCAGTGGACTACGGTCATACCGGAAGCCAACTGCATGACTTTTTCCTGGGTTGCATCCGCGCGGTCGAGGGTGCCCATCAGTTCGCCTTCGTGCATCACCATCACCCGGTCGCTCATGCCCAGCACTTCCGGCAGCTCGGAGGAAATCATGATCACCGCCATGCCTTCGCTGGCGAGGAAGGAAATCAAGCGATAGATCTCGGCCTTGGCGCCCACATCGATGCCTCGGGTCGGCTCATCGAGAATCAACAACCGTGGGTTGGTCATCAGCCAACGCGCCAGCAGGGCTTTTTGCTGGTTGCCGCCGGACAACGTGTCAATGCACTGCTCAAGGGATGGGGTTTTCACCCGCAGCTTCTTGCACATGTCTTCGCACAAGGCGCGCAACGCCTTCTGCTGGATAAAGCCGTTGCCCGAGTAAAGCGGCAACACGGCCATCTCCATGTTTTCCAGGACCGACAGGCACGGGAACAGGCCGCTGAGCTTGCGGTCTTCGGTCAACAACGCAAACCCCTTCTCGATGGCCATGTGCGGGTCGCTGATGCGCACCGGCTTGCCATCGAGGGTGATCTGCCCGCCAGAACTTGGGGTGATGCCGAAGATCGTTTCCGCCACATTGGTGCGGCCCGAGCCCATCAACCCGGCGATGCCGAGGATTTCACCGGCATGCAGATCGAATGACACGTCCTTGAACACACCGTCCAGGCGCAGGTCGCGCACCGACAGCAGCAATTCGCCAATGGGCGTCTCGCGCACCGGGAACAGTTGGCTCAGTTCACGGCCGACCATCATCGAGATCAGGCTGTCGCTGTTCATGCTGTCGGCGCGCTGCAAGCCGATGTAATGGCCGTCGCGAAACACCGCGACTTCATCGGCAATGGCGAACACTTCGTTCATTTTATGCGTGATATAGACGATGCCTTTGCCTTGGGACTTGAGGTCGGCAATGATCGAAAACAGGTGGGCCACTTCCTTCTCGGTAATGGCTGACGTCGGTTCATCCATGATCAGAATGTCGGAGTCGTAGGACACCGCCTTGGCGATTTCGACCATCTGCCGCTCGGCGATGCTGAGGTTACCGACGTGCTCTTCGGGGTCCAGGTTGATACGCAAGCGTGCCAGCAATTCGGCAGTGCAACGGTGCATTTCACGGTGGTTGACCATGTGCAGGCTGTTGAGCTGCTCGCGACCGATCCAGATATTTTCGGCGATGCTCATGTGCGGCATCAGGTTGAGTTCCTGGTGGATCATCGCGATCCCGGCCTTCTGCGCCGCCAGCGGCGTTTCGAACACAATCGGCTTGCCACGCAGACGAATTTCCCCTGCGTCGGGCTGGTAGATACCGGCGATGATTTTCATCAGCGTCGATTTGCCCGCACCGTTCTCGCCCATCAGCGCCAGCACGGAACCGGGGCGTACCCGCAATTGCACATCGGCCAGGGCCACGACACCGGGAAAGCCTTTGCTGATGTTGACGATTTCCAGCAGGTAGGGTTCTTCCTGCAGCACGGGCTGGATGCCGGGAGGCTGCGAGGCGGTGGCTTGAGCAAGCATATCGGGTACTCCATCAGCAGAGCGACCGTGGCCGCCCTGCTTGCTTATAATTGTTATGAAGGGCTACTTGAAGTCTTTGACGTTATCCGGCGTGATCAGCTTGAACGGGATGATTACGTTCTGCTCGACCGGCTCCTTCTTGGCCATCTTGCGCGCCGCTTCCACCGAACCGACCGCCTGGCCCTTGGCGTCCTGGAAGGCCGACGCGGCCATGTCACCCTTGGTAATGGCGTTCAAACCGTCCGGCGTGCCATCCACCCCGGCAATCAACACGCTGCCAGGCTTGGTACCCGCCGACTTGAGGGCCATGGACGCGCCAATGGCCATCTCGTCGTTGTTGGCCAGAACCGCATTGAATTCGCGACCCTGGGTCAGCCAGTCGTTGACCAGGGTCATGCCCTTGTCCCGCAGCCAGATGCCGGTCTGCTCTTGCTCGATGGTAATGCCGGGGTATTTGGCGAGGACTTCCTTCACGCCTTTGGTACGGTTGGTGGTGGAGTTGTTCGCCAGGTCACCCAGCAGGATGACGATCTTGCCCTTGCCGCCGAGCTTTTCGGCGATGTACTGCATTTGCAGGCGACCGGCCTCGACGTCATCGGACGTCACCGCAACGACATCCTTGGGCAAGTCTTTTTGGTCAGGGCGACGGTTGACGAAGACCAGCGGAATGCCCGCCTTGGTGGCGGCACTGATAATGTTCTTGGTCGAGGCGGTATCGACCGGGTTGACGATAATCGCGTCGACTTTCTGGCTGATAAAGTTCTCGACCTGGCTCAGTTGCTTGACCACATCGGCCCGAGCGTCTTCGAACTGCAGCTGTACACCGTCACCTTTGGGATACGACTTGGCTTGCTTGTCCATGTCTTCGCGCAGGTAGGTCAGGAACGTGTCATCGAAAGCGGACATGGTCACGCCCACCTTGATATCGGCGGCCGCGGCAAAACCGCTGGCAAGCAGCATGGACAAGGCCAGTGCGGTGAATCGGATCGGGGTCTTCATGAACGGTCTGTCTCCAATTTCTTGTTGGTTTTGTGGACGTTGCGTTTATCAGCGCGTGGCTGGCGAAGACGGCAGTTGAACCACCGGTGCGCCCGGAATGCAGCACACCAGCGCGCCGTTGTTTTCGACGCACAGCACATTAAGGAAGGAGAAATAAAATGGCCGCGCGCGGGGCAGACCGCGGGGCGCTTGAGCAGGGCGTAAAACTCGCAGTACAGCGTTGAAGATTTTCATCTGACGGTACCTGGTTGTTTTTGATCTTGTTTTTGTAGAGTCGCTCGAATCGAGTCCGAGACGTACTTTATGCAACCTGGAAAAGACTTTATTGGAAAATAATTTCCATATCAACCTGTTTTAGAATTTTATTCTATTTTTGTTGAAACCACCTGCTGGCGCTCGTTGCTAAGGCGCGCGGCGTCCAATATACGGGTGGTTTCCAATGCATCATTGGCATCGACCGGCAGCGGTCCCAGGCCTTGCACAGCACTTTGCAGCTGGCGATAGAACTGCGTCCAGCAGCCTTTCTCCGACGGCACCCGTTCACGCTCCTCACCCTGTTCAAACCAGCCCCAACGCCGATGCTCTTCAGCCCCCCAGTGCTCGCCTTCGGTTTTCGGCGACTTGCCCGCCATCAGAGCGGCTTCCTGACCGTCCAGCCCCTCCACGGTGTAACACCCCAAGGTGCCACTGACGCGAAACCGCGGGGCCTGGCTGTTTTGCAGCGCACTGCCCCACAGGTGAGAAATCACCCCATTGGCGTGCGTCAGGGAAACGAAAAAGCCGTGATCGAGGCTCGGATGTTGCGGGCTGAATTGCAGTTGCGCGAACACCCGGTCCACCGGGCCGAACAATTGCAGCGCCTGGTCCACCAGATGGCTGCCCAGGTCGCGCAACCAACCGCCGCCGCTGGCATTGCCCACCGCGTCCGGGCTGTAGCGTTCGACGCGCGACTCAAAGCGCGTAACGGCGCCCAGGGCGCCGGCGTCGATCAATTTGCGCAGGGTCAGGAAATCCGAATCCCACCGCCGGTTCTGGTAGACGCTGAGCAACACGCCCTGGCGTTCGGCGGCCGTGATCAGGGCCTGAGCCTGTTCGGCATTGGCGGCGAAGGGCTTGTCGCTGACCACCGCAACCCCGTGTTCGATGGCCTCCAGCACCAGGGCCGGGCGACCTTTCAGCGTGGTGGATATCACCAGCGCATCGACACCGGCCTCAACGATCTGGCCAATGGAGTCGAAGGCCTTGAGGCCTGGATGGTCGCTCGCCAACTGTAGGCGACGCTCAGGGGAACGTGTCACTACGCCCACAAAGATTACGCCGGGCAGGGTTGCGATCAACGGTGCGTGAAAATACCGGCCGCCGTGGCCGTAGCCGACAAGTCCGATTCGCATATATGCGCTCCTTCATGAAGTGGAAACCCGATCTGAATGTGGCAGCTGGCTTGCCTGCGACAGCGGTGTATCAGGCGGCATCAATATTGAATGTGCCGCCGTCATCGCCGGCAAGCCAGCTCCCACACCGACCGAGTGCGTTCAGTGGAGTGGGGCTCAGCCGTAGAAAGGTGGGCGCGGTGGCAAGCTGACCTTGATGATCTGCTCGCTGCTCTGCGCTTCGATACACGCGTCCGCCGCCACTGCCGCCGCAAACCCATCCCACGCCGACGGCCCGCCGACGTGCCCGGCGCGCACGCTGTCGATGAAGGCCTGCAACTCGACGTCGTAGGCGCCGATAAAGCGGTCTTTCCAATCCATCAGGATCGCATTCGACAGCTTCGCGCCACTGCGCAACTGCACCTGGGACGGTTCCGGCAGCTTGGCGATACCGGTCTCCCCCACCACTTCGCACTGGATGTCGTAGCCGTACTGGCAGTTCACAAACACTTCCACGTCAATGCGCGTGCCCTTGGCGGTTTCCAGCAGAACAATCTGCGGGTCGCGCAGGTGGGCCAGGGCCTTGCTGGTCTTGCGCGGGAACACCACCTGCACCGACACGTAGTCGTCGTTGAGCAACCAGCGCAACACATCCAGCTCGTGGATCAACGTGTCGGTGATGGCCATGTCGGTCTTGTAGTTCTCGCCCACCGTCGGGTTGCGGTGTGCGCAATGCAGCATCAACGGCTCGCCGATCTGGCCGCTGTCGATCACAGCCTTGAGGGCGCGATAGCCTTCGTCATACGGGCGCATAAAGCCCACTTGCACCAGGCGCTTGCCGTAGGCGACTTCCGCATCAACAATCTTGCGGCAGCCTTCGGCTGTCACGGCCAGGGGCTTTTCGCAGAACACCGGCTTGCCGGCGGCGATGGCGGCCAGCACGAATGCCTCGTGGCTCGGGCCCCAGGAGGTGACCAGAATGGCGTCGACTTGCGGCGAATTGATCAGCGCATGGCCGTCGGCGTACACCTCGGCGTCCAGCTTCAAATCGGCCACGACCTTGGCAGCTTGCTCAAGGTTGATGTCGGTCACCGCAACCACCTGGCTGTTAAGCAAGGTCTGGCTGCAACGACGAATGTGGTCACGGCCGATGGCGCCCGTACCGATTACACCTAGCTTCAAAGACATACCAAACTCCTCTTGTTATTAGTACTGCCGGGCCTTGGCCAGCTGTTCATTGAGTTTTTTCGCCGCCGCATTCGTGCGTTCGCTGGTGGACACCTGGGCCACACCCACCCGCCACCACGACAGGTAGCCGTGGATCATGGTCTTGGGCAGTACCTTGATATCAATCAACGTCGATACCGTTTGTGTGCGCGCATCGGCCAGCGCCGACTCAAGCTGTTCCACGGTGCTGACCTTATAAGTCTTGCAGCCATACGCCGCCGCGCTCATGGCGAAATCCACCGGCACCAGGCCGCCGTCGAGCTTGCCGCTCTCGGGGTTGCGGAAGCGAAATTCAGTGCCGAAACTGTCCATGCCGTTGCCGATCTGCAGGTTGTTGATGCAGCCGAACGCCATGTTGTCCAGCAACACCACGTTGATCTTGCGCCGCTCCTGGATCGAGGTGGCCAGCTCCGAGTGCAGCATCATGTAAGAGCCATCGCCGACCAGCGCGTACACCTCTTTGGACGGCTCAGCCAGCTTCACGCCGAGGGCGGCGTTGATCTCGTAGCCCATGCATGAATAGCCATATTCGACGTGGTAGGTGTTGACGCCTTTACTGCGCCAGCTGCGCTGCAAATCGCCAGGCAGGCTGCCGGCGGCGGCGACGATGATGGCGTCATCGGCCAGGGTGTCATTGAGCACACCCAGTACACGGCTCTGGGTCAGGCACGAGCCGGTCAGTTCGATGAATTCGCGCAGCACCGCGCGATCCAGGTGGTCATCAACCTGCGGAACAAAATCATCACCGCTGTATTCCACGTGATGCACGCGGTCCACTTCCGCTTCCAGCTGCGCCTTGGCGTCGCAGACCTGCTCGCCCCAACCGGCGCGGTAGTCGCCCAAGGCGTCGGCCAGTGCCTCAAGGCCCACCTTCGCGTCCGCCAGCACTTGCACGCCGTCAAGCTTCACGGCATCGCAGGGGCTGATATTGAGGTTGAGAAACGTCACCTCGGGGTGCTTGAACAGCGATTTGGAGGAGGTCGTGAAGTCGGTATAACGCGTGCCGATGCCGATAATCAGATCGGCCTCGGGCGCCAGCAGGTTAGCCGCCAGGCAGCCGGTCTCACCGATGCCGCCGACGTTCAGCGGGTGGCTGGACACCACCGCACTCTTGCCCGCCTGGGTTTCAGCAAAAGGAATCGCAAAGCGTTCGGCAAAGGCTTGCAACGCAGCATTTGCCCCGGCGTACTTCACCCCACCGCCGCAGATGATCAGCGGCTTGCGCTTGCCGCGGAAGGCGGCCAGGGCGTCAGCGATCATCGCGTGGGTGGCTGGGCGACGCTCGATACGGTGCACGCGTTTTTGCAGGAAATAGTCCGGGTAGTCCCAGGCCTCGGCCTGCACATCCTGAGGCAGCGCCAAGGTCACCGCGCCGGTTTCGGCGGGGTCGGTGAGCACACGCATGGCGTGGATCGCGGCGCTCATCAACTGTTCGGGACGGTTGATGCGGTCCCAGTATTTGCTCACCGAACGGAACGCATCGTTGGTGCTGATGCTCAGGTCGTGGAATTGCTCGATTTGCTGCAACACCGGGTCAGGCTGACGGCTGGCATACACATCGCCCGGCAGCAACAGCAACGGGATTCGGTTGGCCGTGGCGGTCGCCGCAGCGGTGAGCATATTGGCCGCACCCGGGCCGACCGATGCGGTGCACGCGTAGATCTTGCGGCGCAGGTGCTGCTTGGCAAAACCGATGGCGGCGTGGGCCATGCCCTGCTCGTTGCGGCCCTGATGCACCACCAGGTCGCCGCTGTCCTGCTCCAGGGCCTGGCCCAGACCGAGCACGTTGCCGTGACCGAAAATGGTGAATACACCGGCGACAAACTTGCTCTGCACGCCATCGACTTCGACGTATTGGTTATCCAGAAACTTCACCAGGGCCTGGGCCATGGTCAATCGTGTTGTGGTCATGTTCGCACCTTGTATGAATGCAAATCTGTCGATCAACAGTGATCTCAGGGGGGAGCGTCAGGGCCGGGCGTTTTGCAGATGGGCGATGCTCGCGCCCAACGCCTGCCGAATATCTGCCAGCCCATGCACGCTTTCAGCAAACGGCTCGAACGACAGATAGCCGCCGTACCCGGTACTGAGCAAGGTGTCGATCTGCGCGGCATTGCCGAGGATATCGCCCTCGCCGACCAGCACGCGGTGGCCGTCGCGAATCGAATTCAGGGGCGCGTCTGCATCCTCGACGCCGGAGATATGCACCAGCCCGGTCAGTTCCGGGAAGAACTCATGCTCGCGGGCCAAGTGATGGTGAAAGGTGTCGTGCACCAGGCGGAACACATCCAGCCCACCCATCGCCTTGATCGCCTCCACCGCCACGCGCTTGCGTCGCAGGGCACATTCCTCGAACCCCAGGGGCTCGATAAACCCCTGAATCGCGTATTCACGCAGGATCGGCGCCAGCTCGCTCAACGCCGTGCGCAAACCGGCGGCACGCTGGGCTTCGCTGCGCGCATCGCCGCGCTCATTCAGCGGGCACATCACCAGGCCTTGCGCACCGCATTCGCGGGCATAGGTGGCGAGGGCGATCGCCTGGGCGCGACGCTCATCGTTCCACACATCGAACGGGTACAGCGCGTTGATCGACAGCACCGTAATGCCCTGCTCTGCGCACAATTCGCGCACGCGGCTCGCCGGGGTGCCGAACTCGATTGCGTGCCCCTTGAGGTCGTTGCGAATCTCGATGGCATCGCATTTGAGGGCCACGGCCAACTGGATGAAATCCGGCAGGGAAAGGTCGGGCGCAACCATACGGTTAAGGGCAAAACGTAGAGACGACTGCATTGTTATTGTTCTCCGTCCTAACCGATTAGAGGTCCAGCAGCCAGCTGTGCTGTGGGTCGTTATGGAAATGCCAGGCGCGCTTGGGACCCGCCATCACGTTCAGGTAGTACGACTCGTAGCCATACGGCACGCTGACCGGGTGATACCCCTTGGGCACCACCACCAAGTCGCTGTTTTCCACGGCCATGGCCTGGTCGATACTGCGGTCGTCGGTGTACACCCGCTGGAACACGAAGCCTTGCGGCGGGTTGATCTGGTGGTAGTAGGTTTCTTCGAGAAAACTCTGGTGCGGCAGGTCATCGGTGTCGTGCTTGTGTGGCGGGTAGCTCGACGAGTGCCCGGAGGGCGTGCGCACTTCCACCACCAGCAGCGAATGGGCGGGTTCGCTGTCGGGCAGGATGTCGCACACATAACGGGTGTTGGCGCCTTTGCCGCGTACGCTGCGCTTGCACTGTTCAGGACGGATCAGGCGCGGTTCAAAGCCCTGCGCACCGGGCGCGGCGCACACCGCAATTTGCACGTCGCTCAAGGCGGTAATCTGCGCCTCGGTACCCGGTGGCAGGTAGGCGGCGAAGGGTGACTTGTCTTCAAACACCGACTGACGATCGCCGAGGCTCTGCCAGTTGAAGCCCTCGCCTTCGATATTCACCCGGCCGCTGAGCAGCACCAGGCACACCTCTTTATCGCCGGCGCTGACCGGCAAGGTTTCACCGAGGCTCAGGCGGTAGGCGGCAAAGCCCACGTACTCCAGGCGCCCCGCTTCCAACGCGACCATGGTTTGCCCGCGTTTGCTGCTTTTGACCAACAAGCTCATCACTCAGTCCTCTGGTTGAGAAGCGCGCGCAACGTGTCATAGCCCTTCTTCGCATAGATATAGCTGGGCGCCACGGCCGGGTCCTGCTCAGCCTCAACCACCAGCCAGCCCTGGTACTGCGCGGCCAGCAATACATCGAGCAGCTCGGCAAAGTCGATATCGCCATCGCCGGGCACCGTGAAGGTGCCGTTGACGATGCAGTCCGGAAAGCTCCACATCTGATTGCGCGCCAGTTGCACCACCGGTTTGCGCACGTCCTTGAAATGCACGTGGCAGACGCGATCGATGTGTTTGCGCAACACCTCGATCGGCTCGCCACCGCCCATGTAGCAGTGACCCGAGTCGAACAGCAGGCCGACTTCCGGGCCGGTTCGGCTCATCAACTGGTCAATGTCCTCCGGCGACTCGACGTAGGCGCCCATATGGTGGTGGTAAGCCAGGCGCACACCCTGGGACAGGGTGAAGCGCGCCAATTCGGTGAGTTTGTCGGCATAGTCCTGCCAGGCCTGTTCGCTGTGCAAACGCGGGCGTTCGATCAGGCGCACTTTCGAGCCCTGGATAGAGTCAGCCACTTCGCCGTAGACCAACACAGTGGCGCCGTTCTGTTTCAGCAATTCGACGTGACCGGCGATGGCCTCGATTTCCTCGGCGACCGAACGCCGCGCCAAGCGGCTGGAGTACCAGCCGGAGACCAGCGCCAGGTCATAGGGGCGCAACACATCGCCAACCCCTTTGGCGTCCTTGGGGAATTTGCCGTTGAGTTCAAAACCTTCGTAGCCGATTTCCTTGCCTTCGCTCAGCGCAGTGCTCAGGGGCGTTTCGCCGCCCAGGGCCGGGAGGTCGTCGTTGCTCCAGGAGATCGGGTTAATGCCAATTCGGATTGCGGGCATGGCTGCACCTATTGTTTTTATCTGACTTAAGCCTGGTGAGGTTTGCTTGGTGTGGTTGATTGCATGCCACTTCAAGCGCTGTGTTTAGCCCCGTGCACTGCGCCAGGCGTTGATGAGCTGTTCGAAGGTTTGCTGCACCTGCTCAATCAGCGTCTCATCGTTAATTTCCCCCGCCATCCACGCGCGGCTGGGTTCCTGGAAGATCGTGCGGCCCACCGCAAACCCACGGCACGTGGTGCTTTGGCTGGCTTGCTGGAAGCCATCGGCGAGGCATTCAGCCGACGCGTTGAGGCCCAGCAGCACCACGCCACGGCAGTACGGGTCGCGCTCCTGGATCAGTTCGTCGAGCTGTTTCCAGTCAGCCGCCGATTGCGCCTCGATCTTCCACCACGCCGGGTAAATACCCAGGTTGTACAAGCGTTTGAGGCTGCGATACAGCACGTCCGGATAGCTCGACGGGTGGTCTTTAGGCGGGATGACTTCCAGCAACAGCTCATGGCCGCTGACCAGCGAAGCTTCATACACCGCCTTGAGTTGCGCTTCCTGTTCCAGGCGCAGCATCGGTTCGTCGTCGGGGTGGAATTGCACCAGGCACTTGATGATCTGCTCCTGCGGCCAGGCGATCAGATTGCTGCCTACCGAACGACCGTGCTCAAACGCCAGGGGCCGCGAGTTCTGCACTTCCACCGGGCGGGCGATCCACCAGCCGCGACCACTGGCGGTATTGAGCGCGTCCTGCCCGAAGCGCTGATCGGCCAGCAGGCCCACATCCGCCTCGACACCTTGCTCACGCAGCTTGTATTCCACGCGCTCAATGGCCTGGATAAACAGCTGCTTGATGTCGCTGATACGTGTCAGGTCCTGGCCGCCTTTTTGCGCCAGGTCCACCAATTGCCAGCGGTGGTCAAACGCAAAGACGAACAGCTGCTTCCAGGCTTTACGCGGCACCGTGACCCGGTGCAGGCGCTGCAGGGTGACGTCCTGGTCTGGGCGGGTGATGGGCACCGGGCTATTGAACAGGTAATCCAGTTCGGCAGGCGTTGGCATGGCCGGTGCGCAAGCGTGGCGGGACACGACGAGACCGCCGCAAGCGTTGGCCAACTGGCTGCAGCGTTCATCACTGGCGTCGTTTATCCAACCGCTGAGGAAGCCCGACATGAACGCATCGCCGGCCCCAAGCACATTCAGCACTTCCACCCGCACGCCCGGGTAAATCGCGCCCTCCTCCAGCCGCGCGGGGACCGCGCCGTGGATCACCGTGCAACCTTGCGGGCCGAGCTTGACCACCAGGGTCGCCGGGGTCAGCTCCCGTACGGTGCGCAACGCGGTGAGCAAATCTTCACTGCCGCCGGCAATCAAAAACTCTTCTTCGGTGCCGACGATCAGGTCGAAACGCGGCAGGATTTGCTGCACATGCTGGCTGACATTCTGGTCGGCAACAAACCGCGTTTCACCATCCGCCTTGCCCGCCAGGCCCCACAGCACGGGGCGGTAGTCGATATCCAACACGCGCTTGACGTTGTGTTTGGCGGCATAGTCCAGGGCCTGGATGCTGGCCTTGTACACGCCGTCGGTGGAGAAATGTGTGCCGGTGATCAACAAGGCTTTGCTGGAGGCAATAAAGGCTTCGCTGATGTCCTCAGCGCGCAATGCCATGTCGGCGCAGTTTTCGCGGTAGAACACCAAGGGGAACGTTTCGCGGTCCTTGAGGCCCAGCAGCACCAAAGCGGTCAGGCGCTCCGCGTCGACCTTGATGCCGCTGACATCGCAGCCCTCACGGGCCAGGGATTCCACCAGGAAGCGGCCCATATGGTCGTCCCCTACCCGGCTCAGCATCGCCGACTTGAGCCCCAGCCGCGCAGTGCCGAAAGCGATATTGGCGGACGACCCGCCGAGGTACTTGGCGAAGCTGGACACGTCCTCAAGCCGCGCACCCACTTGCTGTGCGTAGAGGTCGACGCCCAGGCGCCCGAGGCAAATCAGATCCAATTGACGCCCACTGGCAAAACGAGTCTGGCCCATGCTGGCTCCTGTTATTTTTATCAGCCTGCGTGGTGCCGCCGTGGTGACGGCACACGCTCTTGGTGCAAGCAGACTAGAACGTTCAGCGGCCTCAATCAATATTTATTCCATAATTATTTTTAGTGGAATATTTTTTCCAATAAGCCAGCATAATGGCATGCCAGCCCTCCTGCAGCGTTTCAGCGGCGCGCAGGGGCCGTGATGCCGGGGTATTTTTTTGCGCCTACCCTGTAGACTTGCGCACACCCATCAGCGCATCAGAAGAACAAGCCAAAAGGATTACCCATGTCCCGCACCGATCAGCCGGCCACGCCCGAGACTCCTTCGCAAGACCCTCTCGCCAGCCCCCCGATCAATGCCGAGCGCCTGTTGCAGCTGATCACCGACGAATACGAAAGCCTGCCGCGCCAGCTCAAACGCATCGCCAGCTACATGAGCCAGCAAAGCGACCGGATCATGGTTGACCGCATCAGCGACATCGCCCGCGAATGTGAAGTACACCCGTCGGCCATCGTGCGGTTTTCCCAGCGTTTCGGCTTCAGTGGTTTCAGTGAGATGCAGGCGCTGTTTCGCGAGGCCTACACCCACAAGACCACGCCGGTGCAGAACTACCAGCAGCGCATTCGCAGCATGATCGCGAACAAATCGCAGAAGGCCAGCGGCGGCGACCTGGCGCGCGAATGTGTGAATGCCACCCTGTCCGGCATCGAGCGCCTGGGGTTGGAACTGGATGATGTGGCGTTTGAGAAAGCCGTCGACCTGGTGGTCAATGCCGACAATATCTACGTGGTCGGTGTGCGCCGCTCCTTTGCAGTGGCCGATTATCTGGTCTACAACCTGCAACACACCAACAAGCGCATTCACCTGATCTCAGGCCTGGGCGGCAGCTACCGCGAACAGATGCGCAGCGTGCGCGCCAATGACCTGGTGATTGCCATCAGCTTTACGCCCTACGGCAAAGAGACCCAGCACTGCCTGCGCATTGCCCAACACCACCAGGCCAAGACCCTGATCATCACCGACAGCAACCTCTCGCCCCTGGCCAAGCGGGCGAACGCGGTGCTGTTGGTGAATGAAGGGTCGTCATTTGCCTTCCGTTCGTTGAGCGCCACCTTGTGCCTGTGCCAGGCGTTGTTTATTGCCGTGGCGTACCGGTTGGAATTGAAGGTGGATGAGATTCACGAGCAGGTCGGCTTCGACGACTGACCTGATGTCACCGCAGACCTAATGCGCGAGCAGCTTGCCCGCGATACCCCTGCCGCGATGGCGGCGGGTCAGTCAATGGCGATGGCGATGGCGATGGCGATGGGCGCGAGCCTGGCCAAACGCGCGTCACGTCGCGAGTAGCAATGTGCTCAGCACGCGCCCGTGAAAACGGATCTGCGCGAGGGTCAACGCGGTGTAGCCGATGATCACCGCCGGCGGCAAGTTCGCCTCGACGCAAAACGTGCCCAACGGTTGCAAGGTCAACCCCACAGCGGCGGCACGCGCGCAGAAATCCGCCTCATCGGCGCCGGCCGGCAACCACAGCACAAAGTGCAACCCGGCCTGCTGACCGCTGACCGTGCAGCCATGCGGGAGGCAGGCCAGCAACGCGTCGCGGCGGGCCTGATACGCCTGGCGCGAGGCGCGCAAGTGGCGCACAAAGGCCCCGCTGCCCAGAAACTCCACCAAGCCCAATTGATCCGTAACGCCCACTGACTGGCCACTTAGTTGCAAGGTGCGCAGCAATGCGGGTCGCAGCGTGGTGGGCACGACCATGAAACCCACGCGCAAGCCAGGGAACAGGTTCTTGTTGAAGCTGCCGCAGTAAATCACCCGATCGCCGCCATCCAGGGATTTGAGCGCCGCCAGGGGTGCACTGTTGTAGTTGTATTCGCTGTCGTAATCGTCTTCGACCACCCAGGCATCCGCGCGCGCGGCCCAGTCCAACAGCGCCAGGCGGTGCGAGACCGACAGGGTCATGCCCAGCGGCGCCTGGTGTGCAGGCGTGACATACGCCACGCGCGCAGTGCCAGGGAGCTGGCCGGTGTCGAGGCCTTCAGCCGTGAGCGGGATCGGCACCACCTGCGCGCCTGCCAGCCTGAACAGGCGGCGCGCCGGTTTATAGCCGGGGTCTTCGACACACGCCGTGTCGCCCGGTTTAAGCAACGTGCGCGCAATCAGGTCGAGGCCATGGCGAATACCGGTGGTGACGATCACCTCATCGGCCTCGCAGTGCATGCCGCGATAGCTGCGCAAGTAATCGGCAATGTGCGCGCGCAAGGCCGGTAACCCGGCCGGGTGGGCGGCTTCCAACGCACCCGGCCCTGCCGACAGCAGCCCACGGGTGATGCAGCGTGCCCAGGCTTTCAGATCGAACAGGCCGGCATCCGGGCGCCGTGCAACGAAAGGCACGTGACTTTGCACCCCCGCCTCGGGCAGATCGGGCACGGCCATACGGCGTGGGCTTTCGGTGGGCGCCGGGGCCGCAATAAATTGCTCGGGGATCACCGCGCTCACCCGCGTGCCGGAGCCCGCCACGCGCTGCACATAGCCCTCGCTGTGCAGGCGTTCGAACGCCGCTTCGAGCGTGCCGCGCGACACCAGCCAGCGTTCGGCCAGGCTGCGCGTCGACGGCAAGCGGCTGCCGGCCGGCAATTGGCGGGTCAAGATCGCCGTGCGCAAGGCCTCGTAGGCGCCCTGCTGCTTACCGGCGTCCAACGTATCCGGGCGCGGCAGGTCCAGGGCGGATGCGGCTTTTCCTCGGCTCATAGTGGTCCAATCACTCTATGCATAAGTGGCCCTGAGGATTAAACCACAAAGCCGCTAGAGTTCGGGTTCAATGAATGGCGAAGGCGCTTCCCATGACTCAACGCGTGCTCTCCTCCTGGTTCTGGCTGGTGCTGCTGACCGTACTGATCGGCCTGCCGCGCATCACCCTGGACATGCACCTGCCGGCCTTGCCGGCCATGGCCGATGACTTCCACAGCAGCGACAGCCAACTGCAACTGACCCTCACGCTGTACACCTTGGGCTCGGCGATATCTTTGCTGGTCAGCGGCCCGCTGACGGACCGCTTCGGGCGTCGCCCGATTTTGTTGGTGGGGCTGTTTCTGTATGTGCTCGCCACCGTTGCCTGCGCGCTGGCCAACAGCCTTGAAGTGCTGATCATCGCCCGCCTGTTCCAGGCCCTGGGCGGTTGCTGCACCACGGTGATCGGTCGGGTGATCGTGCGTGATTACTTCGACCGCCATGAGCAGGCGCGCCTGCTGGGCCTGATTTCCATGGCCATGGCCATCTCGCCGATGGCCGCGCCGGTGCTGGGCAGCCTGATGCTGCCGTTTATCAACTGGCGGGGTCTGTTTGTGGTGCTCGGCGTCATCGGCGCGGGGCTGTATCTGGTGGTGTATCGCCGATTGCCGGAAACCCGTCCGCCGCAAGTCGCTGCAGCACCGCCAAGCAATCTGCTACGCCTGTACGGCCAGCTTCTGCGCGACCGTTACTTCCTGCGGTATTCCCTGGCCATCGGCTGCGTGTACAGCACCTATTTCCCGTTTATCAGCGAGTCGTCGGCCTTGTTGCAACGGGGCTTCCACCTGTCCACCACGGCCTACGCGCTGGTGTTTGCCGCGACGATCAGCGGCTATATGCTCGGGGCGAACCTGTTCCGGCGCCTGGTGCTGCGCTTTGAACCCGATGCGTTGATCAGCGCCGCAATCGGCCTGAACGTGCTGGGTAGCCTGCTGCTCGCGGCGGCTACGACCTTGTTGCCGGCTGATTGGCTGGCCATTGTGCTGCCGATGGTGGTGATCATGGTGTCGGTGGGGATGGTGATTCCCGCCTGCCAGCTCTCGGTACTGCAGCCTTACGGCGCGATTGCCGGGACGGCATCGGGGTTGTTCTTTTTCACCCAGATGTTCCTGACGGCGGTCAGCAGTTGGGCGACCGGGCTGCTGTCGGACGGTACTTCACAACCGCTGGTGATCATGACCCTGGTCGCCAGTGCATTGCTGGTCACCGGCTGGCTGACCCTGCGCGCGCCCAAACGTGAAAGCGGGCTTGCTCACGAAAGCGCTGCATCCGTCAGCTCATGAACCGCTGAAAGACCGCCTTCGCAAGCAAACCCGCTCACACTGGGGACCGAGCCAGGCTCAGGTTTAGTGCATGAAGATCGCGATCAGAATAATGACCGGGATCGGCACGCCGAGGAACCACAGAAGTAATGAGCGCATGATGTTCTCCTTGAATTAACGGACAAAGTGTTCGGTTTCGACATACACCACGGCATCCCGACGACGACCGCCGAAGGTCGCGGCGAAACTGGCGAAGAACGCACCGATCAACAGGGCAATGAAGGTCCACAGCGAGGTGTAGGCAGCCACTTTCGCCGCGGTATCGGCCGCTTGCTTGGCCTTGAGCTTGGCGTCTTCGATGGCTTTACGGGCTTCGCCGTAGACCTTGTCGATCCGCGCTTCGGCGTCGGCCTGGCTGAGGTTGGTGCGCTGGCTGATCAACTGGGCAAGGTAGGCACGGTCTTCCGGTGCCAACTGGCCGTCGTTGCTCAGTGTGCGGGTGAGGATGCGGGCTACCACGCCGTGTACGGCGTCGTCGCTGACGGCGGCTGGGCGGTCATCGCGGAACAGGCTGTCGACGTAATAATCGAAGTCGCCGCTGTTGGCGCCTTTGGCGGCGCTGCCGGCTGCCTGGCTCATGCCGCTGGCGGCGCCCGCAGCTACGCTGGCACCGGCTTTAACGCCACCGCTGACCACGCTGCTCACCGAACCGACTACCAGCACCGCAGTGACCAGCGTCGCAACCGCCCAAGCGAGGAAACCATGGGCGGTGTCGCGAAAGTACACGTCATCGCCGTGCATATTGGCCCACTTCACGCGCAACCGACCGGCGATATAACCGCCCAGGCCCGAGGCAACGATCTGGGTAAAGGCCAGCCAGATAATGGTGGAAATGCCAAGCCCCTTGGCACTGATACCGCTGTCGGCCCACGGCGACACCGCCGAAAAGCCCAGGCCGAAGCCCAGCAGCACCAGGATCAGGGACAATGCAGCGGCCGCTGCGGCCCCGGCAAAAATCGCCCCCCAGGATACCCCGGAGAGCGAACTCGACTCTTGCAGCGTGGATGAGGATGTGATCATTGTTGTTTTGCTCCCGGCAGGAAAAATAGTGTTACAAGTCTCAAAAGGGACAGTGCAGGCAGCGTGCCAGCCGGCGCATAAATTAAAATCCTTATATTTCAACAAGTTAACTAAATTGAACTTCGTTAAACCATGCAAGTTGCAAGAAATGCGTGTTGAGGGCGGGCGTTATGCAATCTCGCCTCAAACGCGATGCGCGTCGCCGCTGGCTTGCCTCGGCTAGCGGCGTATGAATGACAAAACGGTTGCCGGCCCACCGCCATTGCCGGCAAGCCAACCCCCGCACCGCAGTGGCTCAGCGATTAAATGTGTGGTGGTTTTGCCAACATGAAGTTTAATTTAGGAAACATTCAGCTGGTTCTTGGCAAAATAGCCCCACTTCTAGTGTGAATCGCTCACCAGGTAATCCTATGACCCGTATTTTGACCATCGAGGATGACGCCGTAACGGCCCGCGAGATCGTCGCCGAGCTGAGTAGCCATGGACTGGACGTGGATTGGGTGGACAACGGCCGTGAAGGCCTGGTCCGTGCTGTGAGTGGTGATTACGATCTGATCACCCTCGACCGAATGCTGCCGGAGCTGGATGGCCTGGCCATCGTCACGACCCTGCGCACCATCGGGGTGTCGACGCCGATCCTGATGATCAGCGCCCTCTCCGATGTCGACGAACGTGTGCGGGGTTTGCGTGCCGGCGGAGATGACTACCTGACCAAACCGTTCGCGTCCGACGAAATGGCCGCCCGCGTCGAAGTGCTGCTGCGCCGCAAAAGCACGGTCAAGGAATTCGAAACCGCCTTGCGCGTGGCCGACCTTGAACTGAACCTTATCAGCCGCGAAGCCAGCCGCGCCGAGCAACCGCTGAGCCTGCTGCCGACCGAATACAAACTGCTCGAATTTTTGATGCGCAACACCGGGCAGATTCTCTCGCGGATGATGATTTTCGAGGAAGTCTGGGGTTATCACTTCGACCCGGGCACCAACCTGATTGACGTGCACATCGGTCGCCTGCGCAAAAAAATCGATCCACCGGGCCTCACGCCGTTGATCCGCACGGTACGAGGTTCCGGTTATGTCATTGCTGAACCCCTCTAAGGGCTGGCGCTCCTCCAGCAGCCGCTTGCTGGCGCTTTACAGTTCGCTGTTTGTGGCCTGGAGTTGCATCCTCATGGGGGTGCTGTACTACGAGGTGTCAGGGTACCTCAGCGACTTGTCGCGCCATTCGCTGATGCAGCGCCAGCATTTGTTTCAGCGTTTCGACGGCGAAGAACTGGTGGAAGCCCTGACCACCAGCATGACCTTCGACATGAAGGGCGTGGACGCCTATGGCCTGTTCGATGAGCAATTTCGCCCATTGAGCGGCCCGATCCGCGCCGTGCCACCGGACCTGCCGTTGGACGGCAAGATCCACGCCCTGGCCAATTGCGTCGACTCCGACGACCCGAAACTTCCCAAGGACAGCTGCGACGCCGTGGCCACCCACACCGAAGACGGCCGTTGGCTGGTACTGGTGCGCGCCAACGGCTCGCTGTTCGGCGTCACCCGGATCATCTGGCATGCCCTGCTGTGGGCGCTGTCGCTGACGATTATCCCCGGTGCGGCCGGCTGGCATTTGTTGCGCCGCCGTCCGCTGCGCCGCATTCGCGGGATCCAGGCCAGCGCCGAGGCTATCGTCGCCGGCGACCTGACCCACCGTTTGCCGCTGTCGAACCGGCGTGACGAACTGGACATGCTCGCCGCCATCGTCAACGCCATGCTCGACCGTATCGAGAAGCTGATGAACGAGGTCAAGGGCGTGTGCGACAACATCGCCCATGACCTGCGCACCCCACTGACACGCTTGCGTGCGCAGCTTTACCGCATCAAACAAGAGGCTGAGCAAGATTCGGACTACGCGGTGAAACTTGACGATGCGATTGCCGAAACCGACACCCTGATGGCGCGCTTCCGGGGCCTGCTGCGGATCTCGGAGCTGGAAGACCACCAGCGCCGCTCAGGCTTCCTGGTCATGGACCCGTTGCCGCTGCTGCGCGAGTTGCATGACTTCTACCTGCCACTGGCGGAAGAAGGCGAATTGCAGCTGCGGCTCGAAGTGCCCGAGTCACTGCCATGGATCACCGGCGACCGCGCGTTGCTGTTCGAAGCCCTGGCCAACCTGTTGAGCAACTCGATCAAGTTCTCGCCACCGGGCGGTGAAGTGATATTGCGCGGGGTTAACGACAGCGGCAGCACGCGCATCGAAGTACACGATACCGGCCCGGGCATTCCAGCGGCGGAACGCAATGCGGTGTTCCAGCGCTTCTATCGCGTGGATGAAGGCGACCAGCAAGGCGGGTTTGGTCTGGGCTTGTCGATTGTCGCGGCGATCATCAACTTGCACGGGTTCAAGCTGGAAGTCGGCAGCAGCCAGAGCGGCGGTGCGCGGTTGGTGTTGGAGTGTCGGCAGCAGCTGATGCCCGAATGACCCAACTGCCACAAACCCCGCTGGGAACTGGCTTGCCTGCGATGGCAATCTGTCAGGCAACTTTTTCATTGCCTGACACTCCGCTATCGCAGGCAAGCCAGCTCCCACCGGGAACTTGCGGTGCCTGTTGGATCAGGCCGGGTAGTTAGCGCGCAGCGCCTCAAGCCCGCCGCTGTAAACACCGGCAAACAAGGCCTCCACCTGCGCATCCGTGGTCCCGGCAGCCGGGGTGAACACACCGGACCAGGTCACTTTCGCCGACGCCTCGGTCAACGCCTCAACCTGCAGGGTCGCCAGGTAAGCACTGACCGGAAACGGCGACTGCTCAATGGTGTAGCTGTAGGTGCGCGCCACGTTATCAAAGCTCTGCATACGCTCGACCACCACACCGCCATCGGCGGTTTCCAGGTGGCGCAAACGCCCGCCTTCACTCGCCTCACTCTTGACGATCAAGGGCAGCCAATCCGGCAGCGCGTTAAAGCCACCCACCAATTGCCAAACCTGATCGGCCGAGACCGGAATTTCAATCACAGAAGAAGCTGTCGCCACGATAAATACTCCAGAAAAAATAACAGGTCAGATCGCCATGCTGTCGACAACACCACCGTCGACCCGCAACGCGGCACCGGTGGTCGCCGATGACAGGGGTGAAGCAATGTACGCCACCAGGTTGGCCACTTCATCCACATTTGCCGCACGCTGGATGATCGAGGTAGGCCGCGCATTGCGCACAAAGACATCCGCCTCGTCCCGCGCGCTGCGCCCGGACTTGGCCGTGGCGTCCTTGAGCATATGCTCCAGGCCGTCGGTAAAGGTCGGCCCCGGCAGCACCGCGTTGACGGTCACGCCCGTACCCGCCAGACGTTTGGCCAGGCCGTGGGAGACGGCCAAATTGGCACTTTTGGTCACGCCGTAGTTGATCATGTCCGCCGGTGTCGCCACGCCGGACTCCGACGACAGGAAGATCACCCGCCCCCAGCCCTGCTCGACCATACCCGGCACATAATGGCGCGCCAGGCGCACGCCGGCGATCACATTGACCTCGTAGAAGCGCGTCCACTCGCTGTCCGGCGCCTCAAAGAAATCCACGTCGTTGAAGATGCCCAGGTTGTTGACCAGGATGTCGGCGCGCGGTTCAGCGGCGAACAGTGTCGCGGCACCCTGCGCCGTACCCAGATCTGCCACCCACCCGCGCAGGTCAGCCGCCGGGACCGCCTGGCGAATGCTTGCCAGGGCGGCATCGACCTTGCCCGCTTCACGCCCGATCACCACCACGGTTGCGCCGGACGCTGCCAGCGCCTGGCTGATGCCCAGGCCAATGCCTGCGGTACTGCCGCTGACGATGGCTACTTTGCCGCTCACATCGATGTTCATATCAGACTCCTGAAATTAAAGTGGCAACGGCGCACGGGCCGAGATCAAGCCGGCATCGCGCAGCGCCTGCCAGAAGGCCGCCGGAATCTTCTCTGACAACGCGGCGACGTCTTCGGCAATCCGCCCCGGACGACTGGCACCCGGAATCACCGCGGCCACTGCCGGGTGGGCCAGGCAAAATTGCAGGGCGGCTGCTTTCACGCTAACGCCAAACGCCAGGGCAATCGCCTTGATCTGCTCGACGGTGTGGCAGATCGCCCAGCTCGAAGAACGCTTGGGCCTGACCCTGTTCGAACGCAGCCAGCAACGCATTCGGCTGACCCGCGATGGCCAGACCTTTCTTGCCGAAACCAAGGCGCTGCTGACCCATGCCAATCGCCTGGAATCGTTGGGCAAGCGCCTGGGCCGCGGCGAAGAAGGTGGCCTGTGCATCGGCCACATCGAAAACGCCATGCATGCCGGCGTGCTGCCCAATGCCCGGCGTGTACTGAGGGACGCCCGGCCGATGATTTCGTCGCCGCCTGCATCCGCGCCGGTTTCACGCCGCAAGTCCCCATGGAAGCCAGCGAGCCGTTTACTGCACTCGGCCTGGTAGCCTCGGGATTGGGCGTGGCCCTGGTGCAAACAGGCCTGAGCCGCAATGCGCCACCCGGTGTGGTGTTGCGTGAATTGCCCCGGCGGACCTACACCACCCCGCTGTGGGCGGCATGGCATCGGATCAACCTGCGGCCCTTGGTCGAAACCTTCCGCAAGGTGCTCACCGAACCTGAAGCCTGACGATAAATGTGGGAGCGGGCTTGCTCGCGAAGGCGCTGAAGCAGTCACCGAATGCAGCGCCTGGCACCCTGCTGTCGCGAACAAGCCCGCTCCCACATTCAGACTGCCGCGCGTCAGCTGACCCACTCGCGCAGCCGGAACCACAACATCCCCAACGCCAACAGCGGCGAACGCAAAGCCTTGCCGCCCGGGAAGGTCATGTGCGGCACCTGGCTGAAAATATCCAGGCCCTGGCTGTGGCCGGCATGAATGGCTTCGGCTAAAAGCTTCGCGCACCAATGCGTTACGTTGAGCCCATGCCCGGAGTAGCCTTGGGCATAGAACACATTCGGGTATTGCTGGAGCCGCCCGACCTGAGGAAAACGGTTGGCGGTGATGCCAATTTTGCCGCCCCATTGAAACTCGATGGGCGTGTTTGCCAACTGCGGAAACACCTTGAGCAGTTTCGGTTGCATATAGGCGGCGATGTCCGCCGGGTCACGCCCCGAGTAATGGCAGGCACCGCCGAACAACAGGCGCCGATCAGCGGAAAGCCGGTAGTAATCCAGGCCGACTTTCTGGTCGCACAGCGCAAAGTTTTGCGGGATCAATTGCTTGGCCAACGCCTCGGATAACGGTTCGGTGGCGATGATGTAACTGCCCGCCGGCAGGACTTTGCCGCTCAAGCGCGGCTCCAACTCGTCCAAATGTGCATTGCACGCCAGCACCAGGCTGGCGGCGCGCACGGTGCCACCAGCGCAACGCACCTGCACCGTGTCGCCGTGGATCAGCTCCAGCACCTGGGTGTGCTCGAAAATCCGCACCCCGAGGGACTCGGCCACCTGCGCCTCGCCCAGCACCAGGTTCAGCGGATGCAAGTGCCCGGAGCCCATGTCGATCAGGCCACCGGCATAAGCCGCCGAGCCGACGACCTGTGACATCGCCTGCGGGCCGACCAGACGGGTTTGATGGGCATACCCCATCGCCGCCAGGCTGTCCTGCTCGCCTTTGAACGCGGCGAACTGCGCCGGGGTATTGGCCAATTCGCAAAAGCCCCAGCGCAGGTCGCAATTGATGGCGTGTTCGCGGATACGCTCGCCCACCAGCGCGACTGAATCAATTCCAGCTCGCTCCAGGTAACGAACGCCCTCCTCGCCGACAAATTTGGCAAACCCCGACACATCATGGCCGATACCGCGAATCAACTGCCCGCCATTGCGTCCGCTGGCGCCCCAGCCAATGCGCCGGGCCTCCAGCAGGATCACCGAGAGCCCGCGCTGGGCCAGCTCAATGGCGGTGTTGACACCGGTGAAACCACCGCCGATCACGCAGACATCGGCGCTCAGGTCGGTGCCCAGCGACGGACGCTCAGGCATGGCATTGGCCGAAGCCAGGTAATAGGACTGGGCGTGGTCGCTGGCGTGCTTCATTTGTTGGTCTTCACTTTGCTCCAGGCGCGGGTCATCAGGCGCATGGTCGCCGGGGTCGGCGTGGTGGAAATATAGAGTTTGTCGAGCACTTCCTGAGACGGGTACACCTCAGGGTTGTTCACCAGTTCCGGCGCCATAAAGGGCTTGGCCGCCGGGTTGGCGTTGGCATAACCGACCGAGGCACTGACCTTGGCGATTACCTCAGGGTCGAGCAGGTAGTTGATAAAGGCGTGGGCTTCTTTCGGGTTGCCGGCGTCGGCGGGAATGGCCAGCAGGTCGAACCACAGGTTGGAGCCTTCCTTGGGAATCGCGTACGCGATATTCACGCCGTTCTTGGCTTCCTTGGCGCGGTTGGCGGCCTGAAAAACGTCGCCGGAATAACCGAAGGCCACACAGATATCACCGTTGGCCAAGTCCGAAATGTACTTGGAGGAGTGGAAATAGGTGATGTACGGCCGCAGCGTCAACAGCTTGGCCTCAGCCTGTTTGTAATCCTCGGGGTTCTCGCTGCGCGGGTCTTTGCCCATGTATTTGAGGATCGCCGGGAACAGCTCGTCCGCCGAATCGAGGAAGGCCACGCCGCACTCGTGCAGCTTCTTGATGTTCTCGGGTTCGAACAGCACCGCCCACGAATCGATGTGGTCTACGCCGAGCACCTGCTTGACCTTGTCGACGTTATAGCCGATGCCGTTGGTGCCCCACAGGTAGGGCACCGAGTGGGCGTTGCCCGGATCGTTTTTCTCCAGCAGCTTGAGCAACTTGGGGTCGAGGTTCTTGAAGTTCGGCAACTGCGAGCGGTCCAGCTTGAGGAACGCGCCGGCTTTCACCTGGCGCGCCAGAAAGTGGTTGGACGGCACCACCACGTCATAGCCGGTGCGCCCCGCGAGCAGCTTGCCTTCCAGGGTTTCATTGGAGTCGAACACGTCATAGATGACGTTGATCCCGGTCTTGGCCTGGAAATCGGCCAGGGTGGTCTCGCCGATATAATCGGTCCAGTTGTAGACGCTGACCGTCGGCGCGGCCTGGCTTGCACTGCTGAACGCCGCCACCAGAGCCAGTGGGAGAAGCTTTTTCACAAGACGCATATCGACACCCCTTTGAGTTTTTTTAGACGCTCAACAGCAGGAACTCACGCTCCCAGGAACTGATCACCCGCTTGAAATTTTCGTGCTCGGCGCGTTTGACCGCGACGTAGCCGCGCACGAACTTATCGCCCAGGTACTGCTTGACCGTGTCGCAATCTTCCATGCGCGCCAGCGCATCTTCGAGGGTGAACGGCAGGCGCAGGTTGCGGCGTTCATAGGCGCGGCCTTCCACCGGCGCGCTCGGCTCGATCTGTTCGATCATGCCCAGGTACCCACACAGCAAGCTGGCGGCAATCGCCAGATAGGGGTTGGCATCCGCGCCCGGCAGGCGGTTTTCCACGCGCATCGCGTCGGGGCTGGAAGTCGGCACGCGCAGGCCGACGGTGCGGTTTTCTTCGCCCCACTCGACATTGACCGGCGCCGAGGTGTCCGGCAGAAAGCGGCGGAACGAGTTCACATTGGGAGCGAACATCGGCAGCAGCTTGGGGATGTACTTTTGCAGGCCGCCGATGTGGTGCAAAAACAGTTGGCTCATCTTGCCGTCGGCGTCGACAAATACCGGCTTGCCCGTGGCAATGTCCACCACGCTCTGGTGCAAGTGCATGGCGCTGCCCGGTTCGTCGGCGACGGGCTTGGCCATGAAGGTGGCCGCCACGTTGTGCTTGAGCGCAGCCTCGCGCAGGGTGCGTTTGAACACGGTGATCTGGTCGGCCAGATCCAGGGCGTCGCCGTGGCGGAAGTTGATTTCCATCTGCGCCGGGCCGTCCTCGTGGATCAGCGTGTCGAGGTCCAGGCCCTGGAGCTCGCACCAGTCGTAGACGTCTTCGAACAGTGGATCGAATTCGTTGGCGGCGTCGATGGAAAACGACTGGCGTCCGGTTTCCGCGCGGCCGGAACGGCCCACCGGGGTTTTCAGCGGCAGGTCGGGGTCTTCGCAGCGCTGGGTCAGGTAGAACTCCATTTCCGGCGCGACAATCGGCTGCCAGCCTTGGTCGGTATAAAGCTGCAGGACTTTTTTCAGCACGTTGCGCGGCGACAGCTCGATGGGATTGCCCTGCTTGTCGAAGGTGTCGTGGATCACGATGGCCGTAGGCTCGATGGCCCATGGCACCACGTACGTGGCGTTGGACACCGGGCGGCAGATCATGTCGATGTCGGCCGGGTCGAGCAGGTCGTAGTAGATATCGTCGTCGACAAAGTCCCCGGTCACCGTTTGCAGCAACACACTTTCCGGCAGGCGCATGCCTCGCTCATGCAGGAACTTGTTGGTGGGCGCAATCTTGCCGCGTGCGATGCCAGTCAAATCACTGATCACGCATTCGACTTCGGTAATCTTGTGTTCTTTCAGCCAGGCGGACAGCTGATCGAAGGGGGCGTTCATAAGGACCTCGTCATGGGTTGGATGCGGCGTCGGCTTGTACTCTCGGCGCATTGAGGTCTATCTTGATGCCGCCGCACGTCGGCATCTATCCACTTTGCACGAACCATAACGCACCAATAGAGTGCGCCCAGGTTACCCATGACACAGGCAACAGCTTTGCGCGTACAGGCCTTCACCACCGGTGATGTGGCCGCTCAATGCAGTGCGACACCCGGTTGGGTGCAGCAGTACCAGCAGATGTCCCCGGGGCATTTTGCCGGGCATATCCGCTACCTCGACCTGCAAGGCGTGCAGGTGTACGAAGAGTGCATGAACACGCGCGTGGAACAGCACTTCAACGCCCCGCCGGGCGCGCTGGCGTTCTGTTTCGATGGCAGCGACAACGCGCTGTACATGCTCAATGGCGAAAGCCGCAACACCTGGATCACCCCGGAAAATTACCGTGAAGTGGCCGTCGTGTTCGGCCCGCAGTTCGTCCAGCGCCATGGGCTCGACGTGGCAAAACTGGAAGGGTTGTTCATGGCACCGCTGACGTGCCAGCAAAACGCGCTGTTCACGCGCTGGCTCAGCGGCACACTGACACGGTTGTCCGCCACGCTCGACCCGATCAGCCGCGACACCCTCACCCAACAGTTACTCGACGATTGCCTGTTCATTCTCGACAACGCGTGCGTGTGCCTGGACCGTAGCTCGTTACAGCGTCGCAGTGCAGAACGCCAGTTGATGGCGCGCATCGGCGAGTGGGCGGCGGATGCACCGGACGAAACCGTCAACTTGCTCGAACTGGCGCAGATTGCCGGCGTGCCGCTGCGTCACTTGCAGCAAGGGTTCAAGACCTACACCGGCATGAGCCCGGCGCAGTGGTTGCGCTTGCGGCGTTTGAACGGCGCCCGCCGCGAACTGCTCAGCGCCACCGACACCACCGTGGCCGAAGTGGCGATGAACTGGTCGTTCTGGCATTTGGGGCGGTTTTCCAACAGCTATCGGGCGTTGTTCAAGGAACTGCCCAGCGAGACCCTCAAGCGCCACGCTTGAAACACCGTCAACCGGTGGCCGAGCCGGCGCTTTGCATCTTGTAAAACCTCACACATACCCCTAGCTTATGCGCCCCCCTGCCCTGCGCTTTAAGGCCCTGCCCCCATGGTTTTGCGTTTTCGCCCCGTCGTCACGTCACGTTTTGCCCTTGGTTTGCTGCTCAGTGGCGGTATCGGTAGCAGCCCGGCGGCTGACATAGAACTGCCGGCGGTACAGGTCCAGGGCCAGGAAGAAGCCGGCTACCGCACGGACACCGCTTCGGTCGGCGGCTTCAATGAGGCCCCGCTGCTGGACACGCCGGCATCGATCACGGTGATTAACGCCGCGCTGATCAAGGACCAACAAGCGCGCCTGCTCAGTGAAGTGCTGCGCAACGATGCCTCGGTGGGCGACAGCTATGCGCCCATCGGCTACTACGAAAACTTTGTAGTGCGCGGCTTCTCGCTGAATGCCGCGAGCAGCTACAAGATCAACGGGCGCACCATCACCGGCGAACAGAACGTCGCCCTGGAAAACAAGCAGCAGGTGGAAGTGCTCAAGGGCCTGGCCGGTCTGCAAAGCGGGATTTCCGAACCCAGCGGCGTGATCAACTACGTGACCAAACGCCCGGAGGATGTACGTTCGGTGACGGTGGCCACCGATGACCGTGGCAGTGGCTATATCGCCACCGATGTCGGCGGCTGGTTTGGCAGCGAGCAGCAGTTCGGCCTGCGCGCCAACGTCGCCCATGAAGACCTCAACGCCTATGTGGAACATGCCAATGGCCAGCGCGATTTTGTGTCCCTGGCCTTCGACTGGAACATCAGCCCCGACGCGCTGCTGCAACTGGATGCGGAATACCAGACCAAGCAACAGCGCTCGGTGCCGGGTTATCAACTGTTGGGCGGCACGCAGGTGCCGCATGACGCCTCGCCAAAAAAACTGTTGGGGCACCAGAGTGGTTCCCACCCGGTCGGTATCGACGCGTTGAACCTCACCGGCAAGTTTGAGTACCGCTTCAGCGACCAGTGGAAAGGCAGTGTGAGCGCGGCGCGCAGCAAGGTGGTAATTGATGACTACAGTTCGTTTGCCTGGGGTGGCGACACTCAGGGCGTCGGCAATTACTTCAGCCCCGAAGGCAACTACGACATCTACGACTACCGCAGCCCCGATGACACCCGCCGCGACGATGAAGTCCAGGCGGCCATGACCGGGCTGTTCGACACTGCAGGCCTGGGCCATGAGTTGACCTTCGGCACCAGTGCGTTTCGCCGGGTGATCGACAAACGTAAGTCAGTCAATGAGTGGATCGGCAGCGGCAATATCTATGAGGATGCGCCCACCTTCACGCCTACCGATAAACCCCTGCACGACAGCCACCGCAACCTCGACAGCCGCCAATACGGGCTGTTCGTCACCGACCGCATCCGTTTCAACGAGCAATGGCAGACCATCCTCGGCGGTCGCGAAGTGCGCCTGGATGAAAAAGCTTTCGATGAGAATGGCAACGCATCACGCCACACCCAGCAATACGTGTTCCTGCCTCAAGCCTCGTTAATTTACACACCCGTGGAAAATATCTCGCTGTACACCCGCTACAGCAAGGGGCTTTCCCTGGGCGGCACTGCGCCGTGGTTCGCCACTAACAGCGGCGACACCCTGGCACCGACCGTCTCGCGGCAAATCGAAGCCGGTGTTAAATATGACTGGCGCCGCATCAGCTTCGCCGCCGCCGTATTCCAGACGCGCCAGGCTTATCAGTACGCCAGGCCCGCAGGCGACACTTTCACCTACGTGCAACAAGGCGAACAAAAAAACACTGGCCTGGAACTGTCCGCCAACGGCTGGGCCACCGACCGCCTGCAAATCGCAACCAGCGTGGCGGCGATTCGCGCGCGGGTGAACAACAGTGGCACGCCAGATTATGAAGGTCACCAGGCGATCAATGTGCCCACACTGCGCGCCAGTGTGTACGCCGACTACGCGTTGCCATGGATGAATGGTTTAGCGCTGCTCGGCGGCGTGCAATACAGCGCCAGGAAATACGCCAACCGCAGCGGCAATGTGGAGGTCGGCGATTACGCAGTGGTCAATGTCGGCAGCCGTTACACCACTAAAATCGACGGTTATGAAACGGTGTTTCGCCTGAGCGTCGACAACCTGTTCGACAAGCGCTATTGGCGCGATGCAGGCGAGTACATGGGCGATGACTATCTGTTCCAGGGCGCACCGTTGACGGCGCGGCTGAGTGCTTCGGTCAACTTCTGAACACCCGCGGCGTTGCCATCCACAGCGCCGCCACGCCACAGATCAACAGACTCCAGCCAAGGTTCTGGGCCCAGGCCACCAGGGTAAGTCCCGCGCCGATGACCAGGTAATACAGCAAGCCGAATACCGCGGCGGCGCTGCCAAGGCGGTCGGCATAACGTACAAGCGCGGCCCCGAGCACATTAGGAATCGCCATGCCGAATGCCAGCACCACAAGCACCATCGGCCCTACGAACAACCAGCTGTCTTGCAGCAGCAAGACCAGCAAGCCACCCAACACCGCTAATCCGGCGGCGGTCAGTACCAACTGATCACCGTTCATGCCACGGTTGAGCAACCGCTTGTTCAACCAGGCCCCGAGCCCAGACCCCAGCGCCAGCAGCACACCGCTGTAACCAAACTCAGCGGCGGACAACCCCAGTTGTGAAAAGATAAACGGGCCCACGCTGTAATAGCCGAACAACGCGATATTGAACGCCGCCACCAACCCGACCGAGCGCCAAATCGCTGCGTCCCTGAGCATCAGGTTCAGAGTCTCGAGCAGCGATGCCGTCGGCAATGACACTGGACGTGTTTCAGGCAAGGCCCAGACGCACCAGCCCCATAATGCCAATGCCAGCAGCAACAAGCCCGTGAGCATGCCGCGATAACCAAAGTGCTGCACCAGGGTCGCGCCGCTGAACAAACCAAGCGCCGGGCTGGCAGCAAGGGCAACGCCCATTATGGAAAACACTTGGGCCAATTGCGCACCATGGAAACGGTCGCGCAAGATCGTCTGCGTCGCCACCGAGCCTACTGCCGCGCCAAACGCGGCCAGGGCCTGGGCCAGTAACAAAGCATTGAACGTGCTTACACCCAAGGCCAGCGCTGTGGCGCCAATATATAAGGCCAGCCCGGCCAACATCACCGGTCGACGCCCCCAGCGATCGCACAACCGGCCCCACACCACCACCCCGAACGCGAACGCCAGGAAATACACCGAAAGGGTCTGCCCTGCCCGTTCAGGCCCAACCGCAAACGCCCGACCGATATCACCCAGGGCCGGGCTGTAAAGCGTTTGGGCCAGTTGCGGAAACATCAGCAACACCACCGCCAACACCCCTATTTTTTTTAGGTTCATCAACAACTCACTCGCATAAAACAACGCAAGAAGTTTAAAAACGAGCGACTGGGCTATTATCCTGACTTCGACAACTTATCCATTAAATCGGACAACCTATGGCTTGGCTTGCCGCCGATGCATCCTTCGATCCCGACTGCCTGGCGGCGCCCGTTGTGGGCATCGCCGCGCTGCTCGGCGACCATGACTCCGGCCTGCATCGGCACCAGCGCGGGCAACTATTGTTCACTCGACAAGGGTGCACCCGTATCACCCTGGACAACCAACTGTGCCTGCTGCCGCCCTCCCGTGCGGCGTGGATACCCTGCGGCGTGCCCCATCGCGCGGTGATGCATAAAACAGTGGATTACCGTTCGTTGTACGTGAGCCCGGCATTGGCCGAGCAATTGCCAAACCAGGTACGGGTCATTGAAGTCAGCACCTTGCTGCACGCGGTGCTGGAACCGATGGCGATGGCCCCCTACGAGACCGATTGGCACAGTGGCCGATATGCCCATCTGTTGGCCTTGTGCCTGGACGAAATCCAGGCTGCCGCCGAGCAGCCGATGCTCCTGCCATTGCCGCAGGACAAACGCCTGGCCCCCTTGCTGGCCGACCTCGAAACATTGCCACCCACACTGCAAGACCTGGAAAAGCAAATTGGCGCCAGCACCAAGACCATCGGCCGGATTTTCCTGCGGGAAACCGGCCTGGGCTATCAGCAATGGCGCCAGCAGTGGCGCTTGATGCGAGTCATCGAATTGCTCGCCACGGGACGTAATGTGGGCTACTGCGCCTTCGAACTGGGCTTTGCCAGTGACAGCGCGTTGATCGCCTTCTTCAAACGTATGACCGGCACCACGCCACGCGGGTACTTGAAGACACACTGAACGGCTACTTCAGGCGGATGGCGCGATGCAGTCTTTGTCGGCGGCGCGGGGGCTGGCAGACCGGGGATATGTACGCGGTCACCCAGGCAAAGGTATCACCCGCAACCGCCGCACCGACTTGTAGGAAAAGCTCGAATAGATCTCTTTGACGCACGGCAAGGTCTGCAACACCTCCCGCGCAAACTCGCCAAACGACTCCAGATCCTTGGCCACCACCTCAAGTAAAAAGTCATAGCGCCCCGACACGTTGTGGCACGCCACGATCTCGGGAATCTCCAGCAATCGTTGCTCAAACGCGCGAGCGATTTCCTGGGTGTGGCTCTCCATCATGATGCTGACAAAGGCCGTCACGCCATACCCCAGCGCCTTGGGCGAGAGGATCGCCTGATAGCCGCTGATCACCCCGCTCTCCTCCAGGTTGCGCACCCGTCGCCAGCACGGCGACGTGGTCAAGGCAACACGCTCGGCCAACTCGGCCACGGTCAGGCGGGCATTGCCTTGCAGGGCGTTCAAGAGCGCTTTGTCGGTGCGATCCAGGCTGATGGGCATAGCTTGCCTCTATTCATTATTTTTAGGGGTATTTCATCCCTTAAACCGGGATTTGCGTGCAAATCTTGCAACGTTCATCTGTGGTTATGAGCATAGCATTGTAGGAAATAAGGAGCGTCCGACATGAACAATAAACACAACACATTCGGCTTTTCCACCCGCGCCATCCACCACGGTTATGACCCCACGGACCATCACGGCGCACTCGTGCCGCCGATCTACCTGTCCGCCACGTTCGCTTTTCCCACGGTCGAATACGGCGCTGCCTGCTTTGCCGGTGAAGCCAGCGGGCATTTCTATACGCGGATTTCCAACCCGACCCTGGCCCTGCTGGAGTCGCGCATGGCGACCCTGGAAAACGGTGAGGCGGCCGTGGCGTTCAGTTCCGGCATGGGCGCGATTGCTGCGACGTTCTGGACCCTGCTGCGCCCAGGCGATGAAGTGATCGTCAGCCAGACCCTCTATGGCTGCACCTTCGCCCTGCTGCACCACGGCATCGGTGAATTCGGTATCAAGGTGCGCCATGTCGACCTCACCGACCTGGCCGCCCTGCGCGCGGCACTCACCCCCGCCACCCGGATGATCTACTGCGAGACCCCGGCCAACCCCAACCTGCGATTGGTGGATATTACCGCCGTGGCCGCACTGGCGCATCAGCAGCCCAACATCACCGTGGTGGTCGACAACACTTACTGCACGCCTTACCTGCAACGCCCCCTGGAACTGGGGGCCGACGTGGTGGTGCACTCGGCCACCAAATACCTCAGCGGCCACGGTGATATCACCGCCGGTATCGCCGTGAGCAATCAGGCCCTGGCGCAACGCATCCGCCTGCAAGGGCTCAAAGACCTGACCGGCGCAGTGATGTCGCCGCAGGACGCGTCACTGTTGATGCGCGGCCTCAAGACGCTGGCCCTGCGCATGGACCGCCATTGCAGCAACGCCCAGGCGGTGGCCGAAGCCTTGCAGGCGCACCCGGCCGTGCAGTGGGTGACCTATCCCGGGCTGCGCGCTTTCGCGCAATACGAATTGGCGGCACGCCAGATGAAACAGTCCGGCGGCATGATTGCCTTTGAACTCAAGGGCGGCATCGAGACCGGTCGGCGCTTCATGAATGCCCTCAGGTTATTCACCCGCGCAGTCAGCCTGGGCGACGCCGAGTCGCTGGCCCAGCACCCCGCCAGCATGACCCATTCCACCTACACCCCGGAAGAACGTGCGCAACACGGTATCAGCGAGGGGCTGGTGCGGTTGTCGGTCGGGCTTGAGGACGTCGCCGACCTGCTGGCAGACATCCATCAGGCGCTGGCCAAATGCAGCCGCACTGCGCCGCGTCGGGCCTTGAGCGACGAGCACGCCATGAAATAAGGCCTGGGTTTGATGTAAGCCTTTCTCACAAACGGTGGTCGGACTGGTCTGACCGCCGTTATGCGTTTTTAATCTGATTTTTTGCAGATTGGATCCCCATCCTTTTGTCAGGCTGTACTAGCATAGGTGCTCGGCGGGCGCGTTATCACTGTAGGTTATTCAGCCTGGTTACCTGCTTGGACCCCGTCGTTATAAGGCTGAGTACCCGCATTCGAAACTCATGGACGAACTGATGAACTCACACCTGTTCCCCCATATAGGCAAAGTCATCGCCAGCACCGGCAGCCGCCATTTCCCACGCATGCTGCATGACCTGATCCTTACTCAACTGGCAGTGGACGCCACCCATATCACCCAATTGCGGGTGAGTGCAGAGGGGCACACGCGACGCCGGATCAGCCCGGTCTACACCGACTCGGTCGCGGCCTTGGGCGCAGAGCAACCCGCCGCACAACTGCACCTCACACGCCGCAAGGACGATGTGCGCTACGTGCTGTCGGTGTATCGCTCGCATCAGTCCGAGAGCTTTTCGGCGCAGGAACGCAACATGCTGCAGGACTTCTCCACGCTGTTGCTGCCCATGGTCGAGAAACACATCACCGCCATCCAGCCCGGCCGCCCCTGCAACGATGCAGCGGAGCCGGAAAAACCAGGCATCGAAACCCTGCGCCGGCGCATCGAAGAACGCCTGCTGCACTCGGGCCTGAGCTTGTCCAAGCGTGAACTTGAGGTGTGCGTAGGCCTGCTGGCCGGGCGCACGGCACCGGAGTTGGCAGAGCAATTGACGTTGAAGGTCAACACCATCGAGAGCTACCTCAAACGCGCGGCGATCAAGCTGGGGATCAGCGGGCGGCACTCGTTGTTGCGGTGGATGTACGCCACCGAAGAAGGGCTGACCCCGCCGCTCTGACGCAGTGCAAAACCCGCTGGGAGCCGGCTTGCCGGCTCCCACACTGGATAGCGGCTGCTTGAGCGCAATCAGTCCCTTGCAAGCGCCTCAATCGGGTCCAACCGCGCCGCGTTCCTGGCGGGTACAAAGCCAAACACGATCCCGATCATCGTCGAACAGGCAAAGGCGGTGACGATAGATCCCAGGGAAAACACCATCTCCCACTCCTTCACAAACAACGAAAACAGATAGCCGATCGCGAACGACAGCGAGATACCGATCATCCCGCCGATCAGGCAGACCATCACCGCCTCCACCAGAAACTGTTGGCGGATGTCCGACTGCCGTGCGCCCACGGCCATGCGTATACCAATTTCACGGGTGCGCTCGGTGACCGACACCAGCATGATGTTCATCACCCCGATACCGCCCACCAGCAACGAAATCACTGCGATCAGCGACAACAGCAGCGCCAGGGAGCGGCTGGTTTTCTGCACGGTCTGCATGATGCTGTCGAGGTTATTGGTGAAAAAATCCTTGGTGCCATGGCGTTGCAGCATGAGTTTATTGACGTTGTCTTCCACCACCTTGCTCGGCTGGCCGTCCTTGATGCGCACGGTGATGCTGTCCAGATGACGCTGCCCCAACAATCGCCCCGCCGCCGTCTCATAAGGGACCCACACGTTCAGCGCCTTGCTCGCGGCAAACATGTTTTTGTTATCAGCCGTCACACCGATCACCGTGCACGGCAAGTTGCCCACCAGGATCACCTGGCCCAGCGGGTCAACGTTTGGCCCGAACAGACGGTGCCGGGTGTTGTGGTCGATCACCACCACCTGGGCCTGGCGTCGCGCGTCGCTTTCGCTGAAGGCGATGCCGGCTTCGAGCTTCAGGCCTTTGACGTTGAAGTAACGGTCGCTGACCCCATTCACCTGCGCGTCCACGTCGATATTGCCGAAACGCAGCAGCAGGTTGCGGCCGACCACCGGCGTGGCGCTGTCGACGTAGTACAGTTGGTTCAACGCCTCCACATCCGACGGCATCAGTGTCTCGATGGCCGAGGCGCGGCTGTCACCGAAACTGGTGCCGGAAAAGATGTCGATGGTGTTGCTGCCAATGGCCTGGATGTCCTTGAGCACATAGCGCTTGGCACCTTCGCCGATGGCCGAAATCGACACCACCGAGGTGATGCCAATGACGATGCCGAGCATGGTCAGCAAGGTGCGCATACGGTGGGAAATCAGCGCCACCCAGGCCATGTTGAACGCTTCCTTGAACAACCCCAGGCTCGCCACCAAACGTCGGGCGCCGCTGCGCGTGGACTCGATCGGGGCTTCGCTGGGCAGCGCCAGGCCGACACGGTCATTGGCCTGGTCGCTGACAATCTCACCGTCGCACACTTCGACAATGCGCTGGGCATTCGCCGCCACCTTTGGGTCATGGGTGACGATAATCACCGTGTGCCCGGCGGCGTGCAGTTCAGCCAGGATACGCATCACCTCCTTGCCGCTGTGGGTATCGAGTGCGCCGGTGGGTTCGTCGGCGAGAATCACCTCGCCGCCGTTCATCAACGCCCGCGCGATACTCACCCGTTGCTGCTGCCCGCCCGACAGCTGGCTGGGCCGGTGGCTGGTGTGCCCGGCCAGGCCCAGGCGCGTGAGCAGTTCCCGCGCTCGGCTGTGGCGTTGGGTCTGCGGTGTGCCGGCATAGATCGCCGGCATTTCGACGTTATGCAAGGCACTCAGGTGCGCGAGCAAATGGTAGCGCTGGAAGATAAAACCGAAGTAGTCGCGGCGCAGCTCCGCCAACTGCTCATCGCCCAGCGAGCGCGTTTCGATACCCTTGATTTTGTAGCTGCCGGCGGTGGCGTAATCCAGGCCGCCGAGGATGTTCATCAGGGTCGACTTGCCCGAGCCCGAGGCGCCGATGATCGCCAGCATTTCCCCGGCATGAATGCTCAGGTCGATGCCTTTGAGCGCAATGAACTCACGCTCGCCGGCCATGAACGTACGGGTGATGCCCTTGAGTTCCAACAGTGGCTGGGTCATGCGTCAGTTCCCCGCCACAGCAGGTGTGGCGTCGCCGATCACGACGTTATCGCCCTCGGCCAGGCCCTCCAGAACCTGTACTTTGACGTTGTTATTGATCCCGGTCTTCACGTCGCGCGACACCGCCTTGCCCTTGGCGTCCAGCACGCGCAGCGGGTAACTGCCATCGGCGTTGCGCGCCCCGAGTGCCGCCACCGGCACCATCAATGCAGCCTGGGCAGTGTCGAGCACGATGCGTACCTGCGCGGTCATCGCGATGCGCAGGCGGTGTTCGGGGTTGGGCACGTCGAACAGTGCGTTGTAGAACACCGCGGTGTTTTGCTTGGGTGTGCCCGCCGTCTGGGTTTCGAGGAAGTTCTGCGGCGCCGGCTCAGTGCCGCGCAGCTTGGCGTAGTAGCGCTTGTCGGCCTCGCCCAGGATGGTGAAATACACCTGCTGGCCGGGGCTGATATGGATCACATCCGCCTCCGACACTTGAGCCTTGACGGTCATGGTGTCCAGGTCTGCCAGCTTGAGCAGCACCGGCGCCAGCTGGCTGGCGATCACGGTCTGGCCTTCCTGGGTGACGATCCCCACCACATCGCCATCGATGGGCGCGACGATACGGGTGTAGGCCAGGTTGACCTTGGCGGTGTCGATCTGGATATGCGCACTTTTTATCTGTGCATCCAGGGACAACAGGTTGGCCTGCTGCACCTGGAACGTCGACTCGGCGTCTTCGAAGTCCTGGCGCGAGACCGACTCGTCAACCTGCAAGCCCTTATAGCGTTCGTAAACCGCCTTGGCCTGTTTGAGTTGAGCGGCCGTGGCACGGCGTTGGGCCTGGAGGTTTTCCTCGTCTACCTGGGCTTTGCGCAGGGTATTCTGCAGAATCAGCGGGTCGATTTCGGCAAGCCATTGGCCCTTTTTCACCTTGTCGCCGACTTTGACTTTGAGGGATTTCAATTGGCCGGAAACCTGGGCGCCGACATCCACTTGCTTGATGCCTTCCAGCACGCCGGTGGCCAATACAGCGTTTTCGATGTCGCCGCGTTCGGCCGTAGCGGTCAGGTATTGCGGGGCGTCAGCGGGTGCTTGCACCGCGTAGACGACCAGACCAGCCACGATGGCGACTGCCAGGGACACGCCTGTTTTACCAAACTTCACGACACCACCTCCCCAATCACCACACCGTCCAGCCACCACCGCGCAAGCCCGTGAACATTCGGGGCCTTGAGCAATGTGAAGTGATTGCCGCCGCCATACCAAACCTCCAGGCCACTGCCCTGACGCTGCCAACCGTCGATCATTAACCCCTGCTCCCGTTGATTGCCCGCTGCATCCAGCGCCGGGTCCTGCGCCAATACCAATCGCACCACCCCGTGGTAGCGCTGGGTCGGCCGATACACCGTGCGCAAGGCTGCGGCATACGTACGTGCGGGCCCCGCCATCGCGTCCACACTGGCGCGCGCCGGCAACAAACCGACCGCGACCATCCCGGCATGCAGCCACTCACGCTGCGCCACTTCATCACGCCCGGCAAACGCCACGGGGTCGATGTCCAAGGACTTTCCGGCCGACAACTGCATGGCTTCGATCAACCGCAACAAGGCCGCCGTCGACGTATACGGCCGCCCTACCACGCCATTGCCGCCCGGCGACTCACTGTCGATCACCGTCAACGACGCCACCTCTCGGCCCATCGCCTGCAACCGCACGGCCATCTCCAGCGCGACCCAGCCGCCGAACGAATGCCCGACCAGATGCACCGGCCCGCGCGGGCACTCCTGCGCCAGCGCCGTCAGATAACACGCGGCTGCCGCTTCCACCTGGCTATGGGGCACCGCCTCGCCATCCAACCCACGCGGCTGCAAGCCGAACAGCGGCCAGTCGCGCCCCAGCGCTTCACTCAATCCGACAAACCCGGTGACGCTGTCCCCCGCCCCAGGTACGCAAAACACCGGCGCATACCCCGCCCGCCCGCTCTGAATGCGCAACAGCGGCTGATACACGCCTTGCTGCACCGCCGAACCTGTGGCCAGCGCCTCGCTCATCGCACGGCCCAACGCCTGAATATGCGGCGCCTGCATCATGCTTTGGTGGTCACCTGGCACGTCTATCTGGCGCAATTGCCCAGGTGCCAACGCCGCCTCCCAGCCCAGCGAAACACTGCGCCGCGACAACTCGGTCGGCCGCTCCATGGCGCTAAACAAATGCACCGGAACCGGCAACGCAAACACGCTGTAATGCGCCAGCGCGTGCCCATGCCCCACTTCCCGCTCGATAAAGCTCAAGAGGTCCGCGTCCGTAGCCGCTGCCATTTGCGCGTATAGCAGACCTTCATCGCGACAGCGTTGCAGCAGAGCCGCAAAGTCCAGCTGTCCAATGCCCGCCTCCAACTGTTCAAGGCTCGCCAGCTCATCCACACCTCCCTGTGCTTTCCAATACGCAGTGCACTGCAACAACAAATGCCGCTTCAGGGCATCCGGCCCGCTCCAGCGCGCCTTGCCCTGGTCGGTCATGCGCGGCACGTAGCTGTCGATCAACCCGAGGAACTCAACCGCTTCATCCAGCCCCAGCAGTTGCATCGCCACCTCATACGCCAGCACGCCGCCGAACGACCAGCCCGCCACACGGTAAGGCCCATGGGGCTGAACGCTGCGTATCAGGCCGACCAAGCGGGCCGCCAGGCCTTCCATGGTGTTCAGGTGCGCCTCACCGAGCGCCAGACCCGCCAGGCCATAGATCGGATAATCACCGGGCAAGTGTTGACCCAGTGCCGGGAAGTACACGTCCATGCCGCTGAATTCATGGATCAGGAACAGCGGCGGCTGCGAGCCGCTGCTGCGCACCGTTATCAATGCACTGTCACGCACCACCGGTTCATCCGTGCGCTGGCGCAACATGGCGGCCACGCTGGCGACGCTGGCGTGCTGGAACAACTCGGCCAGAGTCACCTGCAGGCCGGCTTCATCCAGCAGGTTGACCAGTCGAATGGCCAGCAATGAATGCCCGCCCAGTTCGAAGAAGCTGTCGTGTCGACCGACCTGCTCCAGCTTCAAGACATCCGCCCAGCGCTGTGCGAGGGTGTCTTCCAACGCATCGGCAGGCGCTTCAAACTCGCAGCCGGTAAAGGCGTCCAGGGCCGGCAGCGGCAAGGCTTTGCGATCGACCTTGCCATTCGCCGTCAGCGGCAAATGCGCCAGTGGCACATAGGCCGACGGCAGCATGTATTCCGGCAATTGGCCGTGCAGGTGCGCGCGCACACTGTCGATGCCAACGGGCGCGGCCGCCCAGGTGAAATACGCCACCAGGCGCTTGTCACCCGGCACGTCCTCACGCGCCAGGACCACCACGTCCTGGATGCCCGCAAAGCTCGCCAGGCGGGCTTCGATTTCACCCAGTTCGATGCGAAAGCCGCGGATTTTCACCTGATGGTCGTTGCGCCCGATACATTCCAGCAGGCCATCCGCCGTCCAGCGGCCAAGGTCGCCGGTGCGGTACATCAAGGCCCCCGCGTTGAACGGGTCGTCGACAAACTTTTCCGCGGTCAGCTCCGGCCGGTTCAAATACCCCTTGGCCACGCCGTCACCACCGATGCAAATCTCACCGGTCACGCCCAGCGGCACCGCCTGCAATTGCGCATCCAGCACATGGATTTGCGTGTTGGAAATCGGCCGCCCCACGGGCACGCTGTCGGCGTCATCGGCGATCGCGCGCACTTCATAGGTGCTGGCGTAAGTGGTGGTTTCCGTCGGCCCATAGCAATGCACCAGGCGCAATGCGGGCGCCTGCGCCAGCAGGCTGCGGAACGCCGCCGGGTCGCCACGTTCGCCGCCGCACAACAGCATGCGCAAGCCGGCCAGGGCCTCGGGAATCATCTGCACGTACTGGTTGAACAACGCCGTGGTGACGAAGAGCACCGTCGCCCCGCTCAACGCCCGCCCGAAAGCCACTGGGTCGAGCAATATGGCGTGGTCGACAACCTGCACCTGGCCGCCGTTCAGCAGCGGGCCCCACACGTCCATGGTGCTCGCATCGAACGCTGGGTTGGAGGCAAACGCCACGCGGTCGGCGGCATTGAAGTCGGCGTAGCCGTTGTTAAGCACCAGGCGCGTGATGCCGCGATGCGGCACCAACACGCCCTTCGGCGTGCCGGTGGAGCCGGAGGTGTACATGATGTACGCCACGCTGTCCGAGGACTGCGACACGTCCGGGTTGTGGCTCGGTTGCGGGTCAAGCGCCAGGCTGTCCAGGTCGAGGCGCCGCGCCGGGTACTCGATGGCGGTATCGCTGCGGGTAATCACCCAGCTCGCGCCGCTGTCCTGCACCATAAAGCCCTGGCGCTCGGCGGGCGCGTTGATGTCCAGCGGCACATAGGCGGCGGCGCATTTGAGGATCGCCAGCTGGCTGACCAGCAGGTCCAACGAACGCGGGAGCAGGATCGCCACGTTATCGGCAGGACGCACGCCCAGGCTCAGTAAGTGATGAGCCAGACGGTTGGCGCGCGTATTCAGTTCGCCGTACCCAAGGAGGTGCTCGCCGTGCAACGCCGCCAAGGCATCCGGGCGGGCCTGGGCCTGGGCTTCGAACAGGCGCTGCACCGTGTGTTCGCGGGGGAACGCGCGGGTCGTGGCGTTGAAGTCCGCCAACTGCTGGCGTTCAGCGGCCGCCAGAATCGGCAGGCAGCCGATGGCGACTTCACGGTTGTGCTCCAGCGCCTCCACCACCTGTTCAAGGGCCGTGTGCAGGTAGTCACACAAACGTCGAGCCCCCGGCCCCATGGCTTCAAGGCGCAAGCCATCACCCAGGTCATCAACGCTCACCGACAGCGCGTAATTGGTGTGTTCCTCGGCCTTGAGCAACTGAATGCCCTGCCATGCTGCCGCCACGCCACCGGCTTGCGGCGCACTGTGACGGTAGTTGAACAGCACGCTGAACAACGGTGTCGCCACCGGCACCGCGCTGCAACGTTGGGCCAGTGCCAGCGGCGCATGTTCATGGCTGAGCAGTTGGGTCAGCCGTGCATGGGTTGCACGCAGCGTGGTGTGCACTGAGTGTTGGCCCAGGTCGACCCGCAACGGCAAGGTGTTGATAAACACCCCCATGGCCCGTTCGGCGCCTTCACCCCCTTGCAGACGACCGAGCAGCACCGTGCCGAACACCACCTGTTCGCGGCCGCTGACTTTGCCCAACACATGGGCCCAGGCCACATGCAGCAGGCTGGCGGCACTGACACCCGCTTGGCGCGCCTGGGCACGCAGGCGCTGGCTCAACTGAGGCTCAACCGCCCGCTGAGCTTTTTCAGCGGCGCCCAGGTGTTCGACCTCGGTGGGCGCGTCGATCTCACCCAGCATCTCGCGAAAGAACGCCTCGTGATCATCAACCCCCAGGCGGGTCTGCGCGACATAGTTGCGATACGGCACCGGCGTGCCCAGCTCGGCCTCTTGCCCCAACAGAAATGCCTGCATTTCATGCTGCAGGATTTCCAGCGCAAGGTGGTCCATCACTAAGTGATGGAACAGCAACGTGGCGACCACCCGCTGGGGCTCCTGCGTATACACCAGGCGCATCAACGGGGCTTGGGCAAGGTCCAGGCGTTGCGGCAACGGGCCGGTTTCGACGCGTAACGAGGCTTCACGCCAAACCACCTGCACCGGCTCTTCCAGGCCGTCCCAATGGAAGGATGAACGCAGGATGTCATGCCGCCGGATCACCGCCTGCAACGCCCGGGTGAAGGCTTGCAGGCGCAGCAGGTTGGCAAAGGCGAACTGCGCCTGCAGCAGATAAGCGTCACCCTCCAGCACGGCGCGGTGGTGATAAACAATGCCCGCCTGCAAGGGCGCCAGCGGGTAGATGTCCTGCACATTCGCCGCACCGCCGGGGATGCCGGCGAGAATGCGCTCGATGGCCGCCGGGTCCAACCGGATCAGCGCCAGCATGTCCGGCGTGATGTGGGTGCAATCAGCAGCAATGCGGTTGGCCGGCACCGCGACTTCGCGACCACCGCCCAGCGCTGCCGCCAGGGCGGCCAGTGTCGGCTGACCAAACAGCACTTTCACATCCGCCGACCACCCGAGGCGGCGCATCCGGCCCATCAGGCTGACCGCCAGCAATGAATGCCCGCCCAGTTCAAAGAAGTTGTCGTGACGGCCCACGAGCTCCACATTGAGCAATTCGGCCCACAGGCTGGCCAGGGCGATTTCGGTATCACCTTGAGGCGCCTCATACGCGCGCACCACCCGGGAATCCAGGCCCGGCGCCGGCAAGGCCTTGCGGTCGAGCTTGCCGTTGGGGCTCAGCGGCAGCCCATCCAGGTGCACGAATATCGCCGGCACCATGAACTCAGGCAGGTGCTGCAGCAGGTGGCTGCGCAGGCCGTCGATGTCACTGTGAGTGCCGGTGTAATAGGCGACCAGCCGTTCTTCGCGGGCGACCACCGCCGCTTCGTTGACCTGCGGATGTTCCAGCAATCGCGCCTGGATTTCGCCCAGTTCAATACGCAAACCACGGATCTTCACCTGGTCATCATTGCGCCCCAGGTACTCGAGAGTGCCGTCGACCAGGTAGCGCCCGACGTCACCGGTGCGGTACATCCGGCCGTGAGTAAACGGGTCGTCAAGGAAACGCTCGGCGGTCAACTCCGGCCGGTTCAGATAGCCCCGCGCCACTTGCACGCCGCCGATGAACAGCTCGCCCACCACGCCCAACGGCACCGGCTGCAACTGGCTATCGAGCACATACATGCGTGTATTGGCGATGGGTTTGCCGATCGGCGTATTGTCCGGCGTCACCGCGCCTGCGCAGTTCCACGCCGTCACATCGACAGCGGCTTCGGTCGGGCCATACAGGTTATGCAGCGCACTGCCTGGAAGCTGTTGTTTAAACCGGCGCACCAGGCTGCCCGGCAAGGCTTCACCGCTGCACATCACGCGTACCAGGCCGGCGGCCTGAGTCACATCGCCATGGGCGAGGAACACATCGAGCATTGAGGGGACGAAATGCACGGTGGTGACGTGTTCGGTGGCAATCACTTCGCACAGGTACACCGGGTCTTTATGCCCGCCTGGGCGCGCCATTACCAACCGTGCGCCGGTAAACAGCGGCCAGAAGAATTCCCACACCGACACGTCAAAACTGAACGGGGTTTTCTGCAGCACGGTGTCCTGCGCCGTAAGCCCATAAGCGTCTTGCATCCACAGCAGGCGATTGACCACACCGGCATGGTCGTTGATCACGCCTTTGGGCTGGCCGGTGGAGCCGGAGGTGTAGATTACATAGGCGCTCACACCCTGGACGCCGAGGTTGTCGACGGGTTGATGCTGCCAGGTCGGCTGGTGCAGATCGACCACTGCCACCTCGCCCAACAAGCCACGTGTAGCCGCTTGGGCCAGCACCACTGCCGGCGCGCTGTCCTGCACCATGTAGGCAATGCGTTCGTGGGGATAGGCCGGATCCAGCGGCACATACGCCGCGCCAGCCTTGAGAATCGCATACAAGCCGATAACCATCTCCAGGCCCCGCTCGACGCAGATCGCCACGCGCGAATCCGCCTGTACGCCCAGCGCCTGCAGGTGACGGGCCAACTGATTGGCCTGCGCGTTCAGCTCGGCATAGGTCAGGTGCTGCTCGCCCGCCTTGACCGCCACCGCATGCGGCGTGCGCGCCACCTGCGCCTCGAACATCCCGTGCAAGGTCTGCTCAAGGTTGTAACTGACGGCGGTGGCGTTGAAATCGAACAGCAGATGCTGACGCTCACGTTCACCCACCAGCGGCACATGCTCCAGCACCGCCTGGTCGTTATCGACCATGGCCTGCAGCACGCGGGTGAAGTAGCCGGCATAACGCTGCACGGTCGATTCATCAAAAAGTGCCACGGCATATTCCAGCGCACCGAGAATGCTGCCCTGCACTTCGCCGAGGTTCAGCGACAGGTCGAACTTGGCAAAGTGGCTGTTCTCGACGATGCCTTCCAGGGCCAGATCACCCAGCGCGAGGATCGGCGCGCTGCTGTCCTGCCAGGTCAGCAACGTCTGGAACACCGGGCTATGGGCCAGGCTGCGCAGCGGCCGGGTGATTTCCACCACCTGCTCGAACGGCAAGTCCTGGTGGGCCTGGGCGTGCAGCGTGAGCGCCTTGACCCGCGCCAGCAACGCCTCGGTGCTCAATTCGCCCGACGTGTCGATGCGCACCGCCAGGGTGTTGACGAACAGGCCGATCAACCCTTCGATTTCGCTGCGATTGCGGTTGGCCACCGGCGAGCCAATCACCACGTCGTGTTGCCCGGACAACCGCGCCAACAGCGAGGCCCAGGCACTCATCAAGGTCATGTACAGCGTGGTGCCGTGCCGTTGGCTCAAGGCCTTGAGCCCGGCGGTGAGGCGTTCATCCAGGCGCACTGCGACGCTGCTGCCGGCATAGTCCTGCTGCGCCGGGCGCGGGCGGTCGGTGGGCAGCGTGAGCAAGGCCGGCGCACCGGCTAGGGCTTGCTGCCAATAACGGCTCTGGCGCTGCAGCACTTCACCACTGAGCCACAAGCGCTGCCACACGGCAAAGTCGCCGTATTGAATTGGTAACGGCGGCAACGGGTCGGGCTGGCCGTGGCTGAAGGCTTGATACAGCGCCATCAGTTCGCGGGTCAGCACGCCCATCGACCAGCCATCGGAGACGATATGGTGCAGGGTCAGCAACAGCACATGGTGCTCGTCCGCCATCACCACCAGTCGCCCGCGCAGCAACGGGCCGCGCTCCAGGTCAAACGGAGCCGAGGCCTCGCCGTGGATCAACGCATCCAACGCCTGCTGGGGTTGCGGGTGACGGCGCAGGTCCTGCACTTGCAGGGGCAGCACGTCTTCGGCCGGCATGATCAGCACATGGGCGTCATCGCCCTGCTGGGCAAAACGACTGCGCAGGGTTTCGTGGCGCGCAACGATACGCGCCAGCGCCCGGCGCAAGGCCTCGACATGCAACTGCCCGCGCAAACGTAAGCCGATAGGGATGTTGTAGGCCGTGTTGGCACCTTCCATCAGCGCCAGGAACCACAGGCGCTGCTGGGCGAAGGACAACGGCACAGGTTCATCACGGTTGGCCGGCAGGATGTCCGGCAACGTGCTGCGCCCCGAGCGGGTCAGCACCTCGGCGACCGCCGCCAGTTCGGCATTGGCAAACAGGTCGCCGAGGTTCAGTTCAACCCCGAGGCGCTGGCGCACCTGCGACACCATGCGCATCGCCAGCAGCGAGTGCCCGCCCAGTTCAAAGAAGTGATCGCGGCGCCCGACACGTTCTACGTGCAGCACATCGGCCCAGATCTGGGCGAGCACGCTTTCGATTTCGCCCTCGGGTGACTCGTATTCGCGGGTAAACACGGCGGCTCTATCCGGCGCCGGCAGGGCGTTGCGGTCGAGTTTGCCGTTGGCGGTCAGGGGCAGCGCGTCAAGCTTCACATAGGCAACCGGCACCATATAGTCGGGCAGGTGCGCCACCAGATGGGCGCGGATATCACCGACGGCCAACGGGTCGAGCTGCGCATGTTCAGTGAAGTAAGCCACCAGGCGATCCTCACGGACCAGCACCACGGCCTCCTGAATCCCCGGCAACTGGTTGAGCGGGGTTTCGATCTCGCCCAACTCAATGCGCACGCCGCGGATTTTCACCTGGTCATCATTGCGCCCCAGGTACTCGAGAGTGCCGTCCGGCAACCAGCGCGCAAGGTCACCCGTGCGGTACATGCGGCCGGTGTTGAACGGGTCCTGCAGGAAACGTTCGGCGGTCAGTTCCGGGCGATTCAAATAACCGCGCGCCACGCCCTTGCCGCCCACATACAACTCACCGGCCACCCCCAATGGCACCGGCCGTTGTTGTTCATCCAGCACGTACACCGTGGCATTGGCGACAGGTTTACCGATATGCAACGGCTGCCCGGCCTCGACCTTGCCGGAAGTGGCAACCACCGTGGCCTCCGTGGGGCCGTAGTTGTTGATCAACTCGAAACGCTGGGCACGCGCGAACTGGCGCAGGCGATCGCCGCCGATCAGCAAGGTGCGCAGCGTGGGGTGTTCGATCTGTTGGCTGAACGCGTACTCGGCCACCGGCGTGGGCAGGAAGCACACGTCCAGCGGCTGCGCGCACCACCAGGCCAGCAAGGCGTCGACGTCTTGCGCCCCTTCATCGGCGGGCGGCAGGTGCAAGGTCGCGCCGACACACAGCGCCGGCCACACTTCCCAGGCCATCGCATCAAAGCCGAAACCGGCGACGCTGGCGGTGTGGCGCCCGGCACACAGGTCAAAGGCACGGCAGTGCCAGTCCACCAGATTGGCCACCGTGTGGTGTTCAACCATCACGCCTTTGGGCAGGCCGGTGGAGCCGGAGGTGTAGATCACATAGGCGAGGTTGGACGCGGTCGCAGCGGCCTTGGGGTTACTCGCCGAATGGTGCTGCCAGGTGAAGCGATCCAGGTTGATCACCGGCACATCAAGGGCAGGCAGGCGCTCCAGCAGGGCGTGCTGGGTCAACACCGCCACCGGCGCACTGTCGGTCAGCAGATAATTCAGGCGCTCGGCCGGGTGGGACGGGTCGACCGGCACATAACAGGCTCCGGCCTTGAGGATCGCCAGCAACCCGGCCAGGGTATCCAGGCCACGACGGGCGACGATGGCCACGCGGTCATCCGGTTTGACGCCCAAGGCCAGCAGGTGATGGGCCAGCAGGTTGGCTTGCTGGTTCAACTCGGCGTAGCTCAGTTGGCGGCCCTGGTGCACCGCGGCGATGGCCTCGGGCGTGCGCGCGGCCTGGGCTTCAATGCGCCCATGCAACGTGGTGCCCTGCGGGAAATGCATCTGAGTGGCGTTGAACTGCTCCAGCAGTTGATGTCGCTCGGCGGCAGGCACCACCGACACATGGTGAAGGGCCGTCTGCGGCGCTTGCTCCAGCGCGGTCACCAGGTTGTCCAGGGCGGTTTCCAGGTAGGCGCAGACGCGCTGCGGGTCGACCAAGGTGCTGGCAAGCAGGCTCAAGCCAAAGCCGTCACCGAGGTCATCCACACTCAAGGTCAGCGGGTAGTTGGTGCGCTCTTCGGCGCTGAGCGCGACGATCCCTTGCCAGGCCGACGACGCCGCGTTATCGGCCGCCGGCGCACTGTGACGGTAATTGAGCAGCGCACTGAACAGCGGCGTCGGCGCCGCCACGCCGCTGCAACGCTGGGCCAGCGCCAAGGCGGCGTGCTCATGGCGCAGCAAGGTGGTCAGCCGTGCATGGGTGGCCTTGACCCCGGTGCGCACGTCCTGGCTGCCTACGTCCACGCGAAACGGCAGCGTGTTGATGAAAATCCCCAGCGCCCGATCGGTGTCATGGCTGCCTTGCATGCGGCCCATCAGGACGGTGCCGAATACCACCTGTTCTTTGCCCGCCAGCACCCCCAACACCTGGGCCCAGCCCAGGTGAAACAGGCTGGCGGCACTCACACCGAGTTGCCGGGCTTGCGCGCGCAAGCGCTGCGCCAACGCCGGCGCCAATGGCAGGCTGACTTCAGCGATGCCGCGGGCATCGCCCTGCACATCCTGCAACCCAAACGGCAACGTCGGCTCGCTGATATCGCCGAGCATCTGGCGAAAGAACTGTTCATGTTCCTGCTCGCTGATGCCCAGCCGCGCCTGGGCCACATAGTTGCGAAACGGCACGGGCCGGCCCAGCGCTGCGCCCTGCCCCAACAGGCACGCCTGCAGTTCGTGGCACACCACTTCAAGGGCACTGTGGTCGAGGGCCATATGGTGGAACAGCAGGGTCGCGACGATCCGCTGATTCAGCGGGTCGTCGGCACGTACCAGGCGCAGCAGCGGCGCCTGCGTGACGTCGAGGTGATAGTGGCGGGCGTCGAACAGCGCGTGCAATTGCGCGGCGATGTCGCCGTCCGCCGGGTCGAGCTGAAGGGCCTGCACCGGCAGGCGCGCCTGGCGCCAGACCACTTGCGAGGGTTCCTGCAAGCCGTCCCAGACCACGCCTGTGCGCAGGATGTCATGGCGGTCCATCACGGCTTGCAAGGCCTGGGCAAATGCCTCGAAGCGCGCCAGGTTGTCAAACGCGAACTGCGACTGCATCACATACGGGTCACCCTGTTCGGCGCTGACGTGGTGGAACAGAATGCCTTCCTGCAAGGGCGCCAGCGGGTAGATATCCTGGATATTCGCCACGCCGCCGTCGACGGTCGAGACGATACGGTCGATCTCGTCCTGGCTCAGCGTCGACAAGGTCAGCATACCCGGCGTGATGCGCTCGGCACCGGCCGGTATCGCATTGGCTGGCACCTCGACTTCACCGGCCTTGCTCGCCGAATACTCCCCGGCCTGGATCAACGCGATAAGCCCGGGTTTGTGTTCGCGCAACGCGGCAAGGATCGCCGGGTCGCTCAACGCTTGTTTATTGCCTTGCACCGACAACTGCTCGCCCTTGAGCGCCAGTTGGATGTCCTTGGTTTTCAGCGTCGCCAACAGCTCAAAAATACTCACAGGACGATCTCCATTCGTTCGGTTATGGCGGCGTAGCCGGCCAGGGTCGGCTGTTCAAACAACGCCCGCACATCGGCTTCCATGCCTTCCTGGCGCAGGCGTCCGATCAAGCTCACGGCGAGCAGCGAATGCCCGCCCAGTTCAAAGAAGTTGTCATGGCGCCCTACCCGCTCCACTTTGAGCAGTTCCGCCCAGAGCTGCGCGAGAAGGATCTCGGTGTCACCTTGCGGCGCCGCGTACTCGCGCACCCTCAGCGCGTCCATGCCTGGCGCAGGCAGGGCCTTGCGGTCGAGCTTGCCGTTGGGGCTCAGGGGCAGCGCGTCAAGGTGCACGAACAACGCGGGCACCATAAAGTCCGGCAGGTGCTGCAACAGGTGGGCGCGCAGGTGTTCGATGTCGGCCGGCGCACCGGTGTAATAAGCCACCAGGCGATCGTCACGGGCCACCACGGCAGCCTCGTTAACCTGCGGATGCTCCAGCAGCCGCGCCTGGATTTCGCCCAGTTCGATGCGCAAACCACGGATCTTCACCTGGTCATCGTTGCGGCCCAGGTACTCGAGATTGCCATCGGGCAGGTAGCGGCCGACGTCACCGGTGCGGTACATACGGCCACCTGTGAACGGGTCCTTGAGGAAGCGTTCGGCGGTCAGCTCAGGCCGATTCAAGTAGCCGCGCGCCACTTGCACGCCGCCAATGAACAGCTCGCCGACCACACCCAACGGCACCGGCTGCAACTGCGCATCCAGCAGGTACATGCGCGTGTTGGCAATCGGCTTGCCGATCGGCGTGTTGTCCGGCACATCGGGGCGTGCACAGTTCCAGGCCGTCACATCCACGGCCGCTTCGGTCGGGCCATACAGGTTGTACAGGCCGATCTCCGGTAATTGCTGCTTGAAGCGCCGCACCAGGCTGCCCGGCAAGGCTTCGCCGCTGCACATCACGCGCACCAGCCCGGCGGCCTTGCTGACATCGCCGTGGGCCAGGAACACCTCGAGCATCGATGGCACAAAGTGCAGCGTGGTGATGTGCTCCGCTTCGATCACTTCGCACAGGTACGCCGGTTCCTTGTGGCCGCCCGGGCGCGCCATCACCAGGCGTGCGCCGGTCAACAGCGGCCAGAAGAACTCCCACACCGACACGTCAAAGCTGAACGGGGTTTTCTGCAGCACCGTGTCATGGGCTTTGAGGCCGTACGCGTCCTGCATCCACAGCAGGCGGTTGACCACGCCGGCGTGCTCGTTGATCACGCCCTTGGGCTGGCCGGTGGAACCGGAGGTATAGATCACGTAGGCCTGATGCTGGGCGGTGAGCCCCGGCACCTGAGGGTTGGCAGCAGGCTGGTGTTGCCAGGTGTCGTGGTCCAGATCGAGCACCGGCACATCGCCGAGCAACTCAACGGTGGCGCCCTGCGCCAGCACCACCACGGGCGCGCTGTCTTGCAGCATGTAGGCAATACGCTCGCGTGGGTACGCCGGGTCGAGGGGTACATAACCGCCACCGGCCTTGAGGATGGCCAACAGGCCGATGACCATGTCCAGGCCACGCTCGACGCAGATACCGACACGCGAATCCGGCTGTACGCCGCGTTCACGCAGGTGATGGGCGAGGCGATTGGCGCGTTCGTTGAGTGCCTGATAGGTCAGCTGCAGGTCGCCGGCTTTGACCGCGATGGCATCCGGCGTGCGCTCGACCTGGGCTTCGAACAGGCCGTGCAGGGTCTGGTCGAGGTTGTAGTGCACCTGCGTTGAGTTGAACTCCACCAATAGTGTGTGCCGCTCGTCATGGCCTAGGATCGGCAAGCGATTGAGCGCCTGATGCGGTGCCTGCTCCAGGGCATCGACCAGCCCGGCCAAGGCTGTTTGCATATAGCCACACACCCGTTGCGCGTCGATTTTCGCCAGGGCGGTGACCTCATAGCCATCGCCCAGGTCATCCACGTTCAACGTCAGCGGGTAATTGGTGCGCCCGTCGTTGACCAGGGTTTGCATGCCTTCCCAGGCCTGTTGCGCGTCTGCCGATTGAGTCGCGGCGCCGCGATGGCGATAGTTGAGCATCGAGCTGAACAGCGGCGCCGGTGCCGTCACCCCGCTGCAGCGCTGAGCCAGCGCCAGCGACGCGTGCTCATGCCCCAGCAACGCGGTGAGCCGGGCATGGGTCGCACGCACCGCGGCGCGTGCACCTTGCGCGTCGATTTCCAGGCGCAGCGGCAAGGTATTGATAAACACCCCGAGCGCCCGGTCAGCGCCCTCGCCGCCTTGCATGCGGCCCACCAGCACCGTGCCGAACACCACGCTGTGACGCCCCGACGTCGCCGCCAGCACTTGGCCCCAGGCCAGGTGGAACAGGCTCGCGGTGCTCACGCCGAGCAACCGGGCCTGGGCGCGCAGGCGATGGTTGAGGGCGCTGTCCAGGCGCAGGCAATGTTCTTCGATGGCGCTGCCGTCGCCGCGCACATCCTGCAAGCCGAACGGCAAGGTCGGTTCGTCCACATCACCGAGCATTTCGCGAAAGAAGCGTTCGTGTTCCTGTTCGCTCACGCCCAAACGCGCCTGGGCCACATAGTTGCGGTACGGCATCGGCGCCGCCGTGGGGGCCGGGTGGCCGAGCAGATAGCCCTGCATTTCGCGCAGCACCACGTCGAAGGCGGTGTGGTCGAGGGCGATATGGTGATAGAGCAGCACCACCACCACACGCGCGTTGGCCGGGTCGTTGGCGTACATCAGGCGGATCAGGGGCGCCTGGCTGATATCCAGGCGGTAGCGCCGCGCATCGAAACGCTCGTGCAGACCGGCCAGTACATCGCCTTGCAGGTGCACGGCCTGCATGCTCAGCTCGGCTTTGCGCCACACCACTTGCAGCGGTTGCGCCAACCCCTCCCACACCACACCGGTGCGCAGGATGTCATGCCGGTTGATGACGTGTTGCAGCGCCTGGGCAAAGGCATGCAGGCGCTCCACACTGTCGAAGGCCAGGTGCGATTGCAGCAGGTACGGGTCGCCCTGCTCGGCGGTGATGTAGTGATAGAGAATGCCTTCCTGCAACGGCGCCAGCGGGTAAATGTCTTGCACGTTGGCGGCGCCGCCGGGGACGCGGGCGACCACCTGATCAATCGTCGATTGGTCGAGTGTCACCAGCGTCAGCATGTCCGGGGTGATGCGCCGGCAATCAACGCTGATGCGGTTGGCCGGCACCTGCACTTCGCGACCACTGCCCACGGCGGCGGCCAGGGCCGCGAGCGTTGGCTGGCTGAACAGCACACGCACATCGGCGCTGAGGCCGACCTGGCGCATGCGTTCGATCAGGCTGACGGCCAGCAGCGAGTGGCCACCCAGTTCGAAGAAGTGGTCGTGACGGCCGACTTGCTCGACCTGCAACACCTCGGCCCAGATACGCGCCAGGGTGGTTTCCACCTCACCTTGAGGTGCCTCATAGTCGCGGCTCAGCAACGCCGCTTGATCGGGCTGCGGCAGCGCCTGGCGGTCCAGTTTGCCGTTGGCAGTCAGGGGCAGCGCGTCGAGCTTGACGTAGGCGGCCGGCACCAGCGCGTCGGGGAGCTGCTCGCGCAGTTGTGCGCGCAGGGTGTCAATCGCCAGCGGGTAGTGTTCGGTGAACCAGGCGATCAGACGGCCCTCGCGCACCAACACCACGGCTTCGCCGATACCGTCCAGCGCCGCCAGGCGGCTTTCGATTTCGCCGAGTTCGACTCGCACGCCGCGCACTTTGACCTGGTCATCATTACGGCCCAGGTACTCGAGATTGCCATCGGGCAACCAGCGCACCAGGTCGCCGGTGCGGTACATGCGCCCTTCGTTGAACGGGTCTTGCAGGAAGCGTTCGGCGCTCAAGTCCGGGCGGTGCAAATAGCCCCGCGCCACGCCGCCGCCGCCCACATACAGTTCACCGGCCACGCCCACCGGCACCAGACGCTGGTGTGCATCAAGCACGTACGCACTGGCATTGGCGACCGGCCGGCCGATATGCAGCGCCTGCCCGGCGCGCACCCGGCCAGAGGTGGCGACCACCGTGGCTTCGGTCGGCCCGTAATTATTGATCACGGCAAAACGCCGCTCCTGAGTGAACTGGCGCAGACGGTCGCCGCCGATCAGCAGGATGCGCAGGGTCGGGTGTTGCAGGTTCTGGCTGAACGCGTACTCGGCCACCGGCGTCGGCAGGAAGCTCACGTCCAGCGGCTGCGCCAGCCACCAGGCGAGCAACTCGTCGATGTTTTCATTACCGACGTTGGCCGGCGGCACGTGCAGCGTTGCCCCCGAACACAGCGCGGGCCACACCTCCCAGGCCATGGCGTCGAACCCTGCACCGGCGACGCTGCTGGTGTGGCTGCGCGCATCCAGGCCGAAAGCTTCGCAATGCCAGTGCACCAGGTTTTCCACGGTGCGGTGTTCGACCATCACGCCTTTGGGTTGGCCGGTGGAGCCCGAGGTGTAGATCACGTAGGCCAAATGGGCCGCAGTCAGGCCGGCGAGCTGAGGATTGCTCACGGCAAGGTGTTGCCGACTGTCGTCCAACAGGTCCACGGTGGCGACCGCGCCCAACAGATCACGGGTGCCGGCTTCCGCCAGCACCGCCACCGGCGCGCTGTCCTGCAACAGGTAAGCGATACGCTCGGTGGGGTACGCCGGGTCGATGGGCACATACCCGGCGCCGGCTTTAAGAATGCCCAGCAGCCCGACCAACATCTGCGGGCCACGGCGGCAGCAGATCGCCACCCGATCATCCGGCTGTACGCCCAGCGCCAGCAGGTGATGGGCCAACTGGTTGGCGCGCTGGTTGAGCTGTTGATAGGTCAGGGATTCGCCGTCCTGTTGCACGGCAATCGCGTGGGGCTGACGTTCGACCTGGGCTTCAAAAGCCCCCTGGACGGTCTGCCCCGTCGGGAAATCGGCGGCGGTTGCGTTGAACTCACGCAGCAGGGTTTCACGTTCTGCCGGCGGCAGCATCGGCAACTGATGCAGAGCGGTGTTCGGTGCCTGCTCCAGTGTCGTGACCAACTGCTCCACGGCGTTATGCATGTAACCACACAGGCGCTGGGCGCCGATCTGCGGCAAGGCCAGCACGGTCAAGCCAAAGCCTGCACCGAGATCGTCGACGCTGAGGGTCAGCGGGTAGTTACTGCGCTCTTCGCCGCCCAACAGTTGCACGCCTGCCCAAATGCCGTGGCCGTCGCGGGCCATCTCGCCGGGGCTGCTATGCCGGTAGTTGAGCAAGGCGCTGAACAGCGGCACGGCGGCCGGGACGCCGCTGCAACGCTGAGCCAGCGCCAGGGACGCATGTTCATGCGCCAACAACCCACTCAAGCGTGAATGGGTTGCCTTGAGCGCGCTCGCGGCGCCGCCAGCCACATCCACCCGCAGCGGCAAGGTGTTGATGAACATGCCCAACGCGCGGTCCGCGCCATCGCCGGCCTGCAGTCGGCCCATCAAGACGGTGCCGAACACCACGTCGTCGCGCCCCGACAGCCACCCCAGCACGTGCGCCCAGGCAAGGTGCATCAGGCTGGCCGCGCTGACGCCCGCCACACGCGCCTGCTCACGCACCCGCAACGCCAGCGCCGCGTCCAGGGGCTGCTCGGCCTCTTCGATATCCCGGCCGTCGCCCTGCACATCCTGCACGCCAAACGGCAAGGTTGGTTCATCGACATCCGCGAGCATCTCGCGGAAGAACTGCTCATGCTCGGCCACGCTGACTCCCAGGCGTGCCTGGGCTACGTAGTTGCGAAACGGTGCAGCCACCGGCAAGGCATGCGCCTGGTTGAACAGAAACGCGCGCATCTCCTGGCCGACCACTTCCATGGCGGTATGGTCGAGTGCCAAGTGGTGGAACAACAGGATGGCGGCGACCCGATCATTCGCAGGGTCCTGGGCGTAGACCATGCGCAGCAACGGCGCCTGGGTGATGTCCAGGCGGTAATGGCGGGCGTCAAAGCGCGCATGCAGTTGTTCAATGATGCCGCCGTCGGCCGGGTCCAGGGCGACGGCCTGCACCGTCAACGGTGCTTCGCGCCAGACCACTTGCACCGGGCTGGCCAGGCCTTCCCAGACCACCCCGGTGCGCAGGATGTCGTGACGCGCCACGACCTGTTGCAGCGCGCCCATAAAGGCGTGCAGGCGCTCAAGGCTGTCAAACGCCATGCGCGATTGCAGCAGGTACGGGTCGCCCTGCTCGGCGCTGATATGGTGATAGAGAATGCCTTCCTGCAATGGCGCCAGCGGGTAGATATCCTGCACATTGGCCGCGCCGCCAGGGACTGTGGCGACGATGCGCTCGATGGCGCCTTGATCAATGTCCAGCAGCGTCAACATCGCCGGGGTGATACGCGTGCAGCCCGGTGGAATGCGGTTGGCCGGCACCACAATCTCGCGCCCGCTGCCGACCGCCGCCGCCAATGCGGCAAGGCTCGGTTGGCTGAACAGCACGCGCACATCGGCACTCAAACCCACCTGGCGCATGCGTTCGATCAGGCTGACCGCAAGCAACGAATGCCCACCCAGCTCGAAGAAATGGTCATGGCGCCCGACGCGTTCCAGCTTGAGCACGTCCTGCCAGATCTGCGCCAGCAGGGTTTCCACCGCGCCTTCCGGCGCCTCATAGCCACGGCTGAGCAACGCACTCGGCCCCGGCACCGGCAAGCCCTTGCGGTCGAGTTTGCCGTTGGCGGTCAGCGGCAACAGTTCCAGCCAGACATAGGCCGACGGCACCATGTAATCCGGCAACTGGCCTTGCACGTGGGCACGCAGCGCTTCGATTTCCAACGCGGCCTGGGCGGTGTAGTAGGCCACCAGGCGTTTATCGCCAGGCTCGTCTTCGCGGGCCATGACCACCGCATCCTTGACACCGGGGAACGCGGCCAGGCAGCTCTCGATTTCACCGGGTTCAATGCGGAAACCGCGGATCTTCACTTGCAGGTCATTGCGCCCCTGGTACAACAAATTACCGTCGGCCTGCCAACAGGCCAGGTCGCCGGTGCGGTAAAGCTGGCCTTCACCAAAGGGGTTCGGGATAAACTTTTCGGCGGTCAGTTGCGGCTGGTTCAAGTAGCCGTTGGCCACGCCCGCACCGCCGATATACAGCTCGCCGACCACGCCCAGCGGCAGCGGCTGCTGGCGCGCATCCAGCACGTAGGCCTGCGCATTCGCAATCGGCCGCCCAATCGGCACGCCGCCCGCGCACGCCGCGCTGATTTCAAACGTGGTGGAGAACGTGGTGGCTTCGGTCGGGCCGTAGCCGTTCAACAGGTGCTGGGGCTTACCGTGGTTGAGCACGCGGCCGATCACCAGCGGGTCAAGCACATCGCCGCCGACAATCAGGTAGCGCAACTGACGGAACACCGGCAGCAATGCATCTGCGTATTGATGGAACAAGCCTGCGGTCATCCACAGCACGCTGACCGCTTGCTCCTGCAACAGCGAAGCAAAGGCCGCCTGGGACAGCAGCACCGCATGCTCGACCACCACCACGCAACCGCCATTGAGCAACGGCGCCCACACGTCGAGGGTGCTGGCGTCAAAGGCCGGGTTGGACGCGAAGGCCACACGGTCACGCTCATTGAAATCGGCGTAGCCGTTGTTGAGCACCAGGCGCGAGACCGCGCGGTGCGGCACTTGCACGCCTTTCGGCGCGCCGGTGGAGCCGGAGGTGTACATGATGTACGCCACGCTGTCGGACGACTGGACCAGGTCGGGATTGCGCGGTGACAGCGCATCCAGGTTCAGGTCGGCCAGGGCCGTCAACACGTGGCGCGCACCGCTGTCCTGCACCATGAAGGCCTGGCGCTCGGCCGGGGCGTTGACATCCAGCGGCACATACACCGCCGCGCACTTGAGGATCGCCAGTTGGCAGACCAGCAAATCCAGCGAACGTGGCAGCGCAATCGCAACACTTTCGCCCGGTTGCACACCTTGGTTGATCAGGTGATGGGCCAGGCGATTGGCCCGGCGGTTGAGGTCGCGATAACTCAATGACAACGCGCCATGCATCGCCGCCACGGCTTCGGGACGGGCCAGCGCCTGGGCTTCGAACAACTGGTGCACGGTGAACTGCGCCGGGTATTCGCGGGCGGTGGCATTGAAACCCACCAGCACCTGGTGGCGTTCGGTTGCGGGCAAAATCGACACCGCGTGCAGGGGCGTGGTCGGCGCTTGTTGCAGCGCGGTGACCAGGTGGGCCAACGCGGTGCGCATAGAGTCGCCCACGCGCTGCACATCCAGCGTGGCCACGCCTTGTACGGTGAGCGCAAACCCTGTGCCGAGGTCATCGACGTTCAGCACCAGCGGGTAATTGCTGCGCTCTTCGGAACTGAGAATGTCGATCCCGGAGGTGGCGAACGGGCTGGCTCCCGGCGCGTCCCCGGCTGCGCTGTGGCGGTAGTTGAGCAGCGTGCTGAACAACGGCAGCGAACCCGGCACGCCACTGCACCGCTGGGCCAGTGACAGCGAGGCGTGCTCGTGCCCCAGCAACTGCGCGAGGCGCGCGTGGGTGGCGCGTACGCCGGCTTGCACACTGGTCGCGCCGAGGCTGACCCGCAGCGGCAAGGTGTTGATGAACATCCCCAGCGCCCGGTCGGCGCCCTCGCCGCCTTGCATACGGCCGAGCAGCACGGTGCCGAATACCACGTCTTGCTGGCCGGAAACTTGCGCCAACACTTGGGCCCAGGCCAGGTGCACCAAACTGGCAGTGCTGACGCCCAGTTGCCGCGCCTGTTCGCGCAGGCCTTGGCTGAGGGCCGGGTCCAGTGGCAGGTGAGCGTCGACAATACCGCTGCCGTCGCCATTGACATCCTGCAACCCGAACGCCAGCGTCGGCTCGTCGATATCGCCGAGCATGTCGCTGAAGAAGGCTTCATGTTGCGCCTGAGTCACCCCCAATCGCGCCTGGGCCACGTAGTTGCGGTACTGCACCGCGTCCGGCAGTTGCGCGCTGCGACCGGCCAGGCTTGCGCTCATTTCCTCCACCAGCACGTGCAGGGCGGTGTGATCGATCAGGATATGGTGCAGCAGCAGGATGCCGACGAAGCCGTCCTGCTGCGGGGCGTATCCAAAGTGCATCAACGAGGCGCGGGACAGGTCGAGGCGATAGTGGCGTGGGTCGAAGCGTTGTTGCAGCTGCGCCAGGGCATCACCCCCCTGCACGTCGATGCGCTCAACCGCCAGCGGCGCCTGGCGCAAGACCACTTGTACCGGTTCATCCAGGCCTTCCCAGAGCAGGCTGGTGCGCAGGATGTCGTTGCGGGCTATGACGCTGTGCAATGCACCGACAAACGCATCCAGCGCTGTTTGGTCGGCAAAGCTGAACTGCACCTGCAACACATAGGGATCGCCCTCGGTGGTTGCCAGGTGGTGATAAAGAATACCGGCCTGCAACGGCGCCAGGCCGTAGATGTCCTGCACGTTGGCGATACCGCCGGGCACGGTGCGCAGGATATGGTCGATGCCGGCCTGGTCCAGCGCCACCAAGGGCAGCATGTCAGGGGTGATGTGTTCGCTGGCGGGCTCGATCAGGTTGACCGGCACCTGTACGTCCCGCTGCCCACCCACCGCAGCCGCCAGGGCAGACAGCGTGGGTTGACCGAACAGCACGCGCACATCAGCGCTCAAGTCCATCTGGCGCATGCGTTCGATCAACTTGACCGCCAGCAGGGAGTGGCCGCCGAGTTCAAAGAAGTTGTCGTCGCGGCCCACCTTGTCGAGCTTCAACAGCTGCTGCCAGATACCGGCGATGGCGGTTTCAATCGCGCCTTGCGGGGCGGCATAGTCACGCCGCGCGAGGGCATCGGCATCCGGTGCCGGCAAGGCCTTGCGGTCGAGCTTGCCGTTGGTGGTCAACGGCAACTTATCCAACAGCACGAAGGCGCTGGGCACCATGTATTCGGCCAGGCTCAGCAGCAGGTGGTCGCGCAGTGCGGCGGCGCTGACGTCGTGCTCGCCAATCACATAGGCGACCAGGCGTTTGTTACCCGGCTCGTCCTCACGGGCGATCACCACGGCGTCACGCACGCCGTTGGCGGTGGCCAGGCGTGCTTCGATTTCACCCAGTTCGATACGAAAACCGCGAATCTTCACCTGGTCATCGTTGCGGCCCAGGTACTCGACGCTGCCATCGGCCAGCAGGCGGCCGAGGTCGCCGGTCTTGTACATGCGCAGGCCGGTGGCCGGGTCGGCCAGGAAGCGTTCGGCGTTGAGCGCATCACGGTTGAGGTAACCGCGCGCCACACCGGCGCCGCCGACGTACAACTCGCCAACCACGCCAAACGGCAGCGGCTCGCGCTGCTCGTCCAACACGTAGAGCTGCAGGTCGGGAATACGCACGCCAATCGGGCTCACGCCGACCAACTGCGCATCCGCCGCTTCCAGCGCGCGATAAGTGACGTGCACCGTGGTTTCGGTGATGCCGTACATATTGACCAATTGCGTTCCGGCGTTGATCGCGCGGCTGTACCACGGTTTGAGCATGCCGGGCTCCAGCGCCTCGCCGCCGAAAATCACCTGGCGAAAGGAATGCGACTGCGGGTTGCTGCCCTGCGCGGCGATCAGTTGCCGGAAGGCACTCGGCGTCTGGTTGAGTATGCTCACGCCGGCTTCGCAGAGCAGCGTGTAGCACTCATCCGGCGAGCGGCTGACCAGTTGCGGCACGATCAACAGCTGGCCACCGTGCATCAGCGCGCCCCAGATTTCCCACACGGAGAAGTCGAACGCAAAGGAATGAAACAGTGCCCACACATCGTTAGGGTTGAAGCCGAACCACGGCTCGGTGGCCGTGAACAGCCGCGCCACCTGGCGATGCTCGATCATCACGCCTTTGGGCAGGCCGGTGGAACCTGAGGTGTAGATCACATAGGCGAGGTTGGCCGGGCTGAGATTGACCCGCGGGTTGACGATGGACTCACCTTGCACGCTGTCGAGATCAATCGCCATGCGGTCGCCGACCAGATGGCGAGTGTTGGCGTGCACCAGCACCGCCGAGGGTTCGCTGTCAGCCAGGGTGTAGGCGATGCGCTCCAGCGGGTAAGCCGGGTCGATGGGGACATAGCCGGCACCGGCCTTGAGGATGCCCAGCAGGCCGATGATCATTTCCGGGCCGCGCTCCACGCAAATCGCCACTCGATCATCCGCGCGTATGCCTTGGGCCAGCAGGCGGTGGGCGAGCTGATTGGCGCGTTCGTTGAGTTGGCGATAGGTGAGGCGCAGGTGTTCAAAGCGCACGGCAATGGCGTCGGGTTGGGCGGCGGCGTGAGCTTCGACTTGCTGGTGGATCAGGGCGGTGTCGGTGTAGTGCGCGGGGCTTTGGTTGAGGCTGTGCAGCAGGTGGTGACGCTCGGCATCGGGGAGAATATTCAGGCCGCTCAGCGGCTGATCCGGTCGCTGCTCCAGGGCATCGGCCAGGCTTTCCAAAGCGGTATGCAGGTAACCGGCAACGCATTGCGCACCGATGGCGGCGTCGACCATTACCGTCAACGCAACGTCTTCACCCAGGTCATCCACGTTGACCGTCAGCGGGTAGTTGGTGCGCTCTTCGGCGCCCAGCACCTGAATGCCTTCGGCAACCTCAATCACGGCGGCCATATCGGTGGCGGCGCTGTGGCGGTAGTTGAGCATCGCGCTGAACAGTGGCATAGGCGCCGCCACCCCACTGCACCGCTGGGCCAGTGCCAGGGAGGCGTGTTCGTGATTGAGCAAGGCGCTAAGGCGTGCATGGGTGGCCTGGACCTCGGCGCGCACAGCCTGCGCGCCCACATCCACGCGCAGTGGCAAGGTGTTGATAAACATGCCCAAGGCGCGCTCACTGCCCTCGCCCGCGCCCATGCGGCCGAGCATTACCGTGCCGAACACCACCGACTCGCGACCGGAGACCACCCCCAATACACGCGCCATAGCCACGTGCATCATGCTCGCCACGCTCACCCCAAGCGGACGCGCCAAGGTGCGCAGGCGACGGCTTACGCTGCTGTCTACGGGAATGCGCGCTTCATCAATGCCCTGCCCATCGCCGCGCACATCCTGCAGGCCGAACGGCAAGGTCGGCGCCTCGATATCCGCCAGCATCTCGCGGAAGAACGCCTCATGCGCCTGCTCGCTGACGGCGTGCCGCACATGGGCGATGTAGCTGCGAAACGCCACCGGTTCAGCGGCTTGGGCTTGCTGGCCGGCCAGGTACAACTGGATTTCATGGCGCACCACGTCGAGCGCAGTGTGGTCGAGAATAGTGTGGTGAAACAGCAGCATCGCCACCACGCGCTGGTTGGCCGGGTCGTCGGCAAACACCAGGCGCAGCAACGGCGCCTGATCCAGGCCCATGCGGTAAGTGCGCGCATCGTAGCGCGCCAGCAGTTGGGCCAACACGTCGCCGCCGGTCAAGGAGGCCTGTTCGCACGCCAGGGTTGCCTTGCGCCACACCACTTGCAGCGGCTCATCGAGGCGCTCCCAGGCCATCGAGGTGCGCAGGATATCGTGGCGGTCGACGACCCATTGCAGCGCTTGCGCAAACCCCTCCAGACGCGCGCGGTTGTCGAACACAAACTGCGCGTGCAGCACGTACGGATCGCCCTGTTGCGCCGACAAATGATGGTAGAGCATCCCCTCCTGGAGCGGCGCCAACGGGTAGATATCCTGCACATTCGCCGCACCACCGGGGATGGCGGCGACAATCCGGTCGATGGCCGCTTGGTCGAGGTTGACCAGCGGCAACATGTCCGGGGTGATGCGGTACGCCGGGCTCAGCCAGTCACCGCCATGCTCGGCCACCCACTCAAGCAGGCGCGGTTTGTGGGCAATCAGTTGGTCCCACAGCGCGTCATCCAGTGCCTCATCGTCGCCCAGGATGATCAGGTCGCCCTCTTCCAGTTGCAGACGGATCGCATGGGTGGAAATCGCTGCCAATAATTCGCTGAACTGCATGGGGGTAACCTGCCTGATAAGTCACGGTTGAGGAGAAAGTCCGTTTTCAGCTGCCGCTTGCATCGGGTGTGCTGGGCGCCCTGAAAAAATCGCGGGCACAGCCGGAGGCCAGGAGCGGCTTCCGGCAGGCTTGAAAAATTAAGGGATTTGGCAGGCGGGGGGTGACATGGGAAGCGGGGACAAGCGGGAATCAGGGAACGTTCACTTTTATTGCAGCGGCACGCTGTCGATATGCCGATAGTCCAACTGCAACACAAGCGCCAGCTGTTGGGCGCGCCCGAGCTGGATCGGGCCGCGCTCGATATCCACCAGTAATCCCGGGCACTCGAGCGCCGCTAATCCGGCGATATCTTTGAGCCGCCCATCGGTAATTACCAGCAAACGCTGCTGCTCGGCCGGGTAGCGCTTGCGCCGCGCGTGCAGCCAATGCCCGGCTTCGGACAGCGCCGCCAGCAACGGCGTGCCGCCGCCGGCACCGAGTTGAGCGAGCCAATCGGTCAGGCCCTTGGCGGCTTTCACCCCCTGCACCTGCCATTTGGGCACGTGCCCGCTGGCCGTCAGTAACGCCATGCGCGCCCGTTGCCGATACGCGTCATCAAACAACTGGGCGAGCAAGCCTTTGGCGTCACTCAACGCACCATGGCGCCGGGTGGACGCCGAGGCATCGACAATCACCAGCCACAACTCATGGGCTGCACGACTGCGCAGGTGGTACACCAAATCCTCACGGGTTTGCGGGCGACCACCGAGCAAGGTGCCCGGCCAGTTGATCGAACCAAACGGTGCGCTACGCGCTTTGCCGTGCCTGCCTTTTTCCAGTCGCCCCGCCTTGGGCCGGGCATCCGCCCCCGCGTCAGGTCGGGGGCGAATGCCTAGGGCTTTTTTGGCCAGGTGGGCACATCCCGGCGCGCGCCCGTGGGCAACGGCGCTGCGGGCATAGCGCCCCATTGGCCTTGGCCGGGTGAGCTGTCCGAAGGTTGTGGCGCCTGGCCTTTATCGGGCGGGCTCGCCGGAGGCGTTTGCACCTGGCGACGATGACGCAAGGCAAATTCGGCCACGGTGTCGATATCTTCCTCGGCGATAGCGCCCGCGCCGCGCCAGGCTGCATGGGCGCGCGCGCCGCGCAACCACACAAGGTCTGCGCGCAAGCCATCGACACCGGCGGCAAAACAGCGCTCAGTGATCTGCGCCAATGCCTGATCATCCAAGGCAATGCTGTCGAGCCGCGCCCGCGCCTGGGTGCAGCGATCGCGCAAGGCGGCTTGCTGCGTAGCCCATTGGCTGCAAAACGCGGCAGGATCGCTGTCGAAATCCAGGCGGCGGCGGATAATCTGCCCGCGCTCGGTGGGCAGGGTTTGCCCGCTCAAGGCCACATTGAAGCCAAAGCGGTCGAGCAGTTGCGGGCGCAACTCGCCCTCTTCCGGGTTCATGGTGCCGATCAATACAAAGCGTGCCGAATGCCGGTGGGAAATGCCGTCGCGCTCGATCAGGTTGGTGCCGCTGGCGGCCACATCGAGTAGCAGGTCCACCAGGTGATCGGGCAGCAAGTTGACTTCATCAACGTACAGCACGCCGCCGTCAGCCTTGGCCAGGACGCCGGGGGAAAATTGCGCGCGGCCTTCGCCCAGCGCTGCGTCCAGATCCAACGTGCCCACCAGCCGCTCTTCGGTAGCGCCCAACGGCAAGGTGACAAACTGCCCGCTGGCCAACAAATCCGCCAGGCCTCGGGCCAACGTGGACTTGGCCATGCCGCGCGGGCCTTCGATCAGCACGCCGCCGATTTTCGGGTCGATGGCGGTGAGGCACAGGGCCAGTTTCAAGTCGTCGGCGCCGACCACGGCGGACAGCGGGAAATGCGCAATATCAGTCATCAGCTGTCTTCTTCTATGTCCAGCAACAGGTTTTCCAACGCCTCGCGATACGCGCCCGGCGCTTGCCACATGCCGCGCTGCTGGGCTTCGAGCATACGCTCGGTCATGTCGCGCAGGGCATCGGGGTTGTGCTGCTGCACAAACGCCCGGGTGTCAGGGTCGAGCAAGTAGGCGTCGGCGAGCAAGGCGTATTGGTGATCATCAATCAGCGCAGTGGTGGCGTCGAACGCGAACAGATTGTCCACCGTCGCGGCCATTTCGAACGCGCCTTTATAGCCATGGCGCTTCACGCCTTCGATCCATTTGGGGTTGGCGGCACGGGAACGGATAACCCGGTTCAGCTCTTCCTTCAGGGTACGGATCCTGGGCAGGTCCGGCTGGCTATGGTCGCCATGATAGCTGGCGGCCTTGTCACCGCTCAGGGTTTCCACGGCGGCGAGCATGCCGCCCTGGAATTGGTAGTAGTCGTTGGAATCGAGCAGGTCGTGCTCGCGGTTGTCCTGGTTCTGCAGGACCGCCTGCACCTGGCTCAGGCGCTGGGCGAACTGTTCGCGGGCGGCAGTGCCTTCGTCGGCACCGCCATACGCATAGCCGCCCCAGTTCAGGTAGACCTCGGCCAAATCCTCGCGGCTCTGCCACAAGCGACCATCAATCGCACCCTGTACGCCCGCGCCGTAGGCGCCAGGCTTGGCGCCAAAGATGCGCCAGCCGGCCTGTTTCGCCGCCGCCTCTTCATCCAGGCCCGCGCTGAGCAGCGCCTCGCGCTCGCTGCGCACCTTGGCCGCCAGCGGGTTCATGGCATCCGGCTCATCCAAGGCCGCCACCGCTTGCACGGCTGCATCAAACAGCCGGATCAGATTGGCAAAGGCATCGCGGAAGAACCCGGACACGCGCAGCGTCACGTCAACGCGCGGGCGATCCAACAAACTGATCGGCAGAATCTCGAAGTCATCCACGCGCTGGCTGCCGGTGGCCCACACCGGGCGTACGCCCATCAGCGCCATGGCCTGGGCAATATCATCACCGCCGGTACGCATGGTGGCAGTGCCCCAGACCGACAGGCCGAGCTGGCGCAGGTGGTCGCCGTGGTCTTGCAGGTGCCGCTCAAGGATCAGGTTGGCGGATTGAAAGCCGATGCGCCAGGCGGTAGTGGTGGGCAGGTTACGCACATCCACGGTAAAGAAATTGCGCCCGGTGGGCAGCACATCCAGGCGCCCACGACTCGGTGCGCCGCTGGGGCCTGCGGGTACAAAGCGGCCACTCAACGCATCCAGCAAACCGCGCATTTCCGCCGGCCCGCACGCATCCAGGCGTGGCGCCACGACGATGCGCAGGCTTTCGATGACCGCCTTCACGTCCTCCCAGCCGGGTTCCTCCAGTTGCTCGAGCGGCCCTTCCAGCGCTTGTTCGATCAGCCGCGCGGCGTATAACTCCAGGCGCTCGCGGGTATCACCGGCAGTGCGCCAGAGCTGCGGATCAATGGCTTGCAGCACCTCGGGGCGACGCCCGGTCCACGGCTCGGCCAGCGCACAATCGAGTGGGTCGAAGCCCAGCGCAAACGCCTTGGCCAAAACGCGCAGCAAGCTCGACTGCGGACCACGCCCATCGCCGCGCGGAATGCGCAGCAAGGCCAGCAAGGTGTCGATGCGCAAACGGCCGTCGGGCGACTCGCCAAAAATATGCAGGCCGTCGCGGATCTGCGACTCCTTCAAGTCGCACAGGTAAGTGTCCAGGCGCGGCAACCAGATCGCGGCGTCGGCGTCGTTGTCCAGCTCCAGCTCCTGATCGATATGGGTTTCGCGCACCAGCTTGAGAATGTCTTTTTGCAATTCAAGGGCGCGGCGCGGGTCCAGCAATTGCGCCTCGTAATATTCGTCGGCCAACAGCTCCAGGTTACGCAGCGGGCCGTAGGTCTCGGCCCGCGTCAGTGGCGGCATCAAGTGGTCGATGATCACCGCTTGAGTGCGCCGCTTGGCCTGGGCGCCCTCGCCCGGGTCGTTGACGATAAACGGGTAGATATTCGGCAACGGCCCCAGCAGCGCGTCGGGCCAGCAGTTTTCCGACAGCCCCACACCCTTGCCCGGCAGCCATTCGAGGTTGCCGTGCTTGCCCACGTGGATCACGCCATGGGCGCCGTAGGTGTGGCGCAACCAAAAGTAGAACGCCAAATAGCCGTGGGGCGGCACCAGGTCCGGGTCGTGATAGACCGCGCTGTGGTCCACCTGATAACCCCGCGCCGGCTGGATGCCGACGAAGGTCAGGCCCAGGCGCAGGCCGGCGATCATCATGCGGCCGTCGCGGCACATCGGATCGTTCTGCGGCGTGCCCCAGCGCTCCAGTACCGCCTGGCGATTGGCTTCCGGCAGGCGCTTGAACATCGCCTCGTAGTCGTCCAGGCCCAGGCTTTGGTGGCACGGGCGCAGGTCGAGGCTGTCCAGATCGTTGGTCACGCCGCCAAGCAGCTCATGAATCAAGGCCGTGCCGCTGTGCGGCAACTCACTGGGCACTGGATAACCGTCGGCTTGCAGCGCGCGCAGGATATTCAGCGCCGCCGCCGGGGTATCCAGGCCCACGCCATTGCCGATGCGGCCGTCGCGGGTCGGGTAGTTGGCGAGGATCAGCGCGATGCGCTTTTGCGCATTCGGCACCCGCGCCAGCTCAACCCAACGCCGCGCCAGCTCGGCGACGAAATCCATACGCTCGGGCGCAGCGCGGTAACACACCACGTCGGACTGGCTGCGCTCACTGCGCCAGGCCAGGTCTTTGAAGCTGATGGGACGGCTGATAATGCGCCCGTCCAGCTCCGGCAAGGCAATATGCATCGCCAGGTCGCGCGGGCCGAGGCCTTGCTCGCTGGCCTCCCAGCCGGGCTGGTTGTCCTGGGCGCAAATCGCCTGGATCACCGGAATATTGCGCCGGAACGGGCGCAAATGCGGGGCTTCCGGGCTGGACTGGGCAAAGCCGGTGGTGTTCAGAATCACCGCCGCCTGCACGTCATCCAGCCAGTCTTCGACCACCGTCAGGCAGCCGGGCTCTTTCAAACTGGCCACCGCTATCGGCAACGGGTTAAGACCCGCCGCTTGCAAGCGTTGGCAGAACACGTCGATAAACCCGGTATTGGCCGCCTGCAAATGCGAGCGGTAGAACAGCACGGCGGCTACCGGCCAGTCTGCCTGCCAATCCGACTGCCAGTCATTCAAGCGCGGGTTGGCTTTATGCGGGTGATAAATCGCGGTGCGCGGCAGGCTTTGCGGTTCGGCCCAGGCATAGTCACGGGCCAGGTAGCTGCTTGCCAGGCAGCGATAGAAATCCAGCGCGTTGCCCAGGCCGCCCTGGCGCAGGAAGTGCCACAGGCGGTCGCGCGCGTCCACGCCTACGGTGCTCAAGCCGCTGAGTTCCGGGTCCGGGCGATCATCGCCCGGCACCAGGATCAGTTGCACGCCACGCTCGGCCAACTCCACCAGGCGCTCGATGCCGTAGCGCCAATAACCGATGCCGCCGTGCAGCGAAATCAGGATGACCTTGGCGTGGCGCAGCACCTCGTCCACGTACAGGTCGACAGAGGCATGGTTTTGCACCTGCATCGGGTTGGCCAGGCGAAAGCTGGGGTAGTCGTCGGGTAACTGCTGAGCCGCTTCGGCGAGCAGTGCCAGGCTGGAGTCGCCGCTGCACAGGATCACCAGTTCAGCGGGGGTTTGGCCTAAGTCGGCAATGTTGTCTTCCGAGACGAAACCGCCGGGCTGGGTCCTGAGCAGGTGCATGGGTTAAACGCTGAGGGCGGCGCGCAGTTGCGCTTCGAGGCCCGCCGCGTCCAGCGCCTGGCCGATCAGCACCAGACGCGTGACGCGTGCTTCATCAGCCTGCCAGGCACGGTCGAAGTGCTTGTCGAAACGTGTGCCCACGCCCTGGATCAGCAGGCGCATCGGTTTGTTCGGGATCGCCGCGAAACCTTTGACGCGCAGGATGCCGTGTTGCACCACCAACTGCGTCAGGGCGTCGAGCAGCAGCGCTTCATCGGCTTGCGGCAGGTCGATGGAGATGGAATCGAACGCATCGTGGTCGTGGTCGTCTTCCCCTTCGTGGTGATGATCGTGATGGCTGTGGCGGTCGTCGATGTGTGCTTCGGAACCGGCGCCCAGGCCGATCAACACGTCCAGCGGCAGGCGACCGCTGCTGGCTTCGATGATTTTTACGGCGGGTGGCAGCTCTTCGGCGACTTCGAGGCGCACGCGGGCCAGGTCTTCAGGGCTGATCAGGTCGGATTTATTCAGGATCACCAGGTCGGCGCTGGCCAGTTGGTCGGCGAACAGCTCATGCAGCGGCGATTCATGGTCCAGGTTCGGGTCGAGTTTGCGCTGGGCATCCACCTGGTCCGGGAACGCGGCGAAGGTTCCGGCGGCCACGGCCGGGCTGTCGACCACGGTGATGACCGCGTCAACCGTGCAGGCGCTGCGGATTTCCGGCCACTGGAAGGCCTGGACCAAGGGTTTTGGCAGGGCCAGGCCCGAGGTTTCGATCAGGATATGGTCGAGGTCACCGCGACGGGCGACCAACTCGCGCATCACCGGGAAGAACTCTTCCTGCACGGTGCAGCACAGGCAGCCGTTGGCCAGTTCGTACACGCGGCCGTTGGCTTCTTCCTCGGTGCAACCGATCGAACACTGCTTGAGGATTTCACCGTCAATGCCCAGCTCGCCGAACTCGTTGACGATCACGGCGATGCGACGGCCCTGGGCGTTGTCGAGCATATGGCGCAGCAAGGTGGTTTTGCCCGAGCCGAGGAAGCCGGTGACGATGGTGACGGGAAGTTTGGCCAGTGTTTTCATCGGATGCCCTTTGGGGCGGGCATACGGGACGATGGCCCTGCGCAACGCGCAGAAGCTGATTTCGTCACCGGATCACCCCGCCCGGTTGAAGTAGAAAATCGGTGACGAGGCAGGTCTCCTGGCTTGGGGCATGCGGGTCTTGC